>CACKQA010000027.1 GCA_902602135.1 uncultured Alphaproteobacteria bacterium
TTTTTTTTCTGGAGCCCCTTATTTATCAGATCTGAATAATAAAAATGTTGATGAATGGGGTTTTTCAACAATGAGTACATATTAATATCTGTGAGTTATTCTTACTATGAAGTCTACACTAATACACAACGAGCTTTTTCAGGATTAGGGTTTACTTATGGATCAGATGAGGATGCTGCATTTATTACAACATGGCTTGAAATATTTGGTTTGGATGGGATCAAATTATTAAAATTAAAAATTGAAGAATTAGATAACACTTTCAATGCCAGTATAGATCCGTCAAAAATAAATGATGAGTTTGATTGTGAAAATAAATCTTTTTTGGTGATAGGCCCGGGATTGATTGATTATTTAGTATCAAAAATAGATAAAAGGGATGATTTTAAATTAACTTTTAAAAATTGTAGTGATCCCATATTCCTAATACCTTTGCTTTATAAGTATGCCAAAAAAAATATCTATTCACAGTTTTTGTTAGATCAAAAAATTGATGTACAAATAACAAATGAAAATATTAGGGTTAATAGAGAAATTATCTCTACAAATTATCAAAGAAATTTTGATCTTTTACTCACAAAGAAAATTTTTAATAAACAAAAATTAGATATTAATATTTCATCATCAAATATAAATAATATGCTCTCTAAGGGTATTAATCCTGATAAAAAATCTTGGGATCAAATATCTAAAATAGCTTTTAGAACTTTTGTTCCTGAGTCAGAGGAATCTAGGGCAAAAGGTGCCGGAGGTGGTGATGCAAATGATTAATTTACTATATGCAAATCGCTAATTACATTAGTAATTAGTTTATAACCAGTTTCCGTTACTCTAAGATAATCTATCTATCTCTCTAATACTTCATATCCAAACTGATCCGCTGTTTCAAGAAGGATCTCCCAAATTGATAAAGCAAAACCTCTTGGTATATATAGACAGTAGCTATTGGAAGTTATTTTAAATAGCTTAACACTTACATGATGAATAGCTGTGCTAGCAGAAGATAAATCTGGAAAATTCCTAGCTCTTAAATCAATTGGAAGATGTCTATTTAAAAATAATGATGAATTATCTCCTGTAATTTCGATACCTGTGAAAGCATGAGACATGTCTAAAATTGTTGCGATTTGCTCACTTATTTCAATTTCTTTATTAAATAGCCACCATTTCAAAGGTTCCATTCTCCATAATGATTTATTTTCAAAAATTATCCCCTTATTAAAACTAGGAATATTTTTAATTTTTAGTTCTTTTGATAGTAAATTATTCATTTCATCAATTTTGTCAGGCCAACAAGCAATTTGCAAAATTTCTAAACTTTTTAATTCTTTAAATGTTAGGGATTGTTTCTCACTTGATGAATATTTTCCAACCTTATAAATTGTTTCTAGTGCAGAATGTCTATGCATACATTCGTTCTCCTTTAGGATCAATCATATGTGGTGAAACAACTTTTAAATTCATTTGTTTATTTCTTACAGGATCTGCCCCAACTAAATTGGTATCTTTCCATTTATCTAAACCACCCTTGACAAAACCTAATCCAATCCAATGTCCAAGTTCAGGAGAATAAGTAACTGAAGTAATTCTTCCGATACCCTGTCCTTTAATATTATTTTTTTCACAGACAATAGTTCCAGCATTAAAAGTTTCCTTTAAGTTTGTAGGAAAGAAACCTACTAGAATTTCTCGATCATTATTTTTTAATACTCCTCTTTTTCTCATTGCGCTTCCAATATATGATTTTTTTGTAGAAGCCATTTTGCTTAAACCTACATCATCAATTGTTACCCTTCCATCAAGCTCAGCGGCTGTTACATGACCTTTTTCAACTCTAAGTGCGCCTAAAGCTTCTAATCCATATAAACATCCATCATATTTTTTTGCATTTGCCCAAAGTAGGTCCATCATTGTATTAGCAAAATCTGATTTGACATAAACTTCAAAAGCTAATTCACCTGAAAAACTAATTCTTGCAATTCTACAGGGAATATTACCTTTAAGAAATGTTGAAGTTACACCCATAAAAGGTAAGTTATTATTAGTTACAACCAAAGAATCATCGACACAATTATTGAGAACTTCTCTAGATTTAGGTCCTGCAACTGATACGCCTGCCCATTGTTCAGAAACACTAGTCACATTAACATTAAGATCTGTCCATCTAGTTTGAAGTAATTCTTCTAACCATGACATCACTTTTGCAGCTTCACCTGTAGACGTTGTCATAAAATATTCATTTTCTGCTAATCTCCAAGATGTGCCATCATCCATTACAATACCGTCATCACGCAACATGATACCGTATCTAGCTTTTCCAACTTCTAGTTTTGAAAAACCATTCGAATAAATTCTATTTAAAAATTCGGTAGAGTCTGGTCCTTGAATAGCTATTTTGCCTAATGACGTTACATCACAAATTCCAACTGTTTTTCTTACTGTTGATGCTTCTCTTATATAAGAGTCACTTAAAGTTTCATTTTCTTTGGGATAATACCAAGGTCTTTGATACAATCCAACTTCAATCATTTTTGCACCATGATCAATATTCCATTGATGCATTGGTGTCACTCTTAACGGCCTAAAATGTTTTCCAACATTTCTTCCGCTTAAGGCACCTATAGATACAGGAGTATACGGAGGTCTAAAAACAGTAGTTCCAACTTCTGGAATTTCTTTATTTAAAAGTTCAGCCATTAAAGACAATCCAATGATATTTCCCATTTTTCCTTGATCGTTTGCCATACCTAAAGTTGTGTATCTTTTAAGATGCTCTACTGAAATAAAACCTTCACGATGTGCGAGTCTTACGTCATCTGTTGTTACATCATGTTGATAATCTACAAAACTTTTTGATCTAGATTTTTTATATTTTACTTCATAAAGTGGTTGTATGGGGTTTTTCCATCCACCAGGTTTTGGGAAAAAATAATTTGTTTTAGAAATACCTAAACGGTTCAACGCATCAGTAGTTCCTGCTATCCCAGAAGCAATACAATCATTTTTATTCCATAAACCTCTTGAAGAACCTACCATTGTAATATTTTCTTTTGTGTCACTTGGTAAAAAACAAGCATTGTTATAATCCCATTTAGGCTTTACGCCTCTGTGAGATAACAAATGTACAGCAGGTGACCAGCCACCTGATAATAGAACCTGATCACAATTTATAGTTTCAGATTTATTAATAGTTTCATTTTTTGATATATCTAAACTATCAATTTTTTTTGAACCATTAATATTATAAGGTACATACCCTTTTCTAATTTCAAAACTTTTATTTGTCTCAATTTCAAAATTAGTTCGTGAATCAAGAACAGTTACATTGGCCCCAGCTTCTGATAATTGATGTGCTGTTTCATAAACAGAATCATTATTTGTAGCTATCACAATTCTTTTTCCGGTGAGTACACCATATCTATTCAAATAATGCTTTGATGCATTTACGGTCATTACACCAGGAATATCATTATTATTAAATGCAATGTGTCTTTCAATTGCTCCAGCACCAACAATTATATGCTTTGCTCTAATGGTCCAAAATCTTTGGCGTGGAATGTTTACATTTGGTGCTGATATATGGTCTGTTACTCTCTCTAATAAACCAACAACACAATTATCATATAATCCGAATGCAGTAGTTCTAGTCATTATTTTTATACCTAGATTTTCAAGTTGATTTTTAATTTGTGAGTTATCAAAATCATTTTCTGCAAGTTGATTTCCTCCAATAAGACTATCTTGCTCAACTAAAATAACATCTAATTTTTTTTCTGCTGCCTCTAATGCAGCTGCAACACCAGCAGGTCCTGATCCTACAACAATTAAATCACAAAAATCATGAGCATGCTCATAAGTATCTGGATCAGGTAACCCAGAAGCACTTCCCATTCCCGCCGCTTTTCTAATAAATTTTTCAAAAAACATCCATATGGCTGTTCCTTTACCCCATTCAAGTGGAGGTATTCCCATAAAAGTTTTATAATAAAAACCAGCTGCAAAAAACCTGCCTAAGTAATTATTTATTCCAGCTAGATCAAAATTTACATTTGGAAATGCATTTTGACCACTTGCTTCCAAACCATTATATAATTCTTGTGTTGTTGCTCTTACATTTGGATCTCTTCTATCTTTTGAACCAATTGTAACTAAGGCGCCGGATTCCTCGACTCCACTAGAAAATATTCCCCTTGGTCTATGATATTTAAAACTTCTACCAACTATGCCGATATTATTTGCTAGTAATGCAGATGCTAGCGTATCTCCTTCAAAACCTTTGTAATTTTTTTTATCCCAACTAAAGGATAAAATTTTATCTCTATTAATTTTTCCATAGTTATCTAATCTTCGTGTTTTCATTTATTATTTTCTGCAACCTTCTGTAAATTTGGATGGCATGGTTTGACACTTTTTATTTCATGAGTGACTGTAGAACGTTCAACCACTAACCACATTCTACATCCATTCGAATGATGCCATGTTTCAAATTGAAACCCTTTTATGTTTTTTCTAAAAAATATAGCTTCAGTCCATTCTTTCTCAGATGCATCTAACGAAGGATAATTGATTGTTGCATCTCCTCCATAGCTAAATTCACTATGATCTCTTTCACCACAATAAGGACAATTGATTCTAATCATTTAACCGTGCAATTTTGGATCAGGTCCTGCGCCACGTTCATCAATATTGATACCTTTTTCAAATCTTTCTAAATTATGATTTTGCACGTAGTTATGCGGGCTTTCATTTGCAATTAAGTCAGCAAAATACCAACCGGATGCTGGACTAGCTTTAAAACCTCCATAATTCCAACCAGCATTTAAATAGAGATTAGATATTGGCGTTTTACAAATAAAAAATGATCCGTCCATTGTCATATCCATAACACCTGCCCAATGACGAAGTAATCTTATTCTTCCAAGTGAAGGAAATATTGCCATAGCCGCTTCGGCAACATCTTGAACCATAGGAAGATTTCCTCTTTGCGCATATGATTTATACCAGTCAAGATCACCACCAAATACCATGCTTCCTTTATCAGACTGCGATATATAGAAATGTGCGCCACCTACACCGTAAACAACAACCTGATCTAGAAGTGGTTTAACTGCCTCAGATACAAATGCTTGTAATTTATGAGACTCAATTGGCAAATTACCTAATTCTGCCATTTGCCATAACACTGAAGTATTGCCTGCAACAGCAAATCCTATTTTCTTTCCTTTTATAATTCCTCTTGAAGTTTGAATACTTTCAATATTTCCATTCTTTCTTGTAAAACCTGTAACTTCACAATTTTGAAGAATGTCTACACCTAATGTATCTGCAGCCCTTGCATAACCCCATGCAACTGCATCGTGTCTTGCATTGCCTGCTCTTTTTTGAACTGCAGCTCCAAGTATTGGAAATCTAGAATTATGATAATTTAAATGCGGTATTTTTTTCTTTAAAGTTTTTAAATCCCACAGTTCTGCATCAGTTCCGTGGAGTCGCATAATATTATAAATCCGTGAAACTGAATCTTTAGCACCAGGACTATGAAATAACGAGACATGAGCTCGTTGGCTAAACATTACATTATAATTTAATTCGTGACTTAAATTTTCCCATAACTTTAAAGAATGTTCATAAAATTCGTGGTTGCCTGGCATCATATAATTTGATCTTACAATAGTTGTATTACGTCCAGCGTTTCCTCCACCAATCCAGCCTTTTTCTAAGACAGCTACATTTTTTATATTATGATTCTTTGCTAAATAATATGCTGTGGCAAGACCGTGTAAACCTCCCCCAATTATTACAACATCATAAATACTTTTTGGTTCTGGATCACGCCATTGTCTAGTCCAATAAGACTGACCATTTAAACCGTTTTTAATTACATTCCAGGCATTAAATTTTGTCATTTGTTTTATTAATTATTAGAATAGTTGATGAAAGTAAAATGAATTAACTTGCCAAGCTAGTGTTATTTAATCACAGTTAACTTAATGAATCTGGCCATGTGTCATTTAATCTATAACCTTCTGGAAAAGGATCATCCTTATCGATATATAAACTTTGTTTTCCAGTAATAAATGCACTACCTGTTATTTTTGGAATAATACAATTTTTGTTATTAATTTTAATTTCTTTTTCAATACTTGCTCTAAATGAAGATCCTATAATAGACTTTGATATAAATTCTTCATTTATTTGTATTTCATTTTTTTCTTTCATTACTGCTAATCTTGCTGAAGTACCTGTACCACAAGGTGAGCGATCAAGTTTCCCAGGTCGTATAACAACTGTATTTAATCCTGTAAGTAATGATTGATTATTTTTTTTTAAGGGTTCAATAAATTGACAAAAGGAAAGATAGTCTAATCCTTTAATAGTAGGATGTTCAAACCCAATAGATGCGTTTGCTTCTTTCAATAATTCTTTGGCAACATTTACAAATTTATTTGCATTCTTTGGTTCAATTTTAAGATTAAAATCACTAGCATTACAAATTAAAAAACTGTCACCTCCAAAAGCAGTACTTACTTTAATTGTACCATAATTTTTAGTCTTTAAATCTACATCTATTTTATCTGCAAAGCAGGCAAGATTAGTTAAAGTGACACTTTTAACTTTCTTATTTGCACAATCAGCAACAACTTTTATTAAACCACCGGGAGCTTCAAGTGTAAGCGTGGTTTTAGGATATTTCATTTGAACAATATTTTTTTCTAATAAGACTGTTGTTACACAAATTGCATTTGATCCACTCATTGGAGGATTATCTTCTGGTTCCATGATTACAAATCCAGAATCTGCATTTTTATTTGAAGGTTCTAAAATAATATTACAATGTTTAAAGACCCCTCCCCGAGGTTCATTTAAAAAAAAATTTCTCCATTTTTTATCTAAAAAAAGTTTTTTAGAAGCTTCCTCAGGTGAATTAAACTTCAAGCCTTTAATTCCAGTTACGACATCCCCAATTTCACCACAGCAATGTGTGTTAAATACTGTGATTTCATCCATGTGGAATTATTAGGTCATCAATATTTTTAGAATGATGTGTAATTTGTTCGTATCCATCTTTTGTTATAATAAAACTATCACCAACTTGTGATCTAAAATTATTTGCACTTGCCCCACCATCAACGGCAAATACCATTCCAGGCTCCAGTACTGTTTTATTACCAACTACTAATTGTGGTTCCTCTAAAAAGCTAAAGCCTGTACCTCTTCCACATCGAAATGTAGGATAAGGGTATCCTTCAGACTGTATAGTATCTGCATAAGCAGCATGAACTTCTTCAGCTGTTACTCCAGGGCCAAGAATTTCAAGAGCAGCTTTTTGAGATTTAACTGCAGTCTCAAAAGCTTTTATTTGTTCATCGGATTGAATTTCTTCTACCCAAAATATTCTGTCAAAACCTAATTTAAACCTATGAAAATTTGTAGAACCACAATAACATACGAATACGGGATCACCCTTTTTTATAATTTTGGTTGAAGCACGATGGTGAGTTTTAGGTAAATCATGACCTGATGTCATAACAGGTAAAAAGTGAATATTTGGAGACATATTGATATTATAAGGATAAAATTCTTTTAAAAGATCTGCAGCTTTTCTTGTTCCAGCTTGTGATTGTGCAAGTGCAACCTCATACTCAGGAACATTATGGCCAATTGTTTTTTTTGCTGCCTCCATCATAGCCATACCAACTTCGCCAGCATGACGAGCTATATTCAATTCATGATTAGATTTAATCATTCTTATATTATCTATTAATTTGGTTAAATCCCCAGGATGGTCTTGAAGTAATTCGTCTAAATAACTCTTAACCATTGGGTTAATTTTAAATTTTTCAATAAAAATATTTTTATGCTGATTAATGATTTGAGGTAATAATTCTCTCCATTCATTTCCAATACCATCATTCCATGTTTCAACTATATCTACAGGACAAGATTCTGGTACTAATAAAACATCAAGAAGAGGTGTAATTAAATAAGTTTTATGATCATTTGAAACAACTAATAATGTTGGTCGATAAAAATCCATATGAAGAAAGTCATGGTATCCTGTGAAATAATATATCGAGTCATCATCAGTTATAATTGAGAGATCAATATTGTTCTCAGACATTTTTTTCTTTAGTTTATTTAAGTTTTCAGAAAACATTTATTTTAATTGTTGTTCTACCAATTCAGTCCAATATGAAGAACCTATAACTAATAATTCGTCATTAAAATCATAATTATCAGCATGTAAAGGTCTAGAATGCTGCTCTGATGTTCCGTTACCCATTAAAACAAAGCAGCCAGGTTTTTCATTTGCCATAACAGAAAAATCTTCTGAGAATAAACGTGGTTCTATATTACCATTACATTTATCACTACCAAGTAAAGAAACTGCAGCTTTTGTTGCAGACTCAGTTTGATTTTTTGAATTAAAAGTTACAGGACAGGCTGTTTCATATTTAACACTACCATTAACACCATGTGCATTGCAAATCCCTTCGACAATTTGTAACATTTTTGAAGCAATTTTTTCATTTGTTTCTTTTGATAAAGCTCTTGCGTCACCAGTCATTTTTACCATACCTGGCAGAACGTTTTTTTTACCATCGGTTATAAATTCAGTAATAGACACTATACCATTGTCTGCTGGATTTAATTTCCTAGACACTATCGATTGAAGTGCTACAGCTATTTGAGAACCAACAGTTATTGCATCTACCCCCATATGAGGTAATGCAGCGTGCCCACCTTTAGTTTTTATTTCAATTTCAAATAAATTTTCGCTGGCTGTAATAGCTCCATTTCTTGTACCAAATGTTCCAATTTCCATGTTAGGAATATTGTGCATAGCGTAAACTTCATCAATGTTAAATTTGTCAAACAATCCTTCATCTATCATTGTTCTTGCACCGAATGTATTCTCTTCATCAGGTTGAAAAATAAAATATACCGTACCGTTAAAATTACCTTTTTCTGATAAATATTTTGCTGCACCTAATAACATTGTTGTGTGACCGTCATGTCCACATGCATGCATTCTGTTATCAAACTTGGACTTATAACTAAACTTATTAGTTTCATGTATAGGAAGAGCATCCATGTCAGCTCTTATACCTATTGATTTTGAACTATTTCCTTTTTTTAAAATTCCAACTACTCCAGTTCTGGCAATACCAGAATGAACTTCTATTCCAAACTCTTTTAGAAGTGTTGACACTTTTGCTGCAGCATACTCTTCTTCAAAACTTAATTGTGGGTGCATATGAAGATCATGACGCCATTCTACTAATTGGTTATGTAATGACTGAGTTTTCATAACCTACATATTATTAAATTCTTTAATCTTATTGTCTAGAGAAAGCATATATTCATAATGTGAATTCCAAAATTTTTGATCTTTTCTTTGTTCAAATTCTTCAAGACTTACACCTTGTTGCTCTACCCAAGTAAAGTACCCTAAATTAAATATTCTTTTCTTATCCATGTAAGAAAGTTCTAGCATATTATCAGTAGATATTCCTGATAAGTGTTTTCCAAATAGTTCAGCGCAAACTATTTCATCATAATTATTTTTAAAATCAGCAATGGTCTTATTTAATTCTGACATATATAAATCTGCACCATCTGTAGCAACCGTTATAATTGCATCATCACTATTTAAATCCATATATTTAGCTAGTTTTATTGATGCCAATATATTTGCTATTGCTGAAAAGCCAAATTCAGGAAGTCGAGAAACAAAATCAGGCTGAAAATTTTTTTTCTCAATTAAAAACTTTTTTCCTATTTCAGTATTAAAAATCATATTTAGATTATTTGTAGCTTGATCAGAAACATCTACGACAAAATCTGTATTCATTACATTATGAATAAGAGGAACATGTTTGTCACCAATTCCTTGTATATTATGTTCACCATAACCTCCGTGAAGCAATGTTGGACACTCCAAAGCTTCAACAACTGCAATCTTCGTCTGTAATCTATCTTTCAGATAATCTCCTGCTGCTAGTGTACCGCTTGATCCTGAAGCACTTACGTAAAACCTAGGCGTTAAATTACTGCTACCTTTAACTTTAAGAAATGATTTTTCAAACGATGGACCAGTTACAGAACGATGAATACCGTAATTATAATACTCATCAAATTGATTTATTATGTCATTTTGATTATCTTTTTTTAATTCATTACAAGCATCGTAGATTTCTTTAACATTACTTTCTGTACCTTTTGTCTTTATGATATTTTTTTTATCTTCAACCCAATTATTCAACCATTCAAATCTCTCATTACTCATTCCTTCAGGAAGTATTGCAATACTATTAAGACCCATTATCCGAGATATTGCCACTCCACCCCTACAATAATTTCCTGTAGAAGGCCAAACCGCTTTATGTTTTTCATAATCAAAAGTGCCATTCAATATTCTTGGAAGCAAACAACCATAAGCTGCCAAAACTTTATGAGCTGTTATTAAGGGAAAATATCGTCCCATATTTACAATTATCTTTGCCTTTACACCTGTGAATTCTGTTGGAAGCACAATATATTCAGGCTCATTTCCAAAACCTGATTGATCTCTTTTATTAAACCAGTGAACTCTAAAAAGGTTAAGAGGATTGATATCATTATTATTTATTTTTTTTAGAGAATTTTTGATATCATCATTAATAATTTGAGGATCTTGAAGTTCACTTATACTAGGTAAGACAACTCCTTTTGATTTGAAATAATCAGACGTTTTTTTTACTATTGCTTGACTCATAAATTAAATATTGATGCCTAAATTATTTTTTTTACAAAGATTATAAGCAAATCTAGCTATTGCAGTATCTTGTACACCAGTTCCTGTCAAATCACATATCGTTATATCTTCTTTATTTTTTCTTCCTAAACTTGGATCGTTAATTATATCGCCGAGTTCATTAAATTTTTCTTTGGAAGAAATTATATTTTGTTTTAAAGCATGATGTAATTCACCCAAAACACTTGTTTGTAATTGATTGTCAGGCACATATTGGTCGCAATTTTTTAACATATAAGGATCTAATTCATTTTTTTGTTCTGCATCTGATCCCATTGCTGTTATGTGAGTTCCTTTATTTATCCAATCAAATTCCAAAAGCGGTTTTTTACTAGGAGTTGTTGTAACAATTATTTCTGATAAGCTTGCCAATTCTTTGCAAGAAGAAGCTATATACAAATCTATATCTAAATTTTTGAAACTTTCTATAAATTGGTTCGCTTTTTTCTTATCTCTTGCCCAGACTATAATTTTATTTATTTTTCTAACTAACATTATTGCTTGAAGTTGTAATTTGGCTTGAATTCCAGCCCCAATAATACCAACAGAATTAGCATTTTGATTTGATAAATATTTTGTAGCTATTGCTCCTGCTATAGCTGTTCTAGTATCTGTAAGATAACCTTCATCTAATAAAACAGATTGTACAACTCCAGTCTTTGAATCTAATAAAACCATCAGTCCATTACTAGATGGCAAACCAAGTTTTGGATTATCAAAAAAACCTGAGGCAATTTTTATTGCAAAACTATCAAGACCTTCAACGTATGCAGCTTTAACATCTGATTCACCATGATATTTTCCAATATCGATTCTCATTATAGGTGGCATCATTACCAACCCCTTTGATAAACTATTAAATGCTTCTTCTATTATTGGAATGAGATTTTTATTCAAATCTACATATTGAATAATGTCATTTTTATTAAGGATGAGCATGGCTTAAAACTTTGTTAAATAGTTCCGAGTCAATATTTCCACCACAAATTAAACAAATTATATTTTTTCCTAGGTGCGATGTTAATTTTTCTTTAACAACCATTACACTTGTTGCTGCAGCACCTTCAGATACAATTTTATGTTCTAAAAAATTTATTCTAATTCCCTCAGCTATTTTTTCTTCACTTACTAAAACAAAATCATCAACGTATTGTTGTACAATATTAAATGTAAATTTATTATCTAAACCAATACTACCCCCTAAACAATCAGCTAAAGTTTCAGTTTCTTCTACATCAACAGGCTTACCTTCTTTTAGACTTTCATACATTGAAGGGCCTCTTTCCATAGATACGGCAATAATTTTTGTGTTAGGTTTTTGAAGTTTAATAGCTTTTGCTATTCCAGATATAAGACCGCCACCAGATGTTGGTATAATTACTGTATCAACTTCGGGAAATTCATTAAGCATTTCAAGTCCAACTGTACCTTGGCCTATTATAATATCTTCATCATCAAAAGGATGAATTAATGGGATATTTTTTTCTTTCGCAATTTGTTTAGCATGCAAATCAGCTTCATCACTATTCTTTCCAATAATTTCTACTTTAGCTCCTAATTTTTCAATAGCCTCTTTTCTATATTCTGGAACCATTGAAGACATGTATATTGTTGATTGAATGCCCAATACTTTTGAAGCATAAGCAACGCCTTTGCCATGATTGCCTGTAGAGACTGCAATGACTCCTTTGCTTTTGTCATCTTCACTTAAAGAAAGAAGTTTATTAACAGCACCTCTTAACTTAAATGAACCAGTGATTTGAAAATTTTCTAACTTTAGTTTTACTGTAGTATTTTTTGATAAGAAATTAGAATTAATTAATGGTGTATAATTAACATAAGGTAAAATTTTCTTATGTGCATCTTGTATTTGTTGAAGTGTAATCAATTTAAACCCTATTTAATGTAATTTAAATAGGTTGCCAAAACCATCAATTTTTTGATTAATATTAGATAATCTTAATGAATCCCAAATAATAGCTTGATTACTTGAAATGATATCTGTCCTTAATTTTGACTCTAATGTTTCGATAATATCAATTACTTTTAATGCAGTACAAGAAACAAAAATACTATCAACATCTGTTAAATCAATTGAGGAAATTGTTTGTATTAAACTATCATGAGTAACTTTGGAAATTTCTGAATCATAATTTAAGTTAAACGAACTAAATGATTTAATTTCAAATCCACTATCAATTAAATATTTGTAAACTTTAACATTAACATCTTTTGGATAAGGAGTAAGAACAGCAATTTTTTTATGGTTTAACAATTTAAGTGCTTTGACAGCTGCTGTAATAGGTGTCGTAATTAAAGCATCAGGTTTAGCTTTGAAAATTTCAGATCTTATTCTTTTTTCACCAATTTCAATAGTACCTGAAGTACATCCATATGCTACAACTTGTATTTTTTCATTGGGTAGTATCTGGTTTGTTGTTTCTGTAAGATGATCAGCCATCCTCATATAATTTTCATGAGTTAGAGGATTTAAAAAAGGTATCCTATTAAAAAATAGATCAACTGGTAAATTATGGCAAATTTTTCTAAAATCTTGCTCTATGGTAAAATCTGTTGATAGTGTAATTATACCAATTCTAGAAAAGTTTGTATCATGTAAATTGGCTTTAAAATTATTTTGATTAAAACTATCCATTATTGATTTGGAAAATAATCCTCACACTCACCCTCTCTATGAACATCAGTGGTGGCACAATGTAGACTACCCCCAAATGCATAAACGTCTCTAAAAGGAACAGGAATAACATCCAATCCAAAACTTTCCATTTGTTTAATCATTTTTTCTTCAGTTGCCTCGACGCATATAGTTTTAGGATCAATTATCAAAACGTTCATTGATAACCAGATTGATGAATAACACATAGGTGGCGGACTATTATGAATAGAAGGTGCTGCCTCATGAATTTCCCATTTATTATCATCAAAAATTTTTCTTTGCTCTGATGATATTTTTCTATTCGGATTAATAATTATAACTCCTGGTTTAATTGGAGTAAAACATGCATCAATGTGAGTTGGAATTAAATCACCTGGTAAATTAATTTGATGAACACGATGATTTGGATAATGTCTTCTTAACCAATCTAGGCCACTTAAATTTGATGTAAAATTGTTATGATAAAAAAGATCTTTTCCAAAGCGTAAAATTTCTGCTGCATCAAAAAGTGGTTCTTTTTCTGTCAATATCATGTCTCTATTTTCGATTTTTTTATAACGTTCTTCTTCCGTTATACCTTCAGGAAGATAATTAGACTTATACGATTGATTAGTTAATCTTGGTTTAGGTGCAGATTCCCATCTCATGTTTTTATCTTCTGAATAATATTTTTCAAGTAGTGGTCTATAAGCAAGGTATTCAAACCATCTACATCTGTAAGACATTGGCGCCTCTAGCATTTCATTTCCTACAGTAAGAATAACATCTCTTGGAGGCATGCAACCAAACATACCATCATTAGACCAATCAGGTGTCTCGATACTCTGAGAAAAGTCAATAGGTGTTGGTCTATCAACTTTTATATTTAGGGAATTTAAAATTTTAACAAAGTTTTCTAATTGTATTTTTGCTTTATCAATAGATTCTTTTGAACGTGGTCCGTGAGATCCTGCCATACCACTATCTTTACTAATTTTTGGTTCAAGCGCTGGTTCCATTGGAGGTATATTGGCATTTTCAACTGCTCCAACTATAACATGTTTTAA
>CACKQA010000028.1 GCA_902602135.1 uncultured Alphaproteobacteria bacterium
TCACCTTGTGCAAACCAAAATTTATTTTTTTCTAATCTTAATAATAATCCATCTGAAATCATTCCTCCATCGTGGTAACAAGCAAATTGATAAGAACATCGTCCTATTTTTACTTTTGAAATATCTCTAGGAAATATTTGTTGAAGTAAATTTTCAGCATCCGGACCAGAGATTTCGTATGGATGCTCACCTGTATGACGTAAAATTATTTCTTGTCTAGCTTTCCAATACATTTCATCTGCTGTAGCATGAGATAATTTTTCAAGCGTAAATCTCCCATCGGCGTAGTTAGTATATTCTGGGTTAAGTGGTAACTCTTGATATGTAAGAGGGTGTATTTTCATGGGTCTAGCCAAATCTAAAGATCTACCAGTTTCCTTGATAACTGGCTTTACAACAAATCTGTAATTACTAACTAAATCTCGCATAAAACTTATTTAACTTATCACAAAATAATGAAAAAAAAATTTTAAAATAAATTCTTAATAGCTTCAATATGTCGTGGCTTTACTTCACAGCATCCACCAACTAGAGTAACACCTTCATTTAAAGAATTTAAAACAAACTTTTTATATTTTTCTTCTCCAAATTCTTCATTTCGAGTCCCAAGTAACTCAATAGGATCAATATAATTATAATTTTCTTCAAAACCTTCTGAATTAAATTTTTCTTCATTACTAGTAGGCAGTTCTTTAAATAAATTCATTTTATAACCAAAAGGAAGCTTTTGTTTTTTAAATATAGGAATACTCAAATTAATGATTTCAGGTGATACGCAGGCTGACACTATGCCACAACAATTAAATTTTTGAATAGTTTCAAAAAGCTCATCAAGACTTTCTCCAGATGGTAATTTTCCATCATAACGTAAGTGAACACCTACAAGAACTTGTTTATTAAATTCCTTTGAAGCCTCTAAAGCAATTTTTATTTCTTTGATGGAACACAAAACATCTAAGTAAAATATATCGACGTAATCTTTTAATATTTTTGCAATTTCATGAAAATAGTTAAACATTGTTTCATCAGTTTCAAAATGTATTGGGGAATATGTAACGCCTTGGTTTGGCAATGAGCCTGCAACAATAACTTTTTTATCACTTTCATTTTTTGCTTTTAATGCAAGTGCCCCAGCAGATCTTATTCCAAATTCAAATTTATCAAGTAAATTGTAATTTTTTAACAGTCTTCTTCTAACACTAAAATTTGAGGTAACTATTAATTGTGATCCTGCATTTATAAAATTCTTATGCATATCTACAACCATTTGGTGATTATTTTCATTTAATAAAGCTTGTGCAGACCAAAGATCACCTTTTGTTTCTAAACCCATTTCCATTAAAGTTTGGCCTGAACCTCCATCAAAGAGATATTTCTTTTTTTTTAAAAACATTTTTTTGGAAGATTACTTGAAATAGTGTGGCGCATTTTAATGCGCCACAAAGAAAATTAATATTTTATGCAAACCACCAACGTTCAGAAAGTTTGTTACCGTCACTTTCCCAGTTACCAGCAACATCTTCACCGTGAGCAAGTTTTTTAGAACCAGCACCAACATATTGGTTAAATGCATAAACAATTGCACCACCATCGTAGTTACAAAGAGCTTGTGCCTCCCAGTACATTGATTTTCTTTTTTCTGCATCAAGTTCTGATCTAGCAGATCTAACAAGTTCATTGAAACGAACAGTTGAATCAGTTTGAACTAGATTACCCCATGCAGCTTCGTTCCACTCAGTGTCATCTGTGAATGCAGCAGACCACATCATATCTTCTGTAGGTCTTCCACCCCAAGAACTCATACTGAAACCTTTTGTGTTCCATACGTTACTCCAGTAACCATCTTCAGGCTCTTTTTTAACTCGAAGATCGATACCACATTCTTGGGCAGATGCTGCAATCAAGTTTGTTGCATCTGTACATCCTGCATAAGGAACCTCTGAAGTACTAATTTCAATTGGTCCACTTACACCAGATTTTTTCCAGTGATATGCAGCTTTATCAGCATCAAACTCTCTCTGCTCTAAAGCGCTATTGTGATATGGGTGAGCAGTAGAGATCGGATGATCATTACCAACAGTACCATATCCAAGCATAATCTTATCAACAATTTCCTGTCTTTTAATTGCAAACTTCATTGCCATACGCACATCAAAGTTATCAAACGGTGGAACGTTCAATCTCATTGGAGCTGTATAGTGAGCGTAACCAGAAGCTGCTGTAATTTCTACACTAGGATTTCTAGTCAATAGATTAGCAGTTCTAAGATCAACACCATTCATCCAGTCGATTTCACCGTTTAATAAAGCTGCTTGTCTAGTAGCAGGATCATTAATACCAATTACTTCAACTGAATCAAAGTGTGCAACACTATCACCTTTGAAATAATTTGGATTTCTTTTTCCAAATTTTGCACCAACACCAGGATTGAATTCATCCATAATGTATGGACCAGTTCCAATCGTTGATTGAGCATCAACAACTCCATCTTTTGTTGGTTTAATCATAATATGATAGTCAGTAGTTATTGCAGGCCAATCGGCATTTGCACCTTTTAGCTTAAAAATAACTCTGTCATTTCCATCAGCAGAAACTGTTTCAATTTGAGATAACAGTCCACCTGCTGCCGAAGCAGTATCTGGATTCATATGATACTGGTAGTTGAGCACAACATCTTCTGCTGTCATTGATTTACCATTATGGAATTCAACACCTTTGCGAAGATTATATACCCAAGTTTGAGCATCGTCTGATTCAATTGACTCAGCAAGCTCTCCAACAATTGTGTGATCTGAATCAACAACAGTTAGACAGTTCTGATATGACCAAGCAGTAGCTTGCATAAATGAGCTCTGATAAGTAGCTGGATCAAGAGTATCAGTTGCATCTGCTGCACTATTACCCCATCTTAAATGTCCACCTTTTTTTGGTGTAGCTGCAACTGCTTTATCTGCTAATGATAATGCAATTGGTAGCGTGACCCCAGTAGCAAGGACAGACATCATGAACTGTCTTCTATCAATAAGCCCTTTTGTTAGCTTTGAAGACTGTTCTTCAATGTATTTGTCTATTTTCTTATTTTTCATTTGTCCTCCCTTATAATTGAACAAAAACCTAAGATTTTTGTTCATAATTTTTAGAAATTTAACAAAAAACAAACTTAAGTTAATATATAAAAACATATATAACGTTTTAATTCAACGTATAAATTATTAATTTTAGCTTACATGTTGACCTAATTTAGACAAAACTTTAAGAATTAAGATTGTATCTTTAAGGAGGGTAATATTAGTAGAATTCATCCAATATTTAGAACAATTTTGTTAAGGCTTAGCCTTGGTCTCGTTACAGTTTTTGCATTTTCGGTAATAATATTTAGTACATTCTCTTTTTTACCGGGAGACTTTGCCACGGAAATATTAGGTCAAAGTGCAACAAAATCTGCAGTCAAAGCCCTAAGAGCAGAATTGGGTTTAGATAAACCTCCGGTAACAAGATATTTTGATTGGTTAGGAAATGTTTTTCAAGGAGATTTTGGTAGTTCTTTCTCTGGAAGATCTAAAGTTCAAGGTGATCAAGGTGATAGGTCTAGAGAAGTTGTTGGTTTAATTGTCCCCAGATTAAAGAATACATTATTTTTAACAGGGGTTGCCGCCATGTTGGCTATTCCGCTATCTTTAATCTTAGGTATCTCAGCAGCATTATACAGAAACTCTTATTATGATAGGTCAGCAACTGGAGTTAGCTTAGTAACCGTATCTTCACCAGAATTTTTTACAGCCTATATTTTTATTCTTTTACTAGCGACACTGTTTCCAGTTTTTCCAACTATTTCTAATGTGGATGAAGCTTCAACTTTGGCTGAAAGATTTTACAGGACTGCTCTTCCAGTTTTTACTTTGACATTAATTACTATGGGTCACATGATGAGAATGACAAGGTCAGCGATAATAAATATCTTATCAAGTGAATATATTGAAATGGCAAAATTATCGGGAGCTTCTAGATACGAGGTAATTGTTAAACACGCACTTCCAAATGCTTGGGCACCTATTTCTCAAGTAATTGCAATAAACTTAGCTTATATGTTGATTGGCTCAGTTGTTGTTGAATATGTTTTTAACTATCAAGGTATTGGTAGGTTGATGGTCGGATCAGTCTATAATCGAGATTTACCCGTTGTTCAAGCTTGCGCATTAATTTTTGCATCAACATATGTAATATTAAATTTAATTGCTGACTTGATCGGAATTATTTCTAACCCAAGGTTACTATACCCAAAATGAGCGAAAATTTATCTTATTCTGCAAAAAGTGAAGTTGCAAATTTAATTAAAAGAAGAACTAGATTAGAAAGATTAAAAATTGCCTTATCAAAAGCTCCAATCTCAGCTTGGTTTGGTATGATTGTACTATTTATATATTTTTTTGCTGCAATATTTGCTCCCTTAATTGCTCCACATGGAGAAGCAGAAATATTCCCAGTAGCTTATGCTCCTTGGGGTGATGGCCATATATTTGGTACTGATCAAATTGGAAGAGATATTTTTTCTCGCATTATTTATGCTGCAAGAAATACAATTGGTATTTGTTTATTGGCTACTTTTATTGCTTTAGGAATTGGAACAGTATTTGGAATTATAGCTGCTCTGGATAGAAGGTATTTAGATCAGCTATTAAGTAGAATAGTAGACACGCTTATGGCTATACCCGTGATGATTTTTACTTTTATACTTTTATCAGTTTTTGGACCTACTAATTTTAATTTAATTGTCATTTTAGGAATTTTGGAGTCAACTAGATTTTTTAGAATATCAAGATCAGTTGCTGTTGGTCAAGTTGTTCTAGAATATGTAGAGGTCGCGAGGTTAAGAGGTGAAAATTTATCATATATTATTTTCAGAGAGATACTTCCTAATATAGCTTCACCGTTGATTATTGAATTTGGTTTAAGGTTTATATTTATAATTTTTACAATATCTAGTTTAAGTTTTTTAGGAATTGGCATTCAACCCCCTTCAGCAGATTGGGCATCAATGGTGAGGGAAAATGCAATACTTATTCAATATGCGCAATATGATATAACAGCAGGTTTAACACCATTAATTCCAGCTGCTGCAATTGCTTTGCTTTGTGTATCAATTAATTTTGTTGTTGATTGGTATCTTTACATTACTAGCGGATTAAAAGATGACGTCAAATAAATCAAAAGAACTCCTGCTTGAAATGAAAAATATCCATATTGATGGATTTTCAGATGAGAGATGGCATAAAATTTTAAAAGGTGTAGATTTGACTTTACACAGAGGAGAAATACTAGGTTTAATAGGAGAGAGTGGTGCCGGAAAATCTACTATGGGTAAAGCTGCAATGGGGTATACTCAACCAGGTTGTAAGATTATAAAGGGAGAAATTAATTTTAATGGCATAGACCTCGCTAAACTAACTGAATTTGAAAAGAGAAAAATTTGGGGAACTAAGATATCTTATGTTGCTCAATCAGCAGCAGCATCTTTTAATCCTGCTCATAGATTAATGGATCAAACAATAAGTGCTGCTAATAGATTAAAGATAAATCCAACGGATTTATTAAAAAAAGATGCGGTTCAACTTTATGAATCACTACAGCTTCCAGATGCGGAAAATATAGGAGATAGATACCCGCATCAAGTATCAGGAGGTCAACTTCAAAGAATAATGACTGCTATGGCTATGTCACCAAGACCAGAGTTAATAATATTTGATGAACCAACTACTGCCTTAGATGTAACTACTCAAGTAGAAGTATTATCTGCTATGAGATCTATAGTAGACAAATTTAATACAGCGGCAATTTATATTACTCATGATTTAGCCGTAGTTGCGCAAATGGCTGATAGAATAAAAGTTTTGCGATACGGTGAAGAAGTTGAAGAAGCTGAAACAAGAGATATGCTATCAAACCCAAAAGAAGAATACACTAAATCTCTATGGTCAGTAAGATCATTGATCAAGCCTGAAGAAACAAATGAAGATTATATGTTGTCCATTAAAAATATTGATGCAGCATATGGTTCATCGAAGGTCTTACACAATGTTTCTATAGATATTCCTAAAGGCAAAACAGTAGCTATAGTTGGCGAAAGTGGATCAGGAAAATCAACAACAGCAAGAGTAATTACTGGCTTACTTCCTCAATTAAAAGGAGAAATAATTTTTGATGGAAAAAAATTGTCTCCAAAACTTGAGCAAAGGTCAAAAGAAGAATTAAGAAGAATTCAAATAATTTTTCAAATGCCTGATACTGCAATGAACCCCCGTCAAACTGTTGATGAGATAATAGGACGGCCAATAGAATTTTATCAAGGTATAAAAGGGAAAGAAAGAGAAGCAAAAGTTATTGAATTATTAAAAATGATTGAATTAGATCAAACTTTTTTAGATAGATTACCATCCGAATTATCTGGAGGCCAAAAACAGAGAATATGCATTGCAAGAGCTTTAGCGGCTAACCCAGATTTAATTATTTGTGATGAAGTGACATCAGCGCTAGATCAAATTGTTCAAGAAGGAATATTAAAATTACTCCAAAAATTACAAAAAGATCTTGGTGTAACTTATATTTTTATAACCCATGATATAGCAACAGTTAAAGCAATCTCAGATGAAATAGTTGTTATGTATCAAGGTGAGGTAGTGGAACAGGGTTTGAAAAGTAAAATTTTAAATCCACCATATCCTGATTATACAGAACTTTTATTGTCTTCAGTACCAGAAATGGATCCTGATTGGCTAACCAATCTTCTGAATAAAAGATCTTCCTAGTAAATCTATATTTTAAATAATGAATATATTTAAATTTTTACTTAATTTGTTTTCTAGCAAAGAAAATAGAATAGATAATCTAGAGGCAAAAAATATAATGATAATTGAGAAAAGTTTTAATAAAAATAATTTAACGTTAGGTTCTATTTACAAAGTAAATCAAAATATAAAACTAAAAAAATTTAAAAATAAAATTCTTGAAGACAGCTTAACAATAGTAGTTACTGACAATAAAGGTAAAACTATTGGATATATTTCTAAAAAAGAGATAGATAATATTCAATAAATGAAAATTAATCTTAGAAAAAAAAATTATATTATTTCTGCTGGTGCAGATGGCTTAGGTTTTGCTATAGCAAATAAAATAATAAATTCAGGTGGAAAAGTATATTTATCTGATATAAATAAATCAAAAATTGATAAAATAAATTTAAACAAAAAATATCGTAATAAAATATTTGCAAAACACTTAGACTGCACAAATCCAAAAGACATTAAAGAATATTTTAAATCTCTATCTAACTTAAAAAAAATAGATGGATTAATAAATAATATAGGCATTGCAGGACCTACAAAATATCTTCATAATATTTCAATAGACGAATGGGATAACACGATTAAAACCAATTTAAGTTCACATTTTTATTTCACAAAATTTGCTATTCCATTTTTAAAAAAAGCTAAAAAAGGATCTATTATTAATTTATCTTCAACTGCAGGATTATATGGTTTTGCTCAACGTTCACCATATGCATCAAGTAAATGGGCAGTAATTGGATTAACTAAAACATTAGCAGTTGAATTAGGAAAATTTAAAATACGTGTGAATGCAATTTGTCCTGGCTCTGTTAATGGCGATAGAATGGATAGAGTAATAAATGCAAAAGCTAAATTAATAAATTCTTCAAATAAAAAAGTAAGAAAAGAATTAGAGTCAATGGTTTCGTTAAACGCATTTGTAGAAAAAGAAGATATTGCATCAATGGCATTATTTTTATTGAGTGATGCTTCAGAAAATGTATCTGGGCAAATCATGACTGTTGATGGAAATACTGAAAGAATGAATTAGTGGATATAAACGCTGACTACATCATTGTTGGAGCAGGGTCAGCAGGTTGTGTTTTAGCTAACAGATTGTCTTCACAATCAAAGAATTCTGTAATTTTATTAGAAGCTGGCCCATCCAGTAAAACCTGGAAAGTTGATATGCCAAGCGCACTTCTATATGCAATGCATGACCCAAAATATAATTGGAAATATTATACTGAGCCTGAGCCATTTCTAAATAATAGATCTTTATATTGTCCAAGAGGTAAAATGATCGGGGGATGCTCTTCGCATAACGGAATGGTTTTCGCTAGAGGTCATAAAGAGGATTTTGATAGATGGTCTTCAAGTGGTTTAACTAATTGGTCATATGAAAAAGTTTTACCTTTTTTTAAAAAATTAGAAACTTGGTCTCATGATAGTAATGTAAGAGGTAAAGAGGGGCCATTAAAAGTAAATAAATCAAACATAGATAAAAAATATCCTCTATTTAAAAAAGTTTTAGAAGCTGCACAAGAAGCTGGATATAAAATATTTAATGACTCTAACAGTATTGATAAGGAAGGTTTTGGAACTTTTGATGTAACAATAAACAAAGGTGTAAGACAAAGTGTTGCTAAGGCATATTTAGAGCCAATCCAAAATAGAAAAAATCTAAGAATAATAAATAATATTGATGTTAAAAAAATTCTTTTTAAAAATAAAACTGCAATTGGTGTTGAAACGATTAAAAAAAATATAACCAATAATTATTTAGCCAATAAAGAAGTTATACTTTGTGCTGGTTCAATTAATTCACCTAAAATTCTTCAATTATCCGGAATAGGTAATGAAACGTATCTTAAAAGCTTGGGAATAGAAGTTATTAATAATTTAGTTGGGGTGGGAGAAAATTTACAAGATCATTTAGAGATGTATATTCAATATAAATCTAAAAAAAATGAAACATTACATTCTTTAGCAACAAATTTTCTATATCAAGCAATAGAAGGATCAAAATGGTTTTTATTTAAAAAAGGTAGGTTAGCAAACTCACACTTAGAGTTAGGAGGTTTTGTTAAATCTGACAAATCATATAATCACCCAAACCTACAATTTCATTTTTTTCCCTACTTAGTTATTAATCATGGTTTAGAAAATCCTAATTTTGAAGCTTTTCAATTTCATGTTTGTCCAAATAGACCAAAAAGTAGGGGGTTTGTTAAAATTAAAACAAATAACTATAAAGATGATCCTAAAATACAATTTAATTATCTTAAGCATGAAGACGATTTAAAACAAATGAGAGAAGGTGTAGGAATTGCTAAAAAAATTTTGTCTCAAAAAGCACTTAAAGAATATGTTGGCACAGAAATTAGGCCTGGGAAGAATGTATCTAATCAAAATGAATTAGATGAAGTTATTAAAAATACATCTGAATCTGCGTATCATCCGTCATGCACAAATAAAATGGGTGAGGACAAAACTTCAGTTGTAGATCAAGACCTAAGGGTTCATGGAATTCAAAATTTAAGAGTTGTTGATGCTTCTGTAATGCCAGATATTGTTAGTGCTAATTTAAATGCAACTACTATTATGATTGCTGAAAAAGCTTACGACCAAATAAATAGTACCGTTAGTTAGAGATATAAAATCTAATTTAATTAGATCGTTTTTCTTCTAAGAGTCCAACCGTATCTTTCGCTGTAGTATGCTTCGATACCATCAGCAAGATTAAGGTCATAATTTGAGTCTATAGATCCTTCAAGAACCTTCTTCTCAACAGAACTCTGTTCTAGGCTTTCTTCTTGGTTGTTAATATTTTCTGTTAATTTACTGTTCATATTTACAGATTTTACAAATACATAATAAAATAAAAAAAAACTAGAGTTTTTAATATTTTTAATGTAAATAAAATTACTTTAAATTTATTATTTTTGTAAATTTTGTAAATGAATATTGAATCTGACATAAATTTTGGTCCAAGGTTAAAAAAACAAAGAATAAGTAAAGGTTTTTCACAAGCTGAATTATCAAAAACTATTGGCATATCTCCTAGTTATTTAAATTTAATTGAAAGTGGAAAAAGAAAAATACCACTTTCCTTACTAATTAAAGCAGCTGATAAATTAGATTTATCAATTAAAGACTTCTCAACAGAATCTAGCAAACGACTTCTTTCAGACGTAATGGATGTTTTAAGCAATGAGATTTTTGATGATTTAAAGATAACCAATCACGACACAAGTGACTTTATTGGTTCAAATCCTAACATAGCTAAAGCATTGCTGACAATAAATGATTCTTTTAAAAGTTTTAAAGAAGATATGCAAAATCGACTTGAAACGATGGATGTTAATGCAAATCAAATTGAAAAACCAACAAGACTACCTGTAGAAATCGTTTCAGATATTCTTCAAGAAAATAAAAATTACTTTCATGATTTAGAAGTAAGTTCTGAAAATCTAAGAAAAGAAATAGGTCTTGAAACTGGACCTAACATTGGTTCTGGATCTAAATTATCACTTTATCTTAAAGAAAAACATGGAATTGAAGTTAAAATAGTAACCATAAACGAAGATGAAAAAATAGTTAAAAGATTTGATGAAAATTCAAAGATTTTTTATCTTTCTGAAATGTTAACTTATACATCAAGAAACTTTCATTTAGCATCACAAGTTGCTTATTTAGAGGCTAATGATGTTATCAATAAAGTTATTAAAGATAATAACGTCGAATCAGAAGAAGTAGAACCTTTGCTTAAACTATCTTTACTAAATTATTATGCTGCTGCTTTTATGATGCCTTATAACGATTTTTTAAAGAGTGCTAAATTACATAAATATGATGTAGAAATTTTGATGCATCATTATGCTTGTAGTTTTGAACAAGTTACACATAGATTAACAAATCTTCAAAGACCTGGAAACGAAGGAGTTCCATTTCATTTTTTAAAAACAGATATTGCTGGAAATGTCTCAAAGCGATTTTCTTTATCTGGTATTCATATACCAAGACATGGAGGTTCTTGTCCTAGATGGAATGTTTATACTGCTTTTTTAAATCCTGGAAAAATTCATCCTCAAATATCTAAAATGCCAGATGGACGAGTATATTTTTGTATCGCAAGAGCTTTTGAGAAAGGAATTGAAAAACATGGAATGCCTAAAAGCTTTGTTTCGATTGGTTTAGGTTGTGATATGAAATACGCTAAAGATCTAATTTATTCTGAAGGAATTGATCTAAATAATAAAAAATTACAAATGCCAATTGGAGTTTCTTGTAGGATATGTCCTAGAGTGGAATGTCAGCAAAGAGCTTTTCCTCCAATTGATAAAGAACTTAAATTAGATATTAAATATCGAGGGACATCACCATACGTTACAATTTAGCTAAATTTTAACTAACATTTTACCTAAATTTTTACCATTCAGCAGATCTATAAATGCTTTTGGAGCATTTTCTATATTTTCATAAATTGTTTCTTTAAACTTTATTTTTCCTTCAGATAGCCAATTTCGCATATCAGTTTCAAAAGGCTCATTATCATTTTCATGATCAAAAATTAAAAAACCTTTTATAGTTAATCTTTTTACTAATACGTGAGCCATATTTTTTAGTCCAGCAGGTGCAGAAGTTGAATTCATTTGAGATATTCTTCCACAAATAATAATTCTTCCAAAATTTTTCATTCGAAAAATTGCAGACTCTAAAAAATCACCTCCTACATTATCAAAGTATAAGTCAAATCCTTCAGGACAAATTTCTTTTAAGTGCACAACAAGGTTATCAATTTTTTTATAATTAAATGCTACATCAACATTTAATTCATTTTTTAACCAATCAACTTTTTCATCTGATCCAGTACTAGCATATACTTTGCATCCTAAATTTTTTGCAATTTGACAAACTGTTGAACCAACACTTCCACCTGCTGAAGATACAAGAATACTTTGTCCCTTTTGTATATTCCCATGATTAAAAAGACCAATATATGCAGTTTGCCCTGTCATTCCTAAAGGCCCAAGATAAGTTTGCAATGGAAGATTGGAATTTTTTATTTTTTTTAAATCACCGCCTTTGCAAACGAAGTTATCTCTCATTCCAAAATTACTGAAAACAACATCTCCTTCTTTAAATTCTGAATCTTTTGATTTTTGGACTGACCCAATTGCATAACCTTCCATTTCCTTGCCTAGTAAAAAGGGTGGTTTATAATTTTTACGTTCTGTCATCCTTGCTCTCATATACGGATCAACAGATATCCATGAATTAAGAACATGAATATTATTTGTTCCATCTAATTCTAAAGTTTTAGATTTAATTTCAAAATCTTCTTCTTTAGGTAACCCAGTTGGTATATAATTTTTTAAAGCTACATATTTTGAGATTATTGTCATAATTATAATTTATATTTTTTCTTTAATTCTAGCAAATCTATTAAGAAATTATCTCTTATGTTACTTAAATCTTTTATAGAATGATTCTTTGATTGTTTTTTTGTGCCTTTTATGATTTTTTCTTTAAGTTTTTTTGTTAGTTTAGGAGATTTGAGCTTAGTCCATGGAAGCTTCAATGCTGGTCCAAACTGATCTAGCATATGTTTCATACCCATTTCTCCTCCCGCTAAGTGAAATGTCAAAAAAGTTCCCATTATAGCCCATCTCATACCAGGGCCATAAGTAATCGCTTCGTCTAAATCTTTTGTTGAAGCATATCCATCGTTTACAATATGTAAACCCTCTCTCCACAAAGCTTCTTGCAATCTATCAGATAAAAAGCCCGGTAATTCTTTTTCTACCAATAATGTTTTCATTTTAATTTTTTGATAAAATTTTTTTGCTTTATTAAAATATAAATTTGTAGTTTTTTTACCTTTTACAATTTCAACCAAAGGGAGAATATATACAGGGTTAAATGGATGAGCTATGATTAACCTTTTTGGATTAATACATTTTGATTGTAAATCTGATGGAAGTAAACCAGATGAACTTGAAGCAATTATTGAATTTGAGGGTGAATATTTACTTATATTTTTTATAACATCTTTTTTTAAAGTTAATCTTTCGGGCACATTTTCCTGAATTAAATCTGCATTTTTTACTGCTTCTTCAATACTGTC
Organism: uncultured Alphaproteobacteria bacterium; assembly: GCA_902602135.1. Taxonomy (GTDB): domain Bacteria; phylum Pseudomonadota; class Alphaproteobacteria; order HIMB59; genus CACPNW01. Next base: position 12,952 of record CACKQA010000028.1, read on the forward strand.
TACGATTTCCAAATTTTTGAAATTAATCTTTGTATTATATAATTTTTTTATAATTAAGTTTGTTCTTGCTATTTCTGCTTTTAGAAAATTTATTTGTCGAGAATTTTTATCAAATGCTTTGACTTTTATACCATTAGCAAGAAATCTAAGTATCCAGCCAGTACCAATTACACCAGTTCCAATGACAGCAATATTTTTCAAATTAAAAATGTTTTTTCAGTTTTAATTTCTCTCTAGTCTGTTGAGGTGATAAAATAGAAGCCCCCATATCTTCAACAATACATCTTGCCTTTTCAACCAACTGTGCATTTGATGCAAAAACTCCTTTTTTTAAATAAAGATTGTCTTCAAGTCCCACACGAACATTTCCTCCCAAAATAACTGCCTGTGCAGCCATAGGCATTTGTGATCTTCCTATTCCAAATCCAGACCAAACACCTTCAGAAGGTACCATTTCAGCCATAGCTTTCATTGCGCTCGTTGTTGCAGGTGATCCCCAAGGTATGCCAAGGCATATTTGATAAAAAGGAGGGCCATCAATTAAACCTTCTTTATAAAGTTGGTTAGCAAACCATAAATGACCCATTTCAAAAGCTTCCATTTCTGGTTTCACTCCAAGCTCCTGCATCTTTTTTGCTGCAGTTCTTAGTTGTATCGGTGTATGAATAAAAGTCATGTTTGAGTCACCAAAATTTAGTGAGCCGCAGTCTAAAGTACAAATTTCAGGCAATAACTCTTCAACATGTTCTAATCTGCTTAATGCATCGATCATATCAGTATTTGCTCCCACTGGATTTAAAGGATCTTTACCTGTTCCAACTTCAAAATCACCACCCATACCTGTAGTAAAATTTAAAACTACATCAGTTTCAGAGGAGCGAATTCTATCTGCCACTTCTTTATAATAACTTAAATTCCTAGAAGGTTTGCCATCAGGTTCTCTTACATGTACATGAGCTATTGCTGCACCCGCTTTGGCAGCTTCAATTGAAGCATCAGCAATTTGTTTTGGTGTTATAGGTAATTCAGGATGTTTACCTGCTGTATCACCAGATCCTGTTACAGCACACGAAATTATTACTTCATTATTCATTATTTTAAACTACTATATTTTTTGAATTAATAAAGAAAAACAATGAAGATATATTTAAATTCAGGAAGAGTAAAAAAAGAATGGACCGATTACAATGGTCATATGAATTTGGCATTTTATATTCATCTTTTTGATGCTGGATGGGAAGTTCTTTTACAAAAATTTAATATGGGTGAAACTTCTGCAAAAACAGA
>CACKQA010000029.1 GCA_902602135.1 uncultured Alphaproteobacteria bacterium
ATGACAGAGATCAACACTCTGGCCTCGGACTTTCTATAACATATGAAATAATTAATTCATTTAATGGTTCAATTGAATTAACAGAAAGTGACAAATTAGACTTTAGAGGTGCTTGTTTTCTAATTAAATTACCATTAAAAAGTTAAAATAATCATAAAGGGATACAATCATGAGTGAAGATTTTAAGGTTAAAGACATAAGTTTGGCTGATTTTGGTAATAAAGAAATTGCAATAGCTGAAACAGAGATGCCAGGTTTAATGGCATTAAGAGAAGAGTATGGTGATTCTAAACCTCTAGAGAGGGCAAGAATTGTAGGCTGTTTACATATGACAATACAAACTGCTGTTTTGATTGAGACTTTGGTATTTTTAGGTGCTACAGTAAGGTGGAGTTCATGTAATATTTTTTCTACTCAAGATCACGCTGCTGCAGCAATAGCTGCCAAAGGTATTCCAGTATTTGCTTGGAAAGGAATGACAGAAGAAGAATTTTGGTGGTGTATTGAGAAAACATTAGAAGGCCCAGATGGATGGAAACCAAATATGATTTTAGATGATGGTGGAGATGTTACAAAAATAATTCATGAAAAGTATCCAAAAATGTTGGAAGAAATTTTAGGTTTATCCGAAGAAACAACTACAGGTGTCCACCGTTTGAAAGAAATGGAAAAAAATGGCACACTAAAGGTGCCCGCAATAAATGTTAATGACTCAGTTACAAAGTCTAAATTTGACAACTTATATGGTTGTAAGGAAAGTTTAGTAGATGGAATAAGAAGAGGTACCGATGTAATGATGGCTGGAAAAATAGCTGTTGTAGCTGGATATGGAGATGTTGGTAAAGGTTCAGCAGCCAGCTTAAGAGGTGCAGGTGCTCGTGTTTGTGTGACTGAAATAGATCCAATTAACGCGCTTCAAGCGGCAATGGAAGGTTACGAAGTTGTCACAATGGATGATGCTTGCAAATATGGTGATATATTTGTTACTGCTACTGGAAATCTAGATGTTATCACTCAAGATCACATGAGACAAATGAGAGATCGTGCTATCGTATGTAACATTGGACATTTTGATAACGAAATACAAACAGAAGCTCTTCAAAATTACAAGTCCGATGAGATTAAACCACAAGTAAGAGAAGTAGAATTTCCGGATGGTAAGAAAATACTGTTATTATCAGAGGGAAGGCTAGTTAACTTAGGAAATGCAACTGGCCATCCAAGTTTCGTTATGAGTGCATCATTTACTAATCAGGTTTTAGCGCAACTGGAACTTTGGAAAAATTCTAAAAATTATGAAAATAAAGTTTATGTTTTACCAAAACATTTAGATGAAAAAGTTGCATCATTGCACTTAAAGAAGGTTGGCGCAAAACTTACAGAATTAACTGATAAGCAGGCAGAATATATTGGTGTTAGTAAGCAGGGCCCATTTAAAGATGATACATATAGATATTAGGAGTTAATATGAAAAGATCTTATTTATTTACTAGTGAATCAGTTTCTGAAGGCCATCCAGATAAAGTTTGTGATAGAATTTCAGATATGGTTGTTGATACTTATTTATCTTCTGGTGACCCACAAACACGCGTAGCTTGTGAGACTTTGACCACTACTAACAAAGTAGTTCTAGCTGGAGAAGTAAGAGGCCCATCAGTTTCTAAAGATCAGATCATATCTCAAGTTAGAGATTGTATTAAAGATATTGGTTATGAACAAGATGGCTTTCATTGGCAGAATTGTGATGTTGAAAGTTTTCTTCATGAGCAATCTGCTGATATTGCTATGGGTGTTGATTCTGGTAGTAATAAAGATGAGGGCGCAGGCGATCAAGGCATCATGTTTGGTTTTGCTTGTAAAGATACTGAATCATTAATGCCAGCACCGATTCATTATTCTCATCAAATTTTATATAAAATGGCACAAGCCCGTAAAGATGGATCTGCATCTGGTTTAGAACCTGATTCTAAAAGCCAAGTTACAATGCTTTATGAAAACGGAAAACCAAGCAAAGTTACATCTTTAGTAATTTCTTCTCAACATAAGGAAGGTTTGTCTCCTGAAGAAGTAAAAGAAATTGTTAAACCTTATGTATATGAGTGTATACCTAATAACTTATTAGAAGGCCTTAAAGATGAAGAATTCTACGTTAATCCTACAGGAAACTTTGTAATTGGAGGTCCTGATGGTGATTCTGGTCTAACAGGTAGAAAAATAATTGTTGATACATATGGTGGCGCAGCACCTCATGGTGGAGGGGCATTCTCTGGTAAGGATCCATCGAAAGTTGATAGATCTGCAGCATATGCAGCTAGATACTTAGCAAAAAATGTTGTTGCAGCCGATCTTGCAGATTTAATAGAGTCAGTAATTGATTATGACAAAGATTATACTTTTGATTATTTTGCTCTCACAACACTAATAAGGGCATATTTATTAAAGTTCGATAACAAAACAATTGAAAGACCTCAAGACCTTTGGATGAGAGTAACTTTAACAGTTACCGGTAATGAGTTTAATTTAGATAAAATAAAAGAAACTTATAAAAGTTTATCAACTGGTATGTATACACATGCCACTCCAACATTGTTTAATAGTGGATTAAAAATGCAGCAATTATCTTCATGTTTTTTGATAGGTATGGAGGATGACTCCATAGAAGGTATTTTTAATACTATAAAAGATTGTGCCCTAATATCTAAAACAGCTGGTGGTATTGGCATGCACGCTCACAATATTAGAGGAAGTGGAAGTAGAATAAAATCAACAAACGGCAAATCTAATGGCCTTATTCCATTTTTGAAAATTTTTAATGAGACTGCTAAATCAGTTGACCAAGGTGGAGGTAAAAGAAAAGGTTCTTTTGCGGTTTACTTAGAACCTTGGCATGCCGATATTGAGAAATTTCTAGAACTTAGGAAAAATACAGGTGCTGAAGAATTTAGAGCTAGAGATTTGTTCTACGCTTTATGGATACCAGATTTATTCATGAAAAGAGTAGAAAACGATGAAGAATGGACGCTTATGAGTGAACATGAATGCCCAGGTCTTTCAGATGTGTATGGTGATGAGTTTGAAAAACTTTACACTAAATATGAAAGCGAAATGAAGCATTTAGAAAAAATTAAAGCAAGAGATCTAATGTCTAAAATTATAGAAGCACAGATAGAAACAGGACAGCCCTATATGCTTTATAAAGACTCTATAAATAATAAATCTAACCAAAAAAATATTGGGGTCATTAAATCTTCAAACCTTTGTGCAGAAATAGTTGAATACTCTGATAAGAATGAGACATCTGTATGTAACTTGGCATCTATAGCTCTACCAAAATTTGTAAAAAAATCAGATAAAAAATTAATATATGACTATGATGCACTTTACGAAACTTCAAAATTAGCTACAAAAAACTTAGATGAAGTAATTGATATTAATTTTTATCCAACTGATAAAACAGAAAGATCAAATAATAAACATAGGCCTATAGGTTTAGGGATACAGGGACTTGCAGATGTCTACTTTAAGTTGGGAATAGCTTATGAATCTGATGAGGCAAAAGAAATAAATAAATTAATTTTTGAGACAATTTACTTTGGAGCTTTAGAAGCTTCATGCGAGTTAGCAAAAGAAAAAGGAGCCTACGAAACATTTAAAAATTCACCAATTTCTGAAGGTAAGTTTCAATTTGATCTGTGGAATGTTAATCCTTCTTCAAATTGGGATTGGGATTCACTTAGAGCTAAAATTAAAGAGCACGGTGTAAGAAACTCTTTAACCACAGCTTGCATGCCAACTGCGTCAACAGGTATTATATTAGGTAATACTGAAACATTCCAAATACAAACATCTAATATATATAAAAGACAAACACTTTCAGGTGAGTTCCTACTCGTAAATCGATATTTAGTTAATGAACTTTCTCAAAGAGGATTGTGGAATAAAGAAATGAGAGACAAAATAATTTTAGAAAATGGATCTGTTGAAAACATAAATGAAATTCCAAATGAACTAAAAGAGGTTTATAAAACAGTTTGGGAAGTATCACAAAAAACTGTAATTGATATGTCAGCAGATAGAGCCCCATTTATTGATCAAACTCAATCAATGAATCTCTGGCTTTCAACGCCTACATTTGGGAAGGTTAATTCAATGCATATGTATGCATGGAAAAAAGGTCTTAAAACAGGAATGTATTATCTAAGAAGTAGATCAGCTGTTGATGCTGTAAAAGTTACAGTTTCATCAGAAAAAGCAGCTAAAGATGCTTACATAAATACTACTATCAATCAAAACAATGAACCAGAAGATTGCGAAACTTGCAGTGCATAAAGAAGGAGTAATAGAATGATATCAAAAGGCGTTAAATCAATATTTCCAATAAAAAACCAAGAAATTTGGGATAGATATAAACAACATATTCAAGCCTTTTGGACAACCGAAGAAGTATCACTACAAGACGATTTAAGAGATCTTGAAACTTTAAATGATGGTGAAAAGCATTTTATTAAGCACGTACTTGCGTATTTTGCTAACTCTGAAGCAATGATTAATGAAAATTTAGCAAGTAGGTTCTACAAAGAAATCTTAATACCTGAAGCGAGATGTTTCATATCTATGCAAATGTTGAATGAATCAATTCATGCAGAGATGTACGGTCTTCAAATAGAAGCTTATGTTAAAGATGCAAAAGAAAAAGATATGCTTTTTGATGCAATTCAAAATGTACCATGTATTAACCATAAAGCACAATGGGTATCCAAATGGCTTAATGGCAGTCAAAATCTCCTAACCAGATTAATTGGTTTTGGATTAGTTGAAGGTTTGTTTTTTGCTGGCTCTTTCTGTGCCATATATTATTTTAGAAAAAGAGGGTTATTACCGGGTTTAGCTTTATCTAATGATTGGATTGCAAGAGACGAAGGTATGCACTTTAGCTTCTCATCACTAATGTTTAGGACTTTAAGAGACAAATTTAATAATAAAACATTAACTGATGCAGATATTAGTGATTTATCTTTGATACCTTCAGACGTACCTCAATCACAGTTTGAAGAAATTGTTAGAGAAGCAGTAGCTTTTGAAAAAGAATTTGTAAAAGATGCACTACCAGTAGATTTAATTGGTATGAATGCAGATTTAATGTGTCAGTATATCGAAGCTGTTGCAGACAGAATTGCTGACCTATTTGAATTTGACAGAGTCTTTAAAACAGAGAATCCTTTTGATTTTATGAGAGCTTTGGATGTTCAAAACGTTACAAACTTTTTTGAAAAAAGAGTATCAGAGTATCAAAGACCTACAGATAGAGCTTTAAGTTTTGATGAAGCATTTTGATGGAAGCAGAGATATATTCTAAAACTAATTGTGGATACTGTGATAGAGCTAAACTACGGTTAGCTAAATATAATCCAAAGATTTATATGCTTGATACAGATTATACGAGAGAAGATTTTTTTGAAAAGTTTCCGAACGCTAAAACCTTTCCTCAAATAATTTTAAATGGTAAAAAAATTGGAGGATATCATGAGCTTGAAAAATGGTTTGAAATGAATACCTTTGATGAAGAATTCTAAATAACCTTTTTCTTTCCTTTTCTTGTATAAGTTTTTTTATTTCTCACAATTCTTTGTTTATACTTAGGTAGTTTTAAATCTTGAGCAAAGGGATTTCTTTTCTTAATTTTTTTTTTAATTTCCATAAAATGTTTTCTAATGTGCCTGTCCCCAATGATCACCAGCACCAAAATCAACAGTGAGTGGAACTGAAAAATCTTTATATTTTAAATGTACTGACTCCATAATGGTTTTTACATTACTTACTAAATTATCATATTTTTTACTTTCGACTTCAAAAATCAGTTCATCATGTACCTGTAAAAGCATTTGAGCCTCAATATTTTTAAGTTTTATTTCCTTATGAATTTCAATCATTGCTAACTTAATAATATCTGCTGCACTACCTTGAATTGGTGCATTAATGGCTTGTCTTTCTGCAAAACCTCTAACAGCAAAATTCTTATCAGAAATTCCCTTAATATTAATTTTTCTTTTAAAAATTGTTTCAACGTATTGATTTGTTTTTGCAAAATCAATTTGGTGCTCCATATATTTTTTAATTTTTGGATATTTAATAAAATACTCATTTATGTAATCTTTTGCTTCTGTATTAGAAATATCAAGTTGTTTAGCTAAACCATATGGACTAATTCCATATAGAATACCAAAATTAATTGCTTTTGCTTTTCTTCTATAGTCATTGTTTATTTGACTATCGTTTAAATTAAATATTTCTTTAGCAGTTGATGCATGAATATCTTCATTGTTTTTAAACGCTTTAATAAAATTTTTATCACTAGAAATTTCTGCAGCTAATCTAAGCTCTATTTGAGAATAATCAAAACTAACTAATTTTTTTCCATTTCCACTAACAAAAGCTGTTCTTATTTTTTTTCCATTTTCTGTTCTAATCGGGATATTTTGAAGATTTGGATCTGTTGAGCTTAATCTACCTGTTAAAGTATTAGCTAAACCAAATGATGTATGAACTCTACTTTTATCATCTGTTAATCTAAATAAAGCATCTGTATAGGTTGATTTAAGTTTTGTTAATTCCCTCCAATCAAGAACGAGTTGTGCAATTTCAAATCCATCTAAGGCTAAATTATTTAAAGTTGAAGAATCAGTAGAATATGTGCCTGTTTTTGTTTTTTTACCACCAGGTATTTTAAGATTAACAAATAATATCTCTCCTAATTGTTTAGGTGAAGCAATATTGAACTCTTCTTTTGAAAGTTTATAAATATTCTTTTCAAGTTTTTTACTTTCATTTTCAAATTCGTTACTTAGACTTGTTAAAAATCTTTTATTTACCTCAATACCATTTGCTTCAATTGCAGATAATACCTCTACAAGAGGCAAATCAATATTTTGATAAACAAAATTAGCCTTTTCTTTTATTAAACGAGGGTAAAGATTTTGAAAAAGCCTGAATGTTAATAAAGAATCTTCGGCAGCATAATTAATTGCGTCATCAATAGTTACTTTATCAAAAGTAATTTCGTTTTTACCTGTACCAACAACTTCTTTATATTTAATTGTTGTATGATTTAAATGATTAAATGAAAGATCATCTAAATTGTGCTTATAAATTCCATTATCGATTGAGTAGGAAATTAACATTGTGTCTGCAATTGAATTAAAAATTACTCCATACTTATTTAAAATTCTAATATCATATTTTATGTTTTGACCAATTTTTAAGATTGATTCATTTTTGCAAATTTTATTAATATGATTAATTACATAATTTTCCTCTAACTGATTATCAATTTTTTTTGACCCATCTGAAGTAGTATGGTTTATCGGAATATAATATGAAATGTTTTCATTATAACAAATTGATATACCAACTAATTTAGCTTTTTCTATATTGAGTGAGTCAGTCTCAGTATCAATGGCGCATACTCCTTTTTTTTCAATTTCACGTAAAACCTTTTCAAAATTTTTCTTTGAATTAATTAACTGATACTTTGTTTGTATTTCTTTTTTTTGAATAATATTTTTATTATCACTAGATATAAAAGAATTAGATTTTAATCTTTCAGATGTTGACCTAAAGCCTTGCTCTTTAAGGAACGTAAAGATATAGTTATTTTCATTTTTTAATTCGTTATAAGTTTTTATTTTGCTAATACTATCAGGTATTTGCACATCATTTTTTAAGGTTACAAGTTTTAAACTTAACCTAATATCATTTTCTGCTTCTGTTAAAATATTTCTTCTTTTTTCCTGTTTAATTTTACTTAGATTTTTCATTAACCCATCAATGTCATTAAATTCATTTATTAGTTGAGATGCTGTTTTAGGACCAATACCTGGCGCACCTGGAATGTTATCTACTTTGTCTCCTGTCAAAGCTTGAATAAAAATAACTTTATCTGGTTGCACTCCAAATTTTTCTTCAACATCTTTAATTTCAATTTTTTTATTTTTCATTGGGTCAAGCATTGTCACATTTTTACTAACTAGCTGCATTAAATCTTTATCTGAAGAAACTATGATAGTTTCAATTTTATCTTTTTCTGCTAAGCTTACATAAGTTGCTATTAAATCATCAGCTTCAAATCCCTCTATTTCTAATTGTGGTATATTAAAACTTTTTACACATTCTCTGATTAAGGGAAATTGTGGTATTAAATCATCAGGAGCCTCTCCTCTATTAGCTTTATATTCTGAATAGATTTGATTTCTAAAATTTTCCCTTGCAGCATCAAAAATAACTATCATTTTATCATTACTGTAATCTTCTATCAGCTTGACAAGCATATTAGTAAAACCGAAAACAGCGTTGATTGGAGTGCCATCAGCACGATTCATAGGTGGTAATCCATAATATGCCCTAAATATATAGGCAGAACCATCAACTAATATTAATCTACTCTTTGTATTCATAGTAAATTTAAATATATAAGATTCTAATAAAATGTCAGATTATAAATTTTCAATAGAAGCTAAAAATGTAAATAAAACTTTCTTAAGAAAAAATCAGGAAGTTAAAGCTTTGATAGATTTTAGCATTACTATAAAAAGAGGGGCAATTCACGGCTTATTAGGTCCAAATGGTGCTGGAAAATCAACATTTATTAATGTGCTTGGGGGTTTGGTTAAAAAAAATTCAGGTGAAGTCAGTATTTGTGGCATTGATATTGATAAAAATACTAAATTAAGTAAATTTAAAATTGGTATAGTTCCTCAGGAACTTAATATAGATCCCTTTTTTTCTCCTGCAGAATTATTAGAGCTACAAGCAGGTTTATATGGTGTACCAAAAAGGAAAAGAAAAACCGAAGAAATTTTAGAAAATTTAAAATTAACTGATCAAAGAAATGCTTATGCTAGAACCTTGTCAGGAGGTATGAGAAGGAGATTATTAATTGGTAAGGCATTGGTGCACGATCCTGAAATCATTATTTTAGATGAACCAACAGCTGGTGTAGATATTGATATTAGAACTTCTGTTTGGGATTATATAAAAAGAATAAGTAAACAGGGAAAAACAGTATGTTTAACTACACACTATTTAGAAGAAGCTGAAAATTTGTGTGACAATATTTCAATAATTAATCACGGAAAAAAAATTATTGAGGGATCAAAAAATGACTTACTAAATATTATTTCTACTAAAACAGTTTCATTTGTCCTGGAAGGAAAAATTTTACTACCCAATCAATTAAATGATTATAAACCAGTTCTTACTAATAATATTTTGAAATTAAGTTATGATAAAAATAAAACTAATATTAAAAATATTATTGATATACTTATTTCAAATCAAATTGGTTTTAGTGAAATTAAAACATCCGAGGGAGATTTAGAAGATGTATTTATAAAGGTAATTAAAGATAAATAAATTTTTAAGGATTTTAGTTATTCTCTAGGAGCGTGTTTATTTAAAATTCTCTGTAAGGTACGTCTATGCATCCTTAATCTTCTAGCAGTCTCAGAAACATTTCTATTACATTGTATAAATACTCTTTGTATATGTTCCCACCTTATCCTATCAGCTGTCATAGGGTTTTCAGGCGGAGGAGGAAGAGCTTCCTTAGAATTAGTTAAAGCATCATAGATCTGATCAATTTCGGCAGGCTTTGGTAAGTAATCTATAGCTCCAGATTTTATTGCTGCTACAGCTGTAGCTATGTTACCATAACCGGTCAAAAGTAAGGATTTAGTTTTTGGGCTAATTTTTTGTAATTCTTTTACCAATTCTAATCCAGAACCGTCTTCCAATCTCATATCAACGACTGCATAGTCAAAATTACTCTCATTTACTTTTGTCAATGAGTCTTTGAAACCAGGGGAAGAAGTAACTTCAAATCCTTTTTTTTCCATAGATCTTGTTAATCTTTCTCTAAAAGGCAAGTCATCATCTACAATTAGCAATTTCATATTCATATATTTAAGATAGAGTTATCGAAAATAATTTCAACAATAGCATTATTATCTTTAGAGTTATAAAAATTGATATTACCACCCATATTTTCAATTAGGTTTTTTGCTATAAATATGCCAAGCCCCATGCCATTTTTATTTTTTGAAACATATGGTTCCCCTAATTTATCAATAATATCTTTAGAAAACCCGCTCCCATCATCAGTTATAAAAATAGTAACTATTGATTTTTGATAATTTAATTCGACTTTTGTCTTACTTACAGAGTAAAATATTGCATTTTGAATAATATTACCCAAGGCATACATTATTTCATCTTTGTAAATTATTTCAGGTTCATAATCTGAAGGTGTAATTTCTAATATTAATTTTTTATCTTTATTAAATTTATCAAAGTTTATTTTAATTAAATCAGATATTTTTACTTTGTCTAAAAATTTATCTTTTAAATTTAAAGGATTTTTTGAAAATCTTTGTAATATTTCTCTACATCTTTCTGCTTGTGATTTTAATAGCATAATATCTTTTACAATGTTTTGATCTTCAATTAATTTTTTTTCTTTGAGCAAGTCATTTAAAACTAAAAAGATTGTATTAAGTGGTGTGCCTAGTTCATGAGCAGCAGCTGCACTTAATGAACCTACCTCAGTCATCTTCTTTTGATTCAAAATTTGTAGTTTAGAAATCGATAGGGCATTAGAAATTTGCCTTGAAGAACTTGCAAATAAATAAGCATAAATAGCTATAAAAATTACTGTGATAATTAATGCTGAAATTAATCCAAAACTATAAATCTCTGGTAAATAAAATTTGGGACCTAAATCAAGTGGAATAAAATAAAAATTTAACAATATGATGATTAGAATAGATATTGTCGAGAGAATAACAGTCATTAATGCTGGTAGGTATGAAGCTGATGTAATGACTGGTGCTAAAATTAGTATGGAAAATGGATTAATAATTCCACCAGTCAGAAAAAGTAAAAAACCTAATTGTAACGTATCAAAAAGTAAATAAGAAAATGCTTTTGAATTACTTATAGATTTATTCTTTCTTTCTTCATAGTAAGAATAAAAATTTACTGCAACAGATAATAAAATTATTGATAGAGTTTCAAAAAAAGGAATTTGAATTTTTATTATAAACGATACAAATAAAACTGCTAAAACTTGACCAAATATTGCTATCCATCTAATTTTAATTAAATTTCCAAGTAAGATGGTGTTCATTAAAAATTAAATATCAAGATTAGCAACTTTTAATGAATTTTCAGCTATAAATTTTTTTCTTGCGTCTGTTTCACCACCCATTAGATCTTCAAATGCTTTATTTGCAGCATCAACTTCATTTATTTTTACTGACAAAAGTACTCTTTCATTTTGATCCAATGTGGTTTCCCATAATTGATCTGGATTCATTTCTCCTAATCCCTTGTATCTATTAATTTGAAGGCCAGACTTACCTATATCTAATATTTTATCAATTAAGTCTAAAGGCCCAAAGATCATGTATTCTTCATTTTTGTGATTTAGGATTCCACTTCCTGTATCTTTAAGACGATAAAAGCTCTCCATTAGTTGATCTTTAAGTTCATTCAGTGCTTTTGCTTCTGGCGTAATTACAAAATTTTCATCTATAATATATTTTTCAGTAAATCCCCTTATTGTTCTTTCAAATAAAATTGAGTTATTTTTATGAGCTACTTTCCAGTTTTTTTGAGAAATATTTGAAATTAAGTTTAATCTTTGTTGAAGATATTTTGCTATTTCTTGACCAATATTATTATCTGTAAGATTTCTAACATCTAAGGCTCTAACAATTGCTGCATGTTCAATAATATCACTATTATCAACTCTTCTTAGCAATGGCATAACTAAATTTTTCGTTTTTTTTGATAGATATATTATTTGCTTTAGTTCTTCACCTGCAACTTTAATGCCCTGAGTGTTTTCAAAAATAGAATTTTTTATACCTTCTTGAATTAAATAATCTTCTAAGTCACTATCATCTTTTTTATATACAGTAGAGTTACCTTTCTTAAGTCTATATAAAGGTGGTTGTGCAATATATAGTCTGCCGCTGTCTATAATTGGTTTCATATGTCTATAAAAAAAAGTTAACAACAGAGTTCTAATATGACTACCGTCAACATCTGCATCAGTCATAATAATTATTTTATGATATCGCATTTTAGAAACATCAAATTTACCTTCAGTTTTGTTTTGATCAGCGTCATCAGTTGGATTCCCTACTCCTGCTCCAATAGCTGTAATTAATGCCCCTATTTCATTACTTGTCAAAACTTGCTTGTCATTTGCTCTTTCAACATTAAGTATTTTGCCCCTTAGTGGAAGAATGGCTTGATTTTTTCTATCTCTACCTTGCTTAGCTGAGCCACCTGCTGAATCACCCTCAACTATAAATAATTCTGATAATTCTGGATTTTTCTCTTGGCAATCAGCAAGTTTACCAGGGAGAGAAGTATTTTCAAGACCAGTTTTTCTTCTAGTTAATTCCCTTGCTTTTCTTGCAGCTTCTCTTGCATTTGAAGCTTCTATAATTTTATCAATTACTTTCTTAATTTCAGATGGATTTTCTTCTATCCATTGTTCTAATTTATTTAGACTAGTGGATTCAATAACTGGTCTAACTTCAGAAGAAACGAGCTTATCTTTAGTTTGACTGGAAAATTTAGGATCTGGTAATTTTACTGATATTATACACGTTAAACCTTCACGAGCATCTTCACCTGTAATATTGCTAGAATTTTTTACATTCTTATTTATGTGATTCACAATGGACCTAGTAAGAGCACCTCTAAAACCCGCTAAATGCGTGCCCCCATCCCTTTGAATAATATTGTTTGTAAAACAAATTGTATTTTCGTGATAAGAGTCAGTCCATTGCAATGAACATTCAATTGAAATATCGTTTTTTTCTCCATGAAAATATATTGGATTGGGATTAATGAGATTCTTTCCCTCATTTAAATATTTTACATATTCTTTAATGCCGCCCTCATATTTAAAATTAATATTCTTCTCTTCAGATTGTCTCTTATCAGTTAAAAAAATACTTATACCAGTGTTTAAGAATGCAAGTTCTCTAAGTCTTTTTTCTATTGTTTTAAAATTGAAATCAATATCTTTAAAGATTTTTAAAGTTGGAAGGAAAGTAATTTTAGTACCTGTAAAAAACCTGTTATTAATTTTTTCTGAATCGCCAATTACAGTCAATTCTTTACTTACTATTCCGTTTTCAAATTCAATATTGTGTACTTTACCATCCCTATTTATTTCTAAATTTAGATGTTCAGATAAGGCATTAACGACTGAAACTCCAACTCCATGTAACCCACCAGATACCTTATAACTATTTTGATCAAATTTACCTCCAGCATGTAACTCAGTCATAATTAGCTGAGCTGCTGGTATTTTTTCTGTTTTGTGGAGATCTACAGGAATTCCTCTACCATTATCCGTTATTGTAGCTGTTCCATCTGTGTTTAATATTACTTCAATTTTATCACAATATCCAGCCAATGCTTCGTCTATAGAATTATCTAGCACTTCATATATCATTTGGTGTAAACCTGATCCATCATCAGTATCACCAATATACATACCGGGTCTTTTTCTAACAGCTTCAAGCCCTTTTAGTACTTTAATTGAATCGGATGAGTATTCAGAATTCATAAATTACTTATATTATAAAATTGTGCATTTGTTGACAGAAAAGAAAACATATTTTTATCAGTACCAGTCAAAAAAAATTGAATTTCAAAACTGTTAATCATATCTAATAAAATTTGACGATTATGATTATCTAAATGCGAACCAATTTCATCAAACAAAAAAATTGGTTTTATTTTTTTATGATTTACTAAATAATTGCATTGAGCTAGCAAGAGCATCAAAACAATTGTCTTCTGTTGCCCTGTAGATAATAAAGAAGCCTCGAAATCATTGTTAACAATTGAAATTATATCTGATTTATGAGGTCCAATTTTAGTCCCTCCAAATTGCTTATCATATACACGTGAGTTTATTAGATTTGACAAATATTCTTCAAAATTAATTTCATTATTTGTAAAATCATCTTTAATTTTTAATTTAACATCAAATTGAAAATTATGATAATTTTTCATATTATTTAATTCAATATTTAGAATATTTAGTTGTGAATTTCTCAACTTATATATTTCTAGGCCTAATGAACATATTTCTCTTTCAATACGATTCAACCAATCATCATCAATATTATAAGATTGAATTATTT
>CACKQA010000030.1 GCA_902602135.1 uncultured Alphaproteobacteria bacterium
CTTTTGTAGAATTAGCACCAGGAAAAAATGCCACAGAAGAGGATATAATTCAGTTTTGCAAAGAAAATATGGCTGGATTTAAAAGACCAAAGCATGTAATCTTTGGTGAATTACCAAAAACTTCAACTGGGAAGATACAAAAGTTTGAATTAAGAACAAAAGCAAAGGAGTTATAATGGATCCAAAAACTTATAAATTTGACACACTCAGTCTACATGCTGGTTATCAACCGAGTAAAAACGCTGGCTCAAGACAAGTTCCAATTTATCAAACAACTTCATATATGTTTGATGATGTTGATCATGCGGCAGCACTTTTTAATTTAGAAAGAGGTGGTCATATTTATAGTCGTATGTCCAACCCAACAGTACAAGTCCTAGAAGAAAGAGTTTGTGCACTTGAAGGAGGAACAGCTGCTCTTGCAACTGCATCTGGAATGAGTGCAATATTTTTAACTATTATGACTCTTTGTAACGCTGGCGATCACATGGTTGTTTCTTCTCAACTTTATGGTGGAACAGTAAATTTATTTAGATTAACACTTCCAAAGTTTGGTATTAAAACAACTTTTGTAAAACCAAGAGATACAGAAGGTTTTAAAAAAGCTATTCAGCCAAATACTAAAGGTATTTTTGGTGAACTTGTTGGTAATCCAGGTAATGAATTAATGAACATGCCTGAAGTTTCAAACATAGCAAAAGAAGCAGGTATCCCACTAATAATTGATAGTACTTATCAAACTCCTTATTTATGTAGACCTTTTGAACACGGTGCTGACCTTGTTGTACACTCACTAACTAAATGGATGAGTGGAAATGGTTCTTCTATGGCAGGAATATTAGTTGAAGGTGGAACTTTTGATTGGATGCAAAATGATAAATTCCCTTCTATGACAGAACCTTACGAGGGCTATCATGGATTATCATTTGCAGAAGAATTTGGTCCAACAGCTTTTACAATGATGGCAAGAGCTGAAGGTATGAGAGATATGGGGCCTTGTTTAGCACCACAAAATGCATGGAATATTTTACATGGTTTAGAAACTCTCTCTCTTCGAATGGAAAAACATTGTTCTAATGCTTTGAAAATGGTTGAGTATTTATCAAATCATGAGAGTGTTGCTTGGGTTTCACATGCTAGCGCACCAGGACATCCAGATAAAGAACTTGCAGAAAAAATTCTTCCTAAAGGGACTGGGTCAATGATTGCCTTTGGAATTAAAGGTGGAAAAGAAGCAGGTGCTGCTTTTATTAATAATGTTAAACTTGCGTCACATTTAGCAAATGTTGGTGATGCAAGAACACTAGTTATACACCCAGCATCTGCAACACACTCACAAATGGATGAGGCAACTTTAAAATTTGCTGGATTATCTCATGATATGATTAGATTATCTGTTGGCTTAGAAGACTTTGAAGATATTGTTAACGATTTCGAGGATGGATTTAGAGCTGCAAAAAAACCTCGTTTAGTTGCAAACAAATAAATGAAGTTTAAAGTTCGCGGAATTGACACGTTTGCCTCCACTGGAGGCAGACCTTTTGATAAAAATAAACCTCTTATAATCTTCGTTCACGGTAGTGGACTAAGTCACATGGTTTGGGTTTTACAAACACGCTACTTTGCATTCCGTGGATACAGCGTTTTAGCTGTTGATTTACCAGGTCACGGACTTTCTTCTGGTGAAAGTTTAAAAACTATTGAAGAAATGGGAAACTGGGTTGGCGATGTAATTGGAGCAGTTGGGTGTAAAGAAGCTTCACTAGTTGGACATTCTCAAGGATGTCTTGTAACAATGGAATGTGTTGCTCAACATCCAGAAAAAATTAAAACTTTAACTCTTATGGGTGGAGCATCTGCAATTCCAATGAACCCTGAATTATTAAAACTAGCTGAAGAAAGTAATCCTAAGGCTGTTGATCTTATGATGGATTTTGCACATGGTCCTGCAGGACATTTTGGCGGTCATCCAGTTCCCGGTCTATATCACCTAAATGTTGGCTCCATGATTGTTCAAAATAAAGAAATTAAAGATACTTTAGGTGTCGATTTTAGAGCATGCGATAACTATAAAAATGGACCTGAGATTGCTAAAAAATTAGATTTACCAACTCTTTCTATATTAGGTACACAAGATAGAATGTGCCGTTTAAAAGATGGAAAAATTCTTGCTGATTATATTAAAGACTCGGAAGTAAAGATTATTGAAGATTGTGGGCATATGATGCTCTTAGAAGAAGCAGATCAAACATTAGAAATTCTAAAGAAATTCATAGCCGAACATTATCCTTTACCCAGATAGTAATTTAAAAATTTTTAATAATTAATATTTCTGCTATTACTGATTTTCTTCTTTATCAGGTCTTGTAAGTTCTTCGAGTTTACGCATTTCCTCTTCCATTTTAAGCTTTTCTTGCTCTTCACGTTTTCTTTTTCGTTCCTCAGCTTTCATTTTAAGCTTAAGCTCTTTCTGCATTTTGCGGTCTCCCGCTTTAGATTTGTGATTGAAGTGAATGCCCATATAAACCTGGCAACTATATACTAAATATTATGAAATATTTCTAGACTCTAATTTGCTAATTTCTAGCTAACCAAATAATTACAACAAAGACAAATATAGCAATTGCTTGAAATAATACTCGTAACCTCATTAGTTTATTACTGTGATTTTTGTTTAGCTTTCCATTTACTGCCATGGCAATAACACCAACAACAACAACTGCTAGAGTTGCTGCCATGAATAAGACAAGTATTATTTGCATTGTGCCCATATTAATATCTATATAAAACTTTTATTCTATGAAACAAGATAACTTAAATAAAGTGTTTGATTATGGTTGATATTTTAAAAGGTCCGTCAATTACTAAACATCAAAATCCAAAAAAATTGATGATTATGCTTCATGGATATGGAGATAACGCTACTAATTTTATTCAAATTGCAAACTTAATTGATCAAGATGACTGGGGGATGAAATATGTTGCACTAAATGCACCAAATACTATCCAAGATTATCCAATGGGTTATGAATGGTTTCAATTATATCTCAATGGCACTCATATTTCTAACGCTGGTGCAAAAGAATACGATGTAATCAAAAAGAAAATATCTGAGAATGTAGAAAAAATTCATAATTCAATTTCTCTTTTATTAGAAAATTTAGATTTAAAAATGGGAGATTGTTTTGTTATGGGTTTTTCTCAAGGAGGTATGATGGCTTTTGAACTTGGGCAAATACTTCAAAATCAGTTGGCAGGCTTAGCAATTATATCTTCAAGAATTATATCAAAAGAGCATAGGCCTAATAGTGCATTTTTAAAAACACCAATTTTTATTTCTCATGGTGCTCAAGATACTGTTTTACCTATTTCCAATTACAACGAGTCACTTGAAGTCTTAAAAAAGTATAACTACAATTATGAAAATTATCTTATTGAAAGTGACGAGCATACAATGTCGCAAGAAACAATAGCTTTATTTCAAAATTTTATTAAAAAAAATATTTAAAGTAATCGAATCTTCATATTATATTACTATTTGTATAATATGACTAGGGTGAGTAGAAATTAAAATGAGTACTGCAGAAAATCCAGCTTTGGTTCTTAATGCGGATTTTCGGCCGCTATCTTATTATCCTCTTTCCTTATGTTCATGGCAAGACGCCATTAAAGCTGTTTTTCTTGAGAGAGTTTCAGTAATTGAAAATTATGAGCATGAAGTTCATTCTCCAAATCTTACTTTTAAGTTACCAAGTGTAATAGCTTTAAAGGATTATGTAACCCCGCAACGAAGACCTGCCTTTACACGTTTTAACGTTTTTTTGAGAGATAATTTTACTTGCCAGTATTGTACTAATCGTTTTCCTGCAAACGAATTAACATTTGATCATTTAGTTCCTAAATGTCTGAATGGAAAAACTACATGGGAAAATGTTGTCTCTGCATGTACATCCTGTAATCTAAAAAAAGGAAGAAAACTTATACAGAATACAGATATGAAACTTTTTAAAAAACCTCTTCGACCATCGTCAATTCAATTACAAAATAATGGTAGGAATTTCCCTCCTAATTTTTTGCATGAAACTTGGAGAGATTATTTATACTGGGATACTGAATTAGAAAATTAAATTTTTTTTGATATAGCAATAGCTGTTTTACATCCAAGCTCTATTACTTTTGACATGATTTTATATCCCGGCGCGTTTTCTGCATCATGTTCTATTCCAATATCATGATGTTCAAGCTCATCATCTCTAAATTTGGAAATTGTTTTTTTTAAATCTTTATGATCATCTCCTAAGAGCTCCAATTGTTCTTGGTAATGTTCACCGATTACTTTTTCAACAGCAACAGTACACGCCATGGCAGCTTTTTCACCCATTAAGGCAGTGGATGCGCCAAGCGCATAACCTGCAACATTCCATAAAGGAAGGAGAGCAGTTGGTCTAACTCTATGTTCTAATATTAATTCGTTGAATTTATCAATATGCTCTTGTTCTTGGTCAGCCATATGTTGAATTGTTTTTCCAAGTTTTGAGTTCTTCCCAAAAACTGCTATTTGGCCGTCATATATTTTAGTGGCACCATATTCACCAGCATGATCGACTCTTATTATTTCTTCTAAAAACTCCCTATGAGTAGTTCTATTTGACGAGGATTTTTTTTTAGACGCTTTTTTCTTTTTTAATGACATAGTATCTATTTAAATAAATAGCATTTAAAATAAAAATAACTAGTAAAACGAGCGTATTAATTGAAGCAGCAGAAATTCCAAAAAAACTCCAAATAACTTCATCACAACTAATTACCTGCTTTGATAATATCTGCGCTTTAAGGTCTGTAGTATTTTCACTGTTTGTTAGCATTGCTGAGCAACCTGAGGGCCCTTTCAGAATTTTATTTTCAACTCCAACATGCCATATAGAATAAAAAAGCCCGTAAATTGATCCAAACTGTATTACTAAATAAAGCCAAATTTTATTAAAATTTTTGAAAAAAAATATCAAAATCAAACATATTAAAATTAAATAATATGGGTGTCTTTGCTTTAAACACAATTCACATGGCTGAAGATTAAAAAAATATTCTGCAATTAATGCTGATGTTATCGAGATAAGTGAAATAATAAATAAAAGTGTCGTCCAATTACGAATTATCATAAAAATCTAATTATAAAAACACTTCCAACAAGTAAAATAAAAAATACAATAGTTAAAATATTAAAATATTTATCAATAATTAACTTAATTTTTTCACCAAAAAAATAAAGAAGTATTGCTATCAAATAAAATCTTAATCCTCGACCAATAATAGAAACAATAATAAACAAAAAAATATTTAATCCAAATACACCGCTTGCAATAGTAATAAACTTATATGGAAAAGGAGTAATGCCAGCACCTAAAACAATTAAAATGCCAAATTCTCTGTAGTAATCTTCAAAGACACTAAAAGAATTTTCCAAATGATAAAACTCAACAATGTAAATACCTACTGAATTGAAAAAAAAATATCCTATTGCATATCCTAGTATTCCTCCTAGTACTGAAAAGAGTGTACATATAAATGCATAAAATAGAGCTTTTGCTTTGGAAGCTAAAGCCATTGGTATAAGTAGTATATCTGGTGGAATCGGAAAAAATGAGCTTTCTGCAAATGATATTAAACTTAAATACCATTTTGCATTTTTATGTTGTGTTTTTTCTAAGGTCCAATTGTAAGTTCTTTTAAGAAAATTCATTTAATTTATTTTTTTTAATATTTTTGATTTATACTATTAATGATTTTAAATCTAAATTATCATAAATATTTCTTAAATGGAAAATATAGAGAATAAAGAATTAAAAATCGCATTTTATGCAACCTTTTCACAAGGGTTTTTTGCAACACTTACCTTCAGTATGTTCATGGTAAATACTCCAATTCTTTTCGATTTGATAAATATGACAAAAACAGAATTTTCTATAGGATTCATTACTTTTGGTATTTGTAATGTAATTACAAATCAATTTACAACCCGTTTTTTACTCCCAAAAATAGGAAGCACAAATTGTTTAATAATTGCGAGATTATTGTACGCATTTATTCCATTTTCTATTTTTTACTTCTCTTCTTATAATTTTTTTATTTTTGTATCTATGTTGTGGGGGATTTCTATTGGTATACAAGCACCAAATATATTTACACAAGTTGCGATAATAGAAGAGAAAACAAAAAAAATCCTTAATCCAATATTTAAATCATCCTTTAATTTTGGTTTTCTTCTTGGCGCAGGAATATCTAGTTTATGTCTAGGTTTAGAAATTGACCCTGTCTATACTACTTTTATTGTAGGTTTATTTGTTTTTATATCAACTTTGACAATGTATTTTTTTGGATTGAATGTGAAATATGATGTTGTTAACAAAAACCCAAGATTTTCAATTCCAAATTATAAAATTATCATGTTTGCATCAATTAATATGTTTATTATCGCATTTATGGGAATAATAATTCAATGGTCACCTTTATGGCTCGTTACTGATCTTTCTGCGCCAATTTTTTTAGTCGGTTCAATTGTAATTTTTTTTAATGTAGGTGAAATAATAAGTAATTTTTTTGCTTCAAAACTAATCGCAAAACTCGGTGAAGTAATTGTAGGTCCAGTTTTTGCAATGATTGGTTCAATAATATTAGTATTAAGTATTTTTTCTCAAAATATATTAATAATCTTTATCGCTATAACAGTTTTTGGAATGTTAATTTCTAACGTCATGCCTATAGTATTTCGACAAGCAGTTAAAAATTCTCAAAATCCAATCCCAGTTACTATTTCTCATATATCAAGCATTGCTTTTGTTGGAGCTATATTCGGACCTGGCGTTGTTGGGTTTTCAGCTGAAACATTTGGTTTAACATTTAATATGTATGCTTTGGGTGTAATATTTTTTTTAATTGCATTACTAATGTTTTTTATAATGCGTGAAGATAAATTGGTAGGAGTAGAGGGAATCGAACCCACACCACCGAAGTGACCGGATTTTGAATCCGGCGCGTCTACCAGTTCCGCCATACTCCCTTTAAATTTTTCTAAGTATTACTCGGTTTTAAGAGCTAAGTCTATTAAGTTATAGGTCATTTTTAGAATGATGGGAATCTTATAGGAATCTAAAATTCTATAAAAAGATAGTTTCATTTAATAAGAGATTTTTATATTATCTTGTAAAGATATGTATTTGAAATTCACATTTATAATATTGTTTTTTATCACTTCAAAACTGATGGCTGAAGACACTCTTCAAAGTAACTTTGCAAACTTAAAAAAACTATTAGATAGTAAAACTATTTCAATAGAGCAGTTTAATAATGGTATAGACAAATTGTTAACTACCTCTGAAGAATATAAAAGTTTAAAAGAATTATTCAAAAACGATGTTATTAACGAAAAAGATTACTTAGATATTTTAGAAAATTTAATTTTTGAAGCTGAAGACTTAGTTGAAAAGAGTAATATAGTTACAGATCAAAAATCTAAAGAAATAGCTAAAGAAGTTGAATTATCATTAATAATTACCCAGGTTGGACAGAGAGTTCCCTTATCATTAAATGCAAAAGTTGATAGCGAAGAAATATTAACATTATTGATTAATGAAAACAAAATTGAAGAAATCATTATAAATGAAAATTCAAATAATTTCTTTAGCAAGGATAATATTAAATCATTTAAAAATCTTAAGATAAATTTCAATAATCAGCAAAAATTGAAAGGTAAGGGCAGAATTGCTGTAAAATCTTTTGCTGACGTTAATTTAGTTATGTGGTGGGATATTGATCTTTCCAATCAAAATCCAACAGGTGAAATTGTTATTGAAATTCCAGGTAAGGGTCCTCAAATAAAATTAGAACCAAACTAAAAAACTAAATTTATTTAAAATTGAGCAACAACAGGTCAACAAATTTTATATGAAAATTATTTTAGGAATATTTTTTGGCTCTACAGTTAGCATTAATAATTCCCACACCACCGAAGTAACTGGATTTTGAATCCGGCACGTCTACCAGTTCCGCCATACTCCCTAATTATTTTTCCCACTAATACTGGGTTTTCAAAGTTAAGTCTATGGTCTTGTTTCAAGAAAAAATTTTTAAAAGTGACGCACGAGTGAAGTTATATTAATATTTCTAATTTATCCAATTTTTCTTAATTTACCTTTTTTAAACGCTCGCTATTTTTATTTTTTAATTATCAATTAGTACTTATTATTCTTACTTAAATATCTGTATTTTTTCATAATATAATTTTTAAATTGTCTTAAAAAACAATAAAAAAACCTCTTACCTTTATAAACCTTCATAATATCAATTATATCTTTGCTATAAACATCCTCTGTATATTTTTTGAATAGATCTATTCTATATGATAAGTTTTGTGCCTCAGTCATTGACAAACAGTGAATATTATTTTTTATAAATTTATTATACCTATTATTTTTATTATTCTTAAGAATAATTGTTCCCATAATATTTTTTAAATGAAGAATGCAAGCGTCGTCAAACCAAGGCTCTAGAGACTTATGATAATTTATATAATTTCCAGATACTCCTAAAAAATTTATACCATTATTTTGTATTTTAATCTCGTAATCTTCAGACTTATCATTAAGATTAATATCTTCAACATTTAATAAATTTAAAAATGTATATTGATCATTATGATAATTTTCGATATCTTTAATCATATTCAATTCATAATTATTAAACAACTCAAGAGTTTTGCGGTTTTTTTTGGCAATTAAAACTCCCGTATTTACCCACTGGAGCTCATTTTTTCTCCATGAAAATATAATGTCAATATTAGAAGATTTAAGTTTATATAAGTATTTATCAATATCTTTTAATAAAATAGTATCTAAGTCCATAAACAAAACATATTCAGATTTCGCTAATTTTATACCTTGATTCCAACAAATTATTTTTAAACTTCCAGGTGATTCTTCAACTAAAGGTATTTGTTTCCTCAAATTACTAATTTTAATATTATCTGTTTCAATATCATAACCAATTAATAATATTTTTGAGTTTGGATAGATATTTTTAATACTATTTCTTAGTGCGCTAATAAAAATTTCATTCTCAGATCCAAAAGCACTTACAACAATTGTAATATCATCAAAAATTTGTGGTCTATTATTCAATTTTTTTTTTGATTAATTGTTTTAAAAATAATTTTACATAATACTTTGACACTAAGTCAAAAACAAGCCTTCGTTTGGCGTTATATAGATTGCAAATACTACCAACTCACCTCAATTGCTAGATTTTATAGGTTAGTAGTGGTATTTTAGCCAAATATGAAAAAAGATATTCTATTTTTACATATTCCCAAAACAGCAGGACAAACTATCAAAACTGCCTTCAAGGATATGTCAAACAAAAATAAAAATATAAATCTTTATACAGGTGCAGCTGAGGGTTTAGTGGATCAATTTTCACTTAATTATTTTAACAAAAAAAATTTGAATAAAGATTTAAATATTTTTACAGGACATTTTGTCTTTAGCGAAGCTTGCAAAAATTTTGAATTATTTTCTATTGTTAGAAATCCTATAGATTTATTTATATCAAGCATATATTTTTTTTATCTTGAAAAATATAAAAGAACTAATTTAAATTCACAAAATATAAAATTAATTAAAAAACAAATAAACTTTGATCTAGAATTAACAGATAATGATTTAAATATTATACCTAAATTAATTGAAAATAATTTTGTAAATTCAAACATTATAACAAAAACTATAGCTGGCGTGCCATTTGAAAAATATTATCTTGTACATGAAGATTATAAATTAGAAGAGGAGGACTATCTTCAAGCTAAAGAAAATTTAAAATATTTTAAATACATTGGTAACGTTGATAATGTTGAGAGTTTCTTAAAAGTGCTATTAAGTTTTGTTCCAGTGAACTCTCTAGATTATCGATCAGTAAATATCTTCAAGAAAGATAAAAACTTAATTCAAGATATAAAAAAAACAATAGGAGATATTATTAAAGAATACAATTATTATGATACAAAACTTCTTGAGATAATAAAAAATAAATTTAGCTAGTTATAATTTTATTTATATTCATAAGGATAAAAATTATATTTTTGAAAATCTTAATTAAGATTAGATCATTACTTATCAGATTAATAAGTTAAATACATATTATCTTTTTAAATTAAATTTTGAAGAAATAGTTGTGTACTCACTATAACCCATTCGAGCAATGTATCGCATAGATACACTACTTACTCTGTTATTTTTAATAAATTTATTATCAATAAAAATTCCAATTACTTCACCAATAACCATTGTTGAAATCTTTTTTGAATTTGACTTTAATTTAATTGTTTTTATTAACTTACATTCTAAATTGACAGGACTATCTTTTACTGAAGGGACTTTAACAATTTTTGATTTTTTTTTCTTTAGTTTTGAAAAATAAAACTCATCTTCATTAGGTTTAAAATCTTGGGAAGTTGTGTTCATTTGATCTCGTGTTGTTGAAGTAGCAAAATTCACTACAAATTCTTTTGAATACAAAATATTTGACAATGTATCTTTATATTTATTATGGGACGAACTGCCATTTGAACAAAACATCACCTGTGGGGGTTCATCGGCTATAGCATTAAAATATGAATATGGTGCTAGGTTAGCAATTCCATTTTTATTAATTGAAGAAATCCATCCAATGGGTCTAGGAAAAACTAATGACTTAAATGGATCTATATTAAAAGGACATCCCTTTTTTGGCTCATAAAACATTGTCTTTTTTATACATAAGAATTTGCATACTCTTTTATTTTTTCAAGCATTGAATAAACACCATTTCTTCTTCCTGGAGTTAAAAGAGTATCAAGCTCTAAAATATTTAACATCTTAAAATCAGATTCTTTAATCTCATATGGACTTCTATCACCATAAATATCACATAGAATTGTTACCATACCCTTTGATATAAATGCGTCTGAGTCATAATAAAATGAAAGTTTATTTTCTTTTAATTTAGGAACCAACCAAACTTGTGCCTGACATCCAGATACTTTAAAGGATTCATTTCTATATTCTTCAGGAAAAATTTTTGCGTTTTTTGCTTGGTCAATTAAGAATTTATATTTATCCATTCCGTCATCGAAAAGATCAAGACTTTCTTTATAATAATTAATTTTTTCTTCTATTGTTTTCATGACATAAATTTTCTTAATACTTTAGCAGAATCTTCTGGCAATACATCCATAATGAAAACACCAGCCATAGACTCAGAGCCTGCTAAAACTTTTGGTTTATCGCCGTGTCGTAAAGGTGGGTAAAATTCAACATGAAAATGAAACTGATTATCATCTAATTCAGGGGAAGCATGTAAACCCATTATATATGGACATCTTTTATTGAGAAAACTATCATATCCTTTTACAACCTGTTGAATACATTTAGAAAAATCTTCAATTTGCTTATCACTAAATTTCCAAGGTCCTTCAATTTGAATTTTTGGTATTATCCATATCTCATAAGCATATCTAGCAAAGGGCGGTACAGCAGCAATAAAATTATCATTTTGATACACATAATATTTCTCCTCCAGATCCTTCATAATTTTAATTAAAAAGCTCTCTTTTTTAAATGCTCTTATTTCTTTTTCAATTGCAGGAGGAATAAAAGGATAAGCATAAATTTGACCATGTGGATGATGAAGGGTAACACCACATTCTTCTCCTCTATTTTCAAAAGGTAGTACATATTTAACATCCGGTTTCTTTTGCAAATCCTTATATCTATCAATCCAAACTGTAGTTAATAATTCTATTCGCTCCAAAGGCATTTCAGAAATTGTATCAAGATGTGTTGAAGAATATACAACTACTTCACATTCTCCTTTTGAAGGTTTACTTAAAATATTTTCTAAAAATATATTTTCTCCATTAGGATTAAAGCTTGCCCAACGATTTGGAAAGACTGCAACTTCGAAGTTTGAAAATGGTATCTCTGTCGGATAATTTAAATTTGCACCTGGACAAAGTGGGCAATACTGTTTTGGTGGAAATGAAGTTCTGTCTTTTCTTCCTGCTGAGTATGTAACCCATTCTTCTCTTGAAGGGTTCCATCTCATATGAGGTTTAGGAATTTCTGTAATCTCAAGTTCTTGGCTTGGGGACTCTTTGTGTTCATTATAACCATAAAGATAAAGTTCTTTTTTATCATTTCTTATAAAAATTCTTTTATACATTTGATTCATTAATTTTTTTTTCCCATTTAATTGAAGAATTTATAATTTCACTTAGATCATTATGTTTTGGTCTCCAATCAATATGTTTTAATATTTTTGATGTATCTGCAATTAATTGTTCAACATCTCCATCTCTTCTGTTTGAAAATTTATAATCAATTTTATCTTCTGAAATTTTATTTGCAGTATTTATAACATCTAAAACACTAAAACCATTTCCATAACCACAATTAAATAAATTAGATTCTGAACTTTCTAATAAATATTTTGCAACCTCTAAGTGGATATCAGCAAGATCAGAGACATGAATATAGTCTCTGATAGCTGTTCCATCAGGCGTATTATAATCGTTCCCAAATATTTCAATATGATCTCTTTTACCTACAACTACTTCAGATAAAATTTTTATTAAATGTGTTGATCTTTTAGATATTTGACCTGATCTTAATTTTTTATCAGCACCAGCAACGTTAAAGTATCGTAATATTATAAATTTGTAGTCATCTTTATTTTCAAATAAAAAATTTTCTGTTTTTATTTTTGATTCAGCATATGGATTTTGAGGATTTAAATTTGTATTTTCATCTATTAATTTATTTTCACTAACTGATCCGTATGCAGCAGCTGTTGAAGAAAATACAATTTTATTTAATCCATTTCTTTTACAAGTTTCAAATAGTTTAGTTGCATTTTCACTATTATTATTAAAATATTTCTGAGGATATTTTACAGACTCCTCAACTTGAATAAAACCAGCAAAGTGCATTAATAAATCAAAGCTATTAGATTTTATAAGCTCAGAAATTACTATTTCATCATTAATATTACAATTTGTAAAAAATGCATTTTCAGGAATGAGACTTTTATTCCCAGTAGATAAATCATCAATAATATGAACATTATGACCAGCATCTAGAAGAGAAAGAGCGGCATGACTACCTATATATCCAGCACCACCTGTTAAAAGAATATTCATATATGTATCTAATAAATTAATATTTATTAATTTAAATTGATAAATTTTGTAAATGACTAATATTATAAGCCTCTTTATTTATTGAATTCAAAATAAAGTCTGTTAATGCTAAAAAAAGACATATCGTTCTGACATATGAGATTAGATAAAAAAAATATTATAGTTACTGCAGCTGCACAAGGTATCGGAAGAGCAACTGCTCTTAAATTTGCAAATGAGGGGGCTAAAGTTTTAGCTACTGATATTAATGAAGATAAACTAAATGATTTAAAAAATGAGAATAAGAGTATCCAAACAATGAAATTGGATTCAACAAACAAAAAAGATGTAGAGACCTTTTGTTCTTCTATAGATAAAATTGATGTTTTATTTCATGCAGTAGGTTTTGTTCATCACGGAACAATTCTTGATTGTGATGAGGATGAGTTTTCACGATCAATCAATGTTAACATATTTTCTGCATATTTAATGACCTACAATCTTTTGCCAAAAATGTTGAAAGAAAAGAAAGGTAATATCGTTATTGTTTCTTCTGCTGCATCTAATGTTAAAGGTGTGCCTAATAGGTTTATCTATGGAACTACAAAAGCAGCATTAAATGGTTTTGTCAAAGCCATAGCTATTGATCACATAAAAGATGGAATTCGTTGCAACGCTATTTTGCCGGGAACTGTTGAAACACCATCTTGGGAAGGCAGAGTTAATATGGCCGATGATCCAGTTAAAGCAAGATCAGATTTTATAGCAAGACAGGCAATGGGACGATTAGCGCAACCAGAAGAAATAGCATCGCTTGCAACTTATTTAGCAAGTGATGAATCAGATTTTGTTACTGGAACATTAAATTTAATTGATGGAG
>CACKQA010000031.1 GCA_902602135.1 uncultured Alphaproteobacteria bacterium
GCTACTCTAGCTGCTTACGCAAATGCTTTAGAAAACTTATCCGTACACATTATTACAGTTAATGATTATCTTGCAAAAAGAGATGCCGAATGGATGGGGAAAATATATAATTTTCTTGGTCTTAGTGTAGGGTGTGTAATTGCTGAAACAACACATGAAGATAGATCCAACCAGTATGATGCGGATATTGTTTACGCAACAAATAATGAAATAGGATTTGATTATTTAAGAGATAATCTCAAAAACGATTACAATAACTTATGTTTTAAGAAAAATGCATTTGCCATAGTTGATGAAGTGGATAGCATTTTAATAGATGAGGCCAGAACACCTCTTGTAATATCTGCGGAATCAAATTCAAATACTGATTTATTTCCTAAAATTGATAAAATTGTAAAAATTCTTAGAGAAAATGATTTTGAAATCAATGAAGAAAGTAAAAGTATTTTACTTACTACTGAGGGAATGGAATTTTGTGAAAAATTACTAAAAGATAATGGAATCATCAAAGAAGGAACACTCCAAGATTTAGGAAATATGGTTTTGAACCATAATATTATTCAAGCTCTTAGAGCACATCATTTATTTATAAAGGATAAAGATTACATAATTAAAGATAGAAATGTAGTTATTATTGATGAATTAACAGGTAGAGCTATGGAAGGTAGAAGATATGGTGATGGACTACATCAAGCAATAGAAGCAAAAGAAGGTTTAGTTATACAAAAAGAAAATCAAACTATTGCCGCAGTTACATATCAAAATTTTTTTAGAACTTATCATCGTCTAAGCGGAATGACAGGAACCGCAACTACTGAAGCAAAAGAATTTGAAAATATATATAATTTAACGGTTGTTGAAATTCCTCCTAATATAAAAGTAAATCGTGTTGATAAAAATGATCAAATTTATATGACAAAAAGGGAAAAATATAATGCTGTATTAGATCTTGTTAAATCAAGAAGTAATATCAATCAACCAATTCTTATTGGTACTACTTCTGTAGAAAATTCAATAAAGATTTCTGATTTGTTAAAAAGAGAAAACTTAAAACACAATATTTTAAATGCTAAAAATCACATGAGTGAAGCAAAAATTATTGAAGAAGCAGGCATGCCAGGAAACATCACTATTTCAACGAATATGGCTGGAAGAGGAACTGATATTAAATTAGGTAATGGTGATGATAATTTAAAAAAAGAAGCAATTAAATCAGGGGGTTTGCTTGTAATTGGAACTGAAAGACATGAAAGTAGAAGAATAGATAATCAATTAAGAGGTAGGTCGGGTAGGCAAGGAGATATTGGTGAAAGCATTTTTTTCTTATCATTAGAAGATGATCTTATGAGAATATTTGGATCAAAAACACTTGAAAATGTATTATCAAAATTAGGTCTTAAGGACGGTGAAGTTATAACTCACTCAATGATTACTAAATCTTTGGAAAGAGCTCAGCAAAAAGTGGAAAGTCACAATTTTGATATGAGAAAACAAATTTTAAAATTTGATGATATATTAAATGATCAAAGAAAAATTATCTACCAAAACAGGATAGAAATTCTTAATACAAAAGATCAATCTAAAATTATTGAAGATATGATCGCTGACTATGTAGATTATTTAATAGACGTTACTATTCCACCAAAAAAATACTCACATGAATGGGATGCAAATTTATTAACTGAAAAAGTAAAAGAGACTTTTAATATAAATATTCCAACCACAGAGTGGTTTGAAGAAGAGGGTGTTGATGATGAAGAGATTAAAAAGAGATTGCTAGATGAAATAAATCAAAAATATAAAGAAAAACAACATCAGTATTCTTCAGAATTACTAAGTTTTGCTGAAAAAAGGGTCATGTTGTTTCAAATTGATAAAGATTGGAGAGATCATCTCGCAGCTATGGACTCTTTACGTGGAAGTGTTAATTTAAGAGCTATGGGGGGTAAAGATCCATTTTATGAATATAAAAAAGAATCCTTTGATTACTTTGATGAGATGCTTTCAAATCAAAATGAAAGAGTTTTAAAAACTTTATTTAATATTAAATTAGTAAGTAAAAATAATGATGATAATGAAGTAAAAAAAACCGCAGAACCTAGAAGAATAATTACTAAAAAAATAGGAAGGAATGAACCTTGTCCTTGCGGTTCAGGTAAAAAATATAAACAATGTCACGGTAATTAAATATCAGAAGTAATATTTAAATACTTTTCTTTCCTAGTTTGAACTAATTCTTTTATTGAAATTTGCTTTAGTTCATCAATCAAACTAATAATCTTTCCTTTTAAAATTTCCGCTTGTTTAATAGGATGTCTATGAGCACCTCCATATGGTTCAGGAATAATATCATCTATAATTTTAAAATTTTTACAATCGGCTGAGGTTAACTTTAATGTTTTTGCTGCCTCTTTAGAAAACTCTGTATTTCTCCATAAGATAGAAGCGCATCCTTCAGGTGAAATAACTGAATAAATTGAATGTTCTAGCATTAAAACTCTGTCAGATGCAGCTATTCCAATTGCTCCACCAGAACCACCTTCTCCAATTATTATTGATACTGTTGGAATTTTAGTTTTTAGAAAATAAAGTATTGATGAGGCTATTGACTCTGATTGTCCTCTTTCCTCAGCATCTTTTCCTGGAAACGCTCCTGCAGTATCAACAAATGAAATAAATGGTAATTTAAATTTTTCTGCTAGTTTTAATAATCTTTGAACCTTCCTATATCCTTCTGGTTTAGCCATTCCAAAGTTATGTTTAATTCTTGTTTCCATGGTGTTACCTTTTTCTGTTCCTATAAAAAAAATAGATTTACCATTAATTTTAGCTAGACCTCCCAAAATAGCATTATCATCGGCATATTTTTTATCTCCATGCAAAAATACAATGTCATCAAAAATATTTTGAACATAGTCTAGTGTATGGGGTCTTTCTCCATGACGAGATACTTGAACTTTTTGCCAAGGATCAAGATTTGAGTAGATTCTTTTGTATAATTCATCTTTTTTTTTATTTAATTTGCCAATCTTATCAAAATTTAATTCTTTATTCTTATTTAATTGACTTAATAATATTTCAATTTTTTCTATATCATTTTCAAACTCAAAATATTTAATCATATTATGAATTTATAACTTTTAAATATCTCTAAAATTATGTTTCTAAAAAGTATTCCATCTTTATATCTTAGATATCCATTTAGTATAAGTTTAAGATGTTCGGGGTGAATATTATTCCATTCTTTATCACTTAATGAAATTAATGAATAAATTAGGAATTTTTCATCGTCTTCAATAATAATACTATTGTTTATTTCATTAAGTAGGAAAATTGATGGCATTAATCTTTCATCAAATGTTTTATTTAAATTAAAATTTTTGTTTGAGATTATATCTAGGTTCATTACAGATTTTAATACATACAATAATTCAGCATTTTGTTTATCTTGATTGTAATCATATGAACTTAAAGTCATTTTTAAAGAATTGGAAAATGAATTTAGATCATCAGAAGAATATATGTCTAGTAACATTCTAGTATAAATACTTTTAGAATCTATCTCTATAGCATTTTCATACAACTCTATCCAATAGACTGCATTTTCAAAGTTGTTGTTAAAAATATAAGCTGAAGCAATTTGTGGTCCATAAATAATATTTTCTGAAGTAGCTTCAATAGAACTCAACATATTAATTGATAATTTGTAAGCAATTTCTTCTAAATTATTTTTTTTTGCAAAATCCCAAAATTGTATCAATATGTTTAATCGATCATTAGGAAATATTTGGATATTAACTAATTGAAATAAAAAGGCCATGCTCAATTCTTTATTGTTTGAGAAAGATTGAATTGTTTCTTTAGGATTATTAAGTTGATCTGAGCTAAAATCAGCTGACATGTATAATGCCGCTAAACTATCTACAGTAAGTAAGTTTTCTAAAAAACTTTCGTTTGCTGCTTTGATTCTTAAATCAATAGGTGAAGATTGATTCAAAATTATTGGTATTGATAAATTTTTTTTGTCAAGTTCATAAAAATTATATGAAAAAGGAAGTTCGGCAATTCTAGTCATGGCACTATATAGAAAAATTAGTTCTTTATTAATTTCAGAATTTTTAAATTTACTATTAGCACTTATTTGATTGGATGGATTGGATATAAGTGAAAATAAATTTTGATAATAATTGTCTAAATTTTTTTCAGATTCTATCAAAATTGAATTTAATAATCTTGCTTCAGATATATTATCATTCAAAATTAAACAAAATATATCCAGTTTATCTAAAAAGAAAAAATCTAAATTGATATCTGAATTTAATTCTTCTCTAAAGCTGCAAGCTTCATTTAATTGAAAAGTTGATAAAAGAAAATTTAATTTAACTTTAGTATAGAATTTAAAGTTTTTATCATCACTTAATTCATATGTTTCTATTAATTCATACGATTTATTAATTTGGCCAATTGATTGTAAGTAATTATTAATTAAAAAAAATATTTCTTTATCTTTTTCAACTTGAAGATTTAATTCGAGATTTTCTAAAGCTGTAATTACTTCTTTTTGTAAAGTTTTTGAATCAATATTTTGAATATTTTGTAAATAATTTTTTAAATCATTTGTTTCAATATTGCGAATAAAATTATCTATTACAATTTCAATTTGATTAACTCCAGATACATTATTTTCAACATCTGTTTCATCGGAAGCTTCAACTATTTCTTCAACATCTTCTTTGTCATTTAGATTATCTAAAACCATTTGATCTAGACTTTTGCTATCATGCAAATTAATTATCTCTACTTCACTATTTGCCTCTTCATTTGCCTTAATAGCATGTGTAATGAGTACTAAAAATATGATTAAGGTAAATCTCATTTTAAATTTAGAGTATATTTCTCGTTTATAATTGTTGAAGGTGAGGGAATTTCCATCATAAACAATGCAATAAAAACGATTATTGTTAGTATTGCAAAAAAGTATATAATGTATCTATTCTTCATATATGCTATTAAAAAAATGACTAATATATGTTTTTACCATTTTTTTAAGTTTTTTCTAAATTCAACAAAAATTTGTCAAGAATAAGAAGTAATTATAATATGTTTGTTCTAAACAAGGTAAAAAAGAAAAATATTTGTATTATGGGCCTTATGGGCTCAGGAAAATCAGTAATTGGAAAAGATTTAAGTAAATATCTAAATTTAAAATTTTATGACACAGACAAAGAAATTGAACTAAAAACTAAAAAAAGTATAAGTTCAATATTCAAAGAAAGAGGTGAATCATATTTTAGAAGTATTGAAGAAAAAATCTGCATAGAATTATTAAATAAAGATAATTGTGTTATCTCTCTTGGGGGTGGAAGTGTTATAAATAAAAGAATTAGAAAAATAATTAAGGATAATTGCTACTCTATTTACTTACAAGTTAAAATAAATACCCTGATAAATAGATTAAAAACTTCGAAAAAAAGACCTCTATTAAATGAAGGTGCAGACAAAGTGCAAACTTTAAGAGATCTCTATAATTATAGACGAAAATTTTATGAAAAAGCTGATTGTATTGTAAATAATGATGATGATAAACTTAAAGTATTAAAAATAATTAAATCTGAACTATACTCTTATGAGAAATAAATTATTTATTAAAAATAAAAAACTAAAAACTGAAATATTAATAAAGAAAAACCATATTTCTAAATTTATAAAAAACATTTCAAACAAAAATGAAAAAGTTTTTTGTATTTTAGATTCAAAAATTAAAATTAATTTAGATTTTGCAAAAATAAAAAATATTCAAATTATTACAATTCAATGTGGGGAAAAAGTTAAAACTTTTGATAGATATAAATATCTTTCTGAAAAATTAATTAAAAGCAATGTTAATAGAAAATCTGCAATTGTTGCAATCGGAGGAGGTACTTTAGGTGATTTAGCAGGGTTTGTTGCTAGCACAGTATTGAGGGGTCTAGATTTTTTTTTAATACCCACTACACTTCTATCACAAGTAGATAGTTCTATCGGTGGTAAAAATGGTATAAATACTATTTATGGAAAAAATTTACTTGGGACTTTTTACCAACCAAAAGAGGTATTAATTGATATATCTGTTTTAGATAGTTTACCAAAAAAAGAAATAAGATCAGGATATGCAGAAATAATAAAACATGCATTAATTAAAGATGATTTATTTTTTGGTTGGTTAGAAAAAAATGCAGACAAATTACTTCGTTTAAATAAACTTACACTAGAAAAAGCAATTTATAAGTCGATTATGATAAAACTTTTTTTTGTAAAAAAAGACGAAAAGGAATATTTATTAAATAATAATTCTAGAGCAATCTTAAATTTTGGTCACACAATTGGTCATGCTATAGAAAGTTATTATAATTATAAAAAATATAATCATGGAGAAGCAGTTTCTATAGGTATGATAACTGAAGCTAAAATTTCTAATTATCTTGGTTTACTTTCATCAAGTGAATTAAAAAAAATAATTGCACATTTCAAGAAATGTGGACTCAAAATATTTGATAGTGTATTAAATGAAAAAAAATTAATAAACAAATTAGCTAAAGATAAAAAAAACTTTCAAAATTATATAAATTTTTCACTTATAGACAAAATAGGCAGTTCAATTTTTTACAAAAAATTAGATAAGAATAAAGTTCATAAGATTTTAAAGAGTATATAATGACTAGTTTATTTCTTCTTTTATTACTAATAATCCTAGTAATTCTCTCAGGTTTTTTATCTGGATCTGAAACTGCAATAACTGCTACATCGAAAGCAAGAATTCTATATAAGAAAAAAAAAGGAAGCAAAAGAGCAGGATATGTCCTCGATCTCCTAGATAAAAAAGATAACGTTATTTCTACTCTACTACTATCTAATAACTTGGTTAATATTTTAGCCTCTTCTTTGGCAACAGCATTTTTCTATGATATTTTTGGTGTCGAAGGTATTTTTTATGCAACATTAATAATGACAGTTGTAATTGTAATCTTCGCTGAAGTTCTACCCAAAACTTATGCTATAAATAGACCGAATAGAACTGCATTATTAATTTCTCCAATTATTTATTACCTAAATAAAATTTTATTCATTTTTGTATTTGTTATTAATTTAATAGTTAGATTAATATTTAGAAAAAATGATAATGATATAAAAAATAAAGATCTTCAATCAGAAGAAGAATTAAAAGGTGTAATAGACCTATATAAAACTTCAAATCCAGACTATGAGCAAGAAAAGGATATGTTACAAAGTATATTACAATTAAATGATATAACTGTTGAAGAAATTTTTACACATCGAAAAAATATTTACTCAATAGATTCATCTCTGAAGACAAATGAAATTATAGATAAGATAAATAATTCTAGGTATACTCGTATTCCATTTTGGAGAGACAATCCCGAAAATATTATTGGGCTGTTAAATGTAAGAGCTTTAAATATAGATTTAAAAAACCATTATGAATCAAAGGAAATTATTTTCGATAAAATTTCTAATCCATGGTTTATTCCTGAAACAACAAACCTATTAGAACAATTAGTTGAATTTAAAAAAAGAAAAGAGCATTTAGCTTTTGTTGTTGATGAATATGGTGAGTTACTTGGATTAATTACATTAGAGGACATAATTGAAGAAATAGTTGGTGAAATTGTTGATGAAATTGATGTTCCAGAGAATGACTTTAAAGTTAACAATTATGGAAAAGTTATAATTAACGGAGAAAAAAATATTAGAGATTTATATAAAAGTTTTGATTTAGATCCACCAGAAATAGAATCATCAACTATTGCAGGATATATTCTAGATATATCAAAAAAAATACCATCATATGGGGAGTCATTTAAAGATAATTATTTTAATTTTAAAATTTTATCGCATTCTAAAAAGCAAATATCAAAAGTTGAAATTTCTAAAATTAATTAATTTTTATCTCTAATGAATGAAGTCCACTTTTAAACTCATCTTCTAATAAATTATTAATTACTCTGTGAATATTCAATCTATTTATAGATATCTTATTTTTTTTTGTTAATATAATTTTGATATGCGTTTCATCATTGCCTGTAAAACTGTTATGCCCTTTATGTAAATTTGAATTGTCAATAATTTCTAATAAAAAATCATTAAATTTTTCGGATAAAATTTTATCAATTCTTTGCTTACGATTCATAATTTTTAAACTATATAATAACTGTGGGTAAACATAAAATAGATATTAATAAAAATAGTCTATCTTGGGAAAAAACTTTTTTTAGGAAATGCGACAAGAATGATTGCAATAATGAAGGAAAGTTTAAAGCTCCAAAATCTAGAGTATTATTAAATCAGTATTATTATTTTTGTTTAGAGCATATTAAAGAATACAATAAGTCATGGGATTTTTACAAAGGATTATCAGTTAATCAAATTGAAAATTCCATGAGAGAAGATATTATTTGGAACAGACCATCTTGGCCTCTGAAGGGTAATTATCACAAGGTAATGGATCAAATTAACAATTTTTTTAATGAAGAAATAAATAATTTAAATCCTAATGAACGAGAGAGCAAATATTTCAGAAATAAGCTGATTGATGAAAATCTTACAAAAGATGAAAGTAAAGCTTTATCAACATTCAATCTAGATCTACCACTGACATTGGACAAAATTAAAAAAACTTACAAAAAACTAGTGAAAATATTTCACCCTGATGTAAATGGTAATGATAAAAAAGCAGAAGAGAAATTCAAGGAAATAAATAACTCATACAAAATACTTTTAAAAAAATTTAAAAATGACAGATAAAGACAATATAGAAATATCTCATAGTATCAAAATCGATCCTAAAGAATTATTTGGTGTTCCCTGTGAGTTTGATGTTTTTAAATTTAAAGATAAAACTGAACATGTTCCAGAAATTGATCAAACATATATATTTGATCCGGTAACAACACTCTCAATACTTGCTGGTTTTTGTTCTAATAGAAGAGTACTGATACAAG
This sequence comes from uncultured Alphaproteobacteria bacterium, assembly GCA_902602135.1. GTDB lineage: Bacteria > Pseudomonadota > Alphaproteobacteria > HIMB59 > CACPNW01. The sequence continues at coordinate 9,000 of CACKQA010000031.1, forward strand.
GGTATCATGGTACAGGTAAATCTACTCATATTGAACAAGTAGCTGCCAGACTTAACTGGCCATGCATACGAATTAATCTAGACAGTCATATTAGCAGAATAGATTTAATCGGCAAAGATGCAATTATCCTTAAAGACAATAAACAAGTAACAGAGTTTCAAGATGGTATACTGCCTTGGTCTTACAAAAACCCAGTAGCTTTAGTCTTTGATGAGTATGATGCAGGCAGACCAGATGTAATGTTTGTTATTCAGCGTATTCTAGAGTCAGAAGGTAAGTTAACTTTACTTGATCAATCAAGAGTAATTAAACCCCACAAATTTTTCAGATTGTTTGCTACAGCTAACACCGTTGGTCTTGGTGATACATCTGGTTTGTATCATGGAACTCAACAAATAAACCAAGGTCAAATGGATAGGTGGAATATTGTATCAACATTAAATTATCTAAGTAATGATCAAGAGATAAAAATTATTTTAAGTAAAATAAAAAAACTTAATAATAAGGATGGGAAAGAGATTGTTAAATGTATGGTAGCTACTGCAGATCTTTCGAGATCAGGATTTATTAACGGTGATATTTCAACTGTAATGAGCCCAAGAACTGTATTGACTTGGGCAGAAAACTACCTTCTATTCAATGATATTGAATATTCTTTTAAACTATCTTTTTTAAATAGATGTGATGAAATGGAGAGATCTATCTTACAAGAATATTTTCAAAGATCATTTGGAATTGATATTACTGATGCCAAAGTAGTTAATGTCAAAGAATAGTGAAATTATTGAAGATTTTAAAAAGTCATTAAGTGCAACAATAAAATCTATAGGAAAAAAAGAGGATATAGAGATTAATTTCGTTAAAGAAAATCCTTCTATAATTGGTAACACAATAAATTTAACTGAACCAAAAATTGAAAATTTTAAAAATAATCTAGAATATCTAAGAGCTGAAGCGGACTCTTTTGCGCTTGAATTCAGATTGCATTCAAAAGATATACACCAAAACTTCTTAAATCAAGATGAGTTATCAAACGAAATAATTAATGTTTTAGAACAGGCACGAGTAGAAGCTATTGGTAGTAATGAATTCAAAGGAATACAAAAAAATCTAAAGAATAAGTATATTAGAGATCTTAAAATTGGAAATACTAAAAAAGATCAAAATTTATTAATTAAAGCATTTAAAAATGTAGCATTTGAAGAAATTGTTGGTGTGGATTTAGGTGAAAATAATAGTAGTTTTAAAAATATTGTTAAAGAAAAATTAAAAAAAGATTATTCAAATTTTTTTATAGATTTAAAGAAATGTCTAAATGATCAGGAAAAATATACATCTACAATAGTTGAAAAACTAGATGAACTTGGATTACTTAATAATAGTGTTAACGAAACTCAGAACGACGATATTGATCAAAATAATGAAGATCAAGATAATGAAAATGAAAATAATGATGAACAAAATAATGATCAACACACTGAGTCAAATATTGAAATGCAAACAAGTGAAACAACTGTTGAGCAATCAGTTTCATTAGATGAAAATGATGATATTGGAGAAGAAAGTGGGGAGACTGAACTAGATTATTTACCAGATAGAAAAATTTTAGAGAATTTAGAGAATTATAAAGTTTATGATTATAATTTTGATGAAATTATTAATGCTGAAGAACTTTGTGATATCAAAGAATTAGAGAAACTTAGAAGAAATCTTGATCAACAAGTATTTTCTTTTCAACCGCTAATTGTTAAAATTGCCAATAGACTGCAAAGAAAACTTTTAGCTCAGCAAAATCGTCATTGGGATTTTAATATGGAAGAGGGTTTTCTAGATACATCAAGATTAGCTAAAATTATTGCTAATCCAAATAATAAATTAAGCTACAAAATAGAAAAGGAAGTTGAATTTAAGGATACTATTGTGAGTCTTCTAATTGATAATTCTGGTTCAATGAGAGGCAGACCAATTACTGTTGCAGCCCTTTGTTCGGATATTTTAGCAAAAACATTGGAAAGATGCTTAATTAAATCTGAAATATTAGGGTTTACAACCAAAGCTTGGAAGGGAGGTAACTCTAGAGAAAAATGGATCAAAAATGGAAAGCCTTCTAATCCAGGTAGGTTAAATGATCTAAGACATATTATCTATAAATCTGCAGACTCACCATGGAGGAGATCAAAGAAAAATCTGGGATTATTATTAAAAGAGGGAATTTTGAAAGAAAACGTCGACGGTGAAGCTTTATCATGGGCATATAATAGATTATCTTTCAGAAAGGAAAAAAGAAAAATTCTTATTGTTATTAGTGATGGTGCACCAGTTGATGATTCTACACTTTCTGTAAATCCAGGCAATTATTTAGAAAAAAATTTGAGAGATATAATTGGTGAGATTGAAAAAAAAGATGAAATTGAATTAATAGCTATAGGAATTGGGCATGATGTTTCAAGATACTATAGTAAAGCTGTAACAATAATGGATGTAGATCAGTTAGGCGAGGTATTACTAAATCAATTATCTACTACTTTTCATTTAGATAATTAAGAATTTAACCATTTTTTTTTTGCATTATCAAAATCATTATTATCAATTGAATATCTAATTTCCTTCATAAGATTATTCATAAAATATATATTATGATTAGTTAGAAGTTGTAACCCTAGTAATTCTTGTGCAGAAAAAAGATGGTATAAATATGCAAGTGTAAAGTTTTTACAAGTATAGCAATTACATTCATCATCTATTGAGTTTAAATTATTTTTATATTTAACATTTTTTAAGTTTATTTTTCCCTGTTTACCTTTTACTAAAGCTGATCCATGTCTAGCAATTCTAGTTGGGCTTACACAATCAAATGTATCGATTCCATCTGCAACAAAATCCCATATATCCCTTGGATCTCCAATACCTAATAAATGTACTGGACGAGTATTATCTAATTTAGAAGAAGTAAAATGAACTATATCTTTCATTTCATCTTTATTTGATCCTAAACTTCCACCAATAGCGATCCCAAAAGTGTTGATTTTTTTTGTATTAAATTCAATGCTTTCTTCTCTTAAATCTCTGTAAATCCCTCCTTGAATAATCCCATACATTTCTTGTCTACCAGCTGAGCCATTTTTAGGATTATAATTAAGTTTAGAGTTAAATGCATTGATTGATCTTAAAGACCATCTATGACTTCTTAACATAGAGTCAGATGTATATGTTTTATCTACATTATAAGGAGTACATTCATCAAAAACTAAGATGAAATCTGCTCCAAGATTTCTTTGAACCTCTATTGATTTTTCAGGAGATAACATATGCGTAGAACCATCTATATAAGACTTGAATAATGCGCCCTCTTCATTTAAATTTATTAATGTTTTTTTATTTTTTGAATTTATTTTTCGACCTTTTATTTCATCAGCAACTGAACCATGTCCAAGAGAAAAAATTTGAAATCCACCACTATCTGTCAACATAGGTCCATTCCAACCCGTAAATTTATGAAGACCTCCATGTTGAGCTATTAGTTCACTACCTGGTTGAAGCATTAAATGGTATGTATTGGATAGTATAATTTGTGTATTATTTTTTTTTGCTTCAAGAGTAGTAAAAGATTTTAGTGCAGCTTTTGTTGCGCAAAAAATAAATGCTGGAGTTTCAATATCACCGTGTGGTGTAGAAATTTTTCCTGTTCTTGCTTTATTATTTTTATTTGTTTTTTTAACTTTCCAAGAAAAGTTAGTCATTATTTTTTGGGACAAAAAACTTAGCTATATAAATAAAAGGAGTGTCAAGTAGAGCTATAAATATTCTAAGAAGATAAGTGCCTAAAATATAAATCATTATGACATTATACACACTTACTGGTTCAGGATTTAATAAGATCCAAGCAAATATACTAAAGACAGTGTTATCAACCAAAGAGGAGATAATTGTAGATAAATTATTTCTTAACCAGAGAGACTTGCCTGATAAAGCTTGTTTCAAATAGTTAAAGAACCAAACATCAAAATATTGACTTATTAAATATGCTATCATACTAGCTATGAAAAATCTTGTCATTGGAGTAAATACATTTGATAAACTCTCTTGTACCCAATCTGCATCTGATGGTTGAAAACCAATAGTAATTATCATTAAC
>CACKQA010000032.1 GCA_902602135.1 uncultured Alphaproteobacteria bacterium
GCCTGGAACTAATGCAACACCTTTTTCTTCAAGTGCGATTTCTGAAAATTTATTTCCGCTTAATCCAGTTTTTGAAATATTGGGAAATGCATAAAAAGCACCACCTGGTTCAAAACAAGAAATTTTTTCTAATTTATTTAATTCATTGAAAACGTATTCTTTTCTTTTTTGAAATTCACTAACAATTTTTGTTATTTCTTTCTGAGAACCTCTTATTGCTTCTAATCCTGCATATTGCGAAATTGAGGTAGCACAGGAATTGTAGTTGACACATATTTTGTTAGCATGTTCAATTAAATTTTCTGGCCATATACTCCAACCTAATCTCCATCCAGTCATACAATATGTTTTGCTCCATCCTTCAAGAATTATTAATCTATCTCTTATACTTTCGTATTCTAATAATGATGGCATTTGTTCATTATTAAAAATAATATTACTATAAATTTCGTCACTTAAAATGGAGACGTTTGGGTACTGCTCTAGTAAATTAACAAGATCAGTAATTTTTTTCTTATTCATATATGATCCTGTTGGATTGTTTGGATTATTTATTATTATCAAACTTGTTTTATCAGAAATTAATTCTTTTAATTGTTCAGTATTAATTTCGAAATTATCTATTTCTGAAAGCTTTAATGGTACAGCTTTTGCACCGCTGTATTTAATCATAGATCTATAAATTGGAAAACCTGGATCAGGAAAAATTATTTCTCTATCTTCACTACCTAACAATAATGCTGAAATAAAAATTACAGGCTTACCTCCTGGAGTAATTAAAACATTTTCTGGTTTAATGTTTGTTTTGTATTTGTTGAGTACTAATTCTGAAATTGCTTCTCGTAATTCAGTTATCCCATTTGATGGAGTATAACCATGATGACCATCTTTAATAGCTTTAATTGCAGCTTCCTGAATATTAATTGGTGTAGGAAAATCGGGTTGTCCTATTCCTAAATTAATAATATCTTTACCTTTAGAAGCAAGATTATTAGCTTTAGCAAGAATAGAGAATGCAGTTTCTGTTTCTAGATTAAATATTCTTTTTGAAACTTCCATATTTTTGATATAGCGATTTAATATAATAAATAAACTTTTAATTAATTTAAATGGCGAGCGTAGCTCAGTTGGTTAGAGCGCAGGCTTGTGGTGCCTGATGCCGTGGGTTCGAATCCCATCGTTCGCCCCATTTTCTATTAAGTTAATTTTCTCTATTGTTTTTTAATTTATTGTACATAAAAGGCTAATAATAATAGGGGCCGGTGGTGGAATTGGTAGACACGCTAGATTTAGGTTCTAGTGCCGCGAGGTGTGAAGGTTCAAGTCCTTTCCGGCCTACCATTAGGTTTGATAAATTATGAATACAAAAGAATTAAAATCTACAAAGCTTTACAAAGAATACTCATTAGAAATTCCTTATGAAGAAATTGATATTGAAGTAGATAATAGAATAAATCAAATACTGCCTACTGTAAATATTCCTGGTTTTAGAAAGGGAAAAGCACCATTGAATATTGTCAAAAAAAAATATGAAGACAATGTTTTAAACGAAGTTATTCAAAAAGTAATTGATACAAATACAAAAAAATTAATTGATGAAAAAAATTTTTCACTTTTTAGAGCTCCCAAAGTCGAGCTTAGTAACTATGAAAAAAATAAACCTATAACTATAAATTTAAAATTTGACTTAAAACCTGAAATTAAACTTAAAGATTTTAAAGATCTTAAAATAAATAAATATGAAATTGCATTAGGAAAAAAAGCAGAGGAAAATCAATTTAAGAGTTTTATTGCTTCTCAAAAAAACTTTAAAAAAATTGAAAGTTCTCGACAAATTAAAAATACTGATAAGGTTATCGTTAATTTTGAATCTTCTAAAGAAGATCTTCCAGAATATTTAAAATCTCAAAAAAATTTTCCTATTGATTTGGACTTTGATGATGGAATACTTCCAAACTTAAATAAGGAATTGATTTCTAAAAAAGTTAAAGTTGGTGACAAATTAGAATTAGAATTAAACTTATCAAAAATTCTAAAAGATGAAAAATTTAAAAAAACAACTTTTCATTTTGAAATAATTTCAATTGAAGAAAAAATTAAATTTGAACTTACAAAAGAGTTTTTGGATAAGAATGGATTTAAAACAGAAAAAGATCTTAAAGATTTTTTGGTAAGTAATATCAAAACTCAATATGAGCAAGGCATAAAACAAATAGAAAAAAAGGAATTGATGGATCTTTTGGATAATAGTTATAAGTTTGAATTGCCTGATGGAGTCTTAGAAGATGATTTTAATCAAATTTGGAGTCGTTTAGAACAAGCTAAAAAAGAAGGTAATCTTGACGAGGATGACAAACTATTAAAAGATGAAGACCTTAAAAAAAGATATAAAAAAATTTCAGAAAGAAGAGTTAAACTTGGCCTTCTAATGCAACACATAGCTGCAGAAGAAAAAGTAGTTATATCTGAAGAAGAGATTAGAAAAGGAATTCTTGAATATAGCAGTCAATATCCAGGTCAAGAGAAGCAAATTATGGAATATTTTGAAAAAAATCCATCATCATTAGATACTATTCGAGCACCTCTAATTGAGCAAAAAGTAATCGATTCAATTATTTCCAAATCGAAGACAAATGTTATAAAATTAAGTGAAGATGAGTATAAAAAACTTGAAGTTAAAACATTTGATATTAAGGATGCAAAAAAATGAAAGATCCAATAGATAATATTACAAATAACTTAATTCCGATGGTTGTTGAACAATCATCAAGAGGTGAAAGATCTTATGACATTTATTCAAGATTGCTAAAAGAAAGAATAATCTTTCTAACTGGTCCTATTGACGATAACATTGCAAGTCTTATATGCGCGCAAATATTATTTCTAGAGTCTGAAAACCCAAAAAAAGAAATATCTTTTTATATCAATTCTCCTGGAGGAATTGTTTGGTCAGGGTTAGCAATTTACGATACTATGCAGTATGTTTCATCTAAAATTATGACTATTTGTATTGGGCAAGCAGCATCAGCAGGCTCTCTTCTTTTGACTGCTGGTGAAAAAGGAATGAGATTTTCTCTTCCAAATTCAAGAATTATGGTTCATCAACCTAGCGGCGGTATGCAAGGGCAGGTTACAGATATCGAAATTCAAACTAATGAAATAAAAAAAACAAAATTAAAATTAAATGAGATTTACGCAAAACATACAGGAAAGAAATTATCAGAAATTTCAAGTATCATGGAAAGAGATAAGTATTTCTCTGCTGATGAAGCTATTAAATTTGGTTTAATAGATAAGATAGTAAAGGACAGGAAATAGTGAATAAAAAAAATGATAAAGATTCATTATTCTGCTCCTTTTGTGGCAAAAATCAGAAAGAAGTAAAAAAATTAATAGCAGGACCAACTGTTTTTGTTTGTGATGAATGTGTTGAATTATGCATGGATATAATCAAGGAAGATAATAAAAACAATAAATTCAAAATTAAAAAGGATATACCTAAACCGTCTGAGATAAATAAATTCTTAAATGATTATGTAATAGGCCAAAAAGATTCAAAAAAGATTCTATCAGTGGCAGTTTATAATCACTATAAAAGATTATCTTCTAATTTAGAAAATGATAATATTGAAATATCAAAATCAAATATTCTTTTAGTTGGCCCTACTGGTACAGGTAAAACATTATTAGCCCAGACTTTAGCAAAAATATTAGATGTCCCTTTTACAGTTGCCGATGCAACAAGCCTAACGGAAGCAGGATATGTTGGAGAGGATGTGGAAAATATAATTCTTAAACTATTACAAGCATCTGATTATAATGTTGAACGAGCACAAAAGGGGATAGTTTATATTGACGAAATTGATAAAATAGGAAGAAAAAGTGACAACCCTTCTATAACAAGAGATGTTTCTGGAGAAGGTGTACAACAAGCTCTTCTTAAAATTATGGAAGGAACTGTAGCTAGTGTCCCACCGCAAGGAGGTAGAAAACATCCTCAACAAGAATTTTTGCAAGTTGACACCTCTAATATACTTTTTATATGTGGAGGAGCTTTTTCTGGGTTAGAAGAAATAATTAATTATCGTTTAAAAGGTACTGCTATAGGTTTTAATTCTAAATTAGATTTAGAACCTAAAGAAACTGCTGGTGAGTCACTTAAAAAACTAGAGAACCAAGATTTATTAAAATTTGGAATGATTCCAGAATTTATAGGCAGGTTGCCAGTTATCACTACTTTGAGAGAATTAGATGAAGATATGCTAATTCGTATAATGACCCAGCCAAAAAATGCTATCGTAAAGCAATTTGAATCTCTTATGAAAATGGATGGGGTTAAATTAGAAATTAAAGAAGATGCTTTGAAAGAAATTGCAAAATTAGCAGTTTCGCAAAATACTGGCGCTAGAGGTTTAAGGTCTATAATTGAGGATTCATTAATGGATCTTATGTACAAAGTTCCAGATCTGAAAAATTTATATAAAGTAGTAATAAATAAAGAAGTTATTGCAAAAAAATCTGAACCTATATTAATTTATTCTAATAAAGATAATAATCAAAAATTAATGTCTAATAACTCTTGAATTTAATCAATAAATAGACATTTATATAATATGAGAAAAAACTTTATTCCTGTTCTTCCACTGAGAGATATTGTAGTTTTCCCAAACATGGTCGCTCCTCTATTTGTTGGAAGAGAGCAATCAGTAAATGCACTTAATCATGTGATGACGAGTGATAAAAAAATTTTTTTACTTTCTCAAAAAAATTCAAAAGTTGATAATCCTAATAAGGAAAACCTTTATTCTTTTGGAACTGTTGCGAAGATTATCCAACTTTTAAAACTTCCAGATGGCACTCTTAAAGTTTTAGTTGAAGGGGTTTATAGAGCCAAAGTAAGTAAAATAAATTTTAATAAAGAGTTTATTACTGCATCAATTACTGAAATTAATCAAAAAACAAAAAAAAATTCTAGCATAAAAGCTTTGCAAAAACTTATTATTGAACAGTTTGTTGATTTTCAAAAAATTAATAAAAAAGTTTCATTGGATGTGATTAATAATGTAAAGGTGTTAAATGACCCAGATAAGATTGCTGATATAATTGCATCAAACATTTCCATTTCTTTATCTCAAAAACAAAATATTTTAGAAATCATAGATACAGAAGAAAGACTCAACAAAATATATGGTTATTTAGTATCCGAGATTGACTCTTTTCAAGTTGAGAAAAAAATTAAGGGTCGAGTAAAAAGACAAATGGAGAAAACTCAAAAAGAATATTATTTAAATGAACAAATGAAAGCCATCCAGAAGGAACTCGGAGAAAATGATGATTTGGATGAAATTGCTGAGCTTGAGAAAAAATTACATTCATACAAATTATCTAATGAGGCCAAAGATAAGTGTGTATCAGAAATAAAAAAATTAAAAAATATGAGTCCTATGTCAGCTGAGGCAACAGTAATTAGGAATTATTTAGATTGGGTAATGTCCATACCATGGAATAATCCCGATGAAATTTCTCAAAATATTAAAAAAGCATCCCAAATTTTAGAGAATGATCACTACGGCTTAGAAAAAGTTAAAGAAAGAATTCTTGAATACTTAGCAGTACAAAAAAGAACTAATAAACTTAAAGGACCAATATTATGTTTGGTTGGACCGCCTGGAGTTGGCAAGACATCTCTTGGTAAATCTATTGCAAATTCTACAGGAAGAAGTTTTGTTAGGATGTCCTTAGGGGGTGTAAGAGATGAGGCTGAGATTAGAGGACACAGAAAAACATATATTGGATCAATGCCTGGTAGATTTATCCAAGCAATGAAAAAATCAAAATCCTCTAATCCATTAATTTTATTAGATGAAATTGATAAACTTGGCTCCGATTGGAGAGGAGATCCATCTTCTGCCCTTCTGGAGGTTCTTGATCCAGAACAGAATGGTAGATTCAATGATCATTACCTAGAGCTTGATTATGACCTTTCTGATGTAATGTTTGTATGTACTGCCAATACACTTAATATCCCACCTGCTCTTCTTGATCGAATGGAAGTCATAAGAATACCTGGTTATACAGAAAAAGAAAAAAATCAAATTGCAAAAAGATATTTAGTTCCAAAACAAATAAAAAATCATGGAATAAAAAAATCTGAAATTTCATTTAATTCTAAAGTTTTAAATGCAATTATTAGAAATTATACTAAAGAAGCAGGTGTAAGAAATCTTGAAAAAGAAATTTCTAAAGTTTGCAGAAAGACAGTTAAAAAACTTGAAACTTCCAGATTAAAAAAATTAAACTTAAATCACAAATCGTTGCAAGATTTTTTAGGCATACCAAAATATAGATCTAGCGAAATTGAAAAAAAGAATCTTGTTGGGGTTACTAACGGTTTGGCATGGACAGAAGTTGGCGGAGAAATTTTATCAGTAGAAGTTATTTTATCAATAGGCAAAGGAAAATTAACAATTACAGGTAAATTGGGAGAAGTAATGAGAGAATCAATTCAAGCTGCAACCTCATACGTAAAATCAAAATCAATAAGCTTAGGTATAAACCCAAAAGATTTTGAAAATTATGATATTCACATACATGTTCCCGAAGGAGCTACACCAAAAGATGGCCCAAGTGCAGGTATTGCAATTTTTAATTCTCTTGTGTCATCATTGACAAATAATAAAATTAAAAGAGACGTTGCAATGACAGGAGAAATTACACTTAGAGGTAGAGTTCTCCCAATAGGCGGCTTAAAAGAAAAGATTTACGCGGCAAGCAGAGTTGGTATAAAAAAAGTTCTTATTCCTCAAGAAAATTTTAGAGAAGTCTCTGAATTTGATAAAGAAGTTATCAAGGGAATTAAGATCATCCCTGTATCTGATGCTTTTTCAATTCTTGAACATACTTTAACAAAATCAATAATTCCGTTAAATTTAACCGAATCTCAATTAAAAAATAATCAAAATAGGACCAGTACTCATTAATATTTTCTAGAAAATAATCTATATATTTAGTCATTTTATTGTTAAATTCCTTTATTTCTGGGAAAATTTTAATAATAATGTTGACTTGTTCTGAAAACAAACAAATATCAAGCAAATTTATTAAAGGAGATTAAAAGTGAACAAAAATGATCTTATCGCTTCTGTAGCATCTTCCGCAGGATTATCTAAATCTGACGCAACTAGAGCAATTGAAAGTTTTCTAGATGCAATAACCAATTCACTAAAAAGAGATGAAAAGGTTAGTATTGTAGGATTTGGTAATTTTAGTGTTAGCCACAGAAAAGCAACTACAGGTAGAAATCCTAGAACAGGTGAGTCAATTCAAATACCTGCATCTAAAAGACCAAAATTTACTGTTGGAAAAGCTTTAAAAGACTCAGTAAACAATTAATTATCTTTTTTTCTTGCACCGGCTGTTAAATAAATTTAACAGCCGATTTTATTTGGGTGTTTAGCTCAGTTGGTAGAGCATCTCGTTTACACCGAGAGGGTCGGGAGTTCAAGTCTCTCAACACCCACCATGCGCGGGAGTAGTTCAGCTGGTTAGAACGCTGCCCTGTCACGGCAGAGGCCGCGGGTTCGAATCCCGTCTCTCGCGCCACTTATTTCAGTGTTTTTTGTGTACTAAAGTCGCAACTAGACACGTTGTTATTGTTGAATAAATCGTTAAATACATTACTAATTTAATTGTGAGATTATAGTGTCTGAGTTTCTATTTGAATATTTGCCTATTTTGATTTTTATTTTTATAGCTTTAGCATTAGCTATTGGCATGACACTACTATCTTTTGTAGTAGGAGACTCCCAACCAGATCAAGAAAAATTATCAGCTTATGAATGTGGTTTTGAAGCTTTTGACGATGCTCGCGGTAGATTTGATGTAAGATTTTATTTAGTAGCAATTCTATTTATAATTTTTGATTTAGAAGTTGCTTTCTTGTTTCCATGGGCAATAACACTTGGTAAAATTGGATTGTTTGGTTTTTGGTCAATGATGATTTTCCTTACTGTTTTAACTATTGGTTTTATTTATGAATGGAAAAAAGGAGCTTTAGAATGGGAGTAGATGAAGCAAAAAAAATTGTTGATGATACTCTTAACTCAGAATTATCCTCTAAAGGTTTCTTAGTTGCCAGCTACGATAAAATTCTCACATGGGCTAGAACTGGTTCTTTATGGCCAATGACTTTTGGTTTGGCATGCTGTGGAGTAGAAATGATACATTCATACATGGCAAGATATGATCTTGATCGTTACGGAGTAATACCAAGAGGAAGTCCAAGACAATCTGATGTAATGATAGTTGCAGGCACATTAACAAATAAAATGGCTCCAGCTTTAAGAAAAGTTTATGATCAAATGCCAGAGCCTCGTTGGGTTATATCAATGGGTTCTTGTGCAAATGGTGGGGGATATTATCACTATTCATATTCAGTAGTTAGAGGATGTGATCGAATTGTCCCTGTTGATGTTTACGTACCAGGATGCCCTCCAACAGCAGAAGCATTAGTTTATGGCATATTGCAATTACAGAAAAAAATTAGAAGAGAAAATAAATTTAAAAGATAATTTTATATGATTAAAATTCTTACTAAAATAGGTGGCATAAATAATGTGTTAGAAAATAATAATTTGCTAGAAATAGAATTTGAAAAAAAAAATATTATAAAAATTTTTAACGAATTAAAAGATAACTCTGAGCTTAATTTTAATCAATTATTAGATATTACAGCTGTTGATTATCCTTCAAGAGAATTTAGATTTGATTTGATTTATATTTTGCAAAGTTTAACAAAAAATAAAAAAATTATTCTTAAAACTTTTATTAAAGTAAACGAAAAAATAGAATCAATAACTAAAATTCATAAATCTGCGGATTGGTATGAAAGAGAATGTTATGATCTATTTGGAATTGAATTCATTAATCATCCTGATTTAAGAAGGATAATGACGGATTACAATTTTGAAGGTTATCCGTTGCGCAAAGATTTTCCTTTAACAGGACATACAGAAGTTCGCTACGATGACCTTGAAAAAAAAGTAATATATGAGCCTGTTAAATTAACTCAAGAATTTAGAAATTTCGATAGTGAATCTCCTTGGGAAGGAATGGAAAACAAACTTTTTGGTGATGAGAAATCTACTGGTGAAAATTAAATGAAAGAAGTAGAGCTTAATACAACTACAATTAACTTTGGTCCTCAACACCCAGCTGCGCATGGTGTTTTACGTTTAGTAGTTGAGCTTGAGGGTGAAGTAGTTCAAAGAGCAGAACCACACATCGGATTGTTACATAGGGGGACAGAAAAATTAATTGAATATAAAACTTATCTTCAGGCTGTCCCTTATTTTGATAGACTTGATTACGTTTCACCAATGTGTCAAGAACATGCTTTTGCATTGGCAACTGAAAATCTCCTAGGTATCAATGTTCCTGAAAGAGCTAAATATATTCGAGTTATTTTTGCCGAAATTACTAGAATACTAAATCATTTATTAAATATACCTGCCTATGCTGCTGACATTGGTGCAGTGACACCTTTTTTATGGTGTTTTGAAGAAAGGGAAAAGCTTTTGGAGTTTCATGAAGCAGTATCTGGGGCAAGATTTCATGCAGCCTATTTTAGACCTGGCGGCGTTCATCAGGATATGCCAGAAGGAATGGAAGAAAAATTATTTGATCATTTTAAAACTCTTCCAAAATTTATTGATGATCTTGAAAGCTTGCTGACTAATAACAGAATTTTAAGACAAAGATCAGTTGATATAGGAATAATTTCAAAGTCAGAAGCAATTGAATGGGGGTGTTCGGGCCCTGTATTAAGAAGTGCAGGTGTAGCATGGGATTTAAGAAGATCTCAACCTTATGACGCCTATGATCAAGTTAATTTTGAAGTTCCTGTTGGAAAAAAGGGTGATTGTTTTGATCGATATTTGGTTCGCATAGAGGAAATGAGACAAAGCATTAGTATTATTAACCAATGTTTAAATAAAATCAAACCTGGTCCAATATCAATTGAGGATAATAAAATTACTCCTCCTAAAAGAAATCAAATGAAAAAATCAATGGAAGCTTTAATTCATCATTTTAAACTTTTCACTGAAGGTTATCGTGTTCCCGCTGGTCAAGTTTATAGTGCTGTAGAAGCTCCAAAGGGTGAATTTGGCGTTTACCTTGTTTCTGATGGATCTAGTAAACCATATAGATGTAAAATAAGAGCACCAGGTTTTGCACACCTTCAAACATTAGATCATTTATCTAAAGGCCACTTAATGGCTGACATAGCCGCTATACTAGGTAGCTTAGATATTGTTTTTGGAGAGATAGATAGATAATGCATCATCCTGGTACAAATAATAAAGTATATAAAAAAATTAATGATAATTTTCAATGGTCATCAGAAAATTTTAAAAAAATTTCTGAAATAATAAAAAAATATCCATCAAACCGTATTCAAAGCGCAGTTATTCCTTTACTTGATTTAGCACAAAGACAAAATAATGGATGGCTAAGTAAAAACTCAATGGAAAAAGTAGCTGAAACTCTAAGTATGTCTTACATCAGAGTGTTGGAAGTTGCCACTTTTTATTCGATGTTTAATTTAGAACCTATTGGTAAAAATTTTGTCCAAATTTGTAGAACGACACCTTGTTGGTTAAGAGGGAGTGATAAACTGTCTAAAGTTGCACAAGAAGTTTGCGAAACTAATATTGGCGGTACAAGTGATGATGAAATATTTACAGTTGTTGAAGTTGAATGCTTGGGCGCATGTTGTAATGCTCCTATGGTCCAGATCAATGATGATTATTATGAAGATTTAGATGAAGAGAGTTTTAAAAAAATACTTCAAGATTTAAAAGATAATAAATCAATAAAAGTAGGTTCACAAATTGGTAGAAAATCATCACAACCTGAAAGAAAATTTGATGCTTAAGGAAAAAGATAAAATTTTTAAAAATTTATACGGTTTTGAAGACTGGAAATTAGAAGGTGCCAAAAAAAGAGGTATTTGGTCAAATACTAAAGAGCTTATTAAAATGGGTAGTGATAAAATTGTTGAGGAAATTAAAAATAGTCAATTAAGAGGAAGGGGAGGAGCAGGTTTCCCTGCGGGACTTAAGTGGTCATTTATGCCAAAAGATTCTGGAAAAGATCATTACCTAGTTGTTAATGCAGATGAGTCAGAGCCAGGCACATGCAAAGATCGAGAAATTATGAGAAATGACCCTCATCTTCTTTTAGAAGGTTGCTTTGTTGCTGGCTTTGCAATGCATGCACACACCTGCTACATTTACATAAGGGGTGAATATTATTCTGAATCTTCTAATTTACAAAAAGCAATAGATGAAGCATATGCAAATAATTTAATTGGTAAAAATGCATGTGGTACAGGATGGGATTTTGACATTTATCTTCACAGAGGAGCAGGAGCATATATTTGTGGAGAAGAAACTGCCTTACTTGAAAGTTTAGAGGGTAAAAAAGGCCAGCCTCGATTAAAGCCTCCATTTCCTGCTGGTGCAGGTTTATATGGATGTCCTACAACAGTTACAAATGTTGAAACAGTTGCTGTTTCTCCGACTATTTTAAGACGTGGTTCTAAATGGTTTGGTAATTTAGGTAGTGCAAATAATACAGGTACAAAAATTTTTAGTATTTCTGGACACGTAAATAACCCTTGTAATGTAGAAGAAGAAATGGGCATACCACTGAAAGATCTCATTGAAAAGCATGCAGGTGGGGTAATTGGTGGTTGGGAAAATTTATTAGCTGTAATTCCTGGAGGCGCAAGTGTACCTTTATTACCTAAGTCTATTTGTGATACTGTTAAAATGGATTTTGATAGCCTAAAAGAAGTTCAAAGTGGACTAGGAACTGCGGCTGTTATTGTAATGAATAAATCAACAGATATTGTTGAAGCAATAGCTAGATTATCACATTTTTATAAGCATGAAAGCTGTGGTCAATGCACACCTTGCAGAGAAGGTACTGGATGGATGTACAGAATGATGGAAAAAATGATTCATGGAAATGTTAAACATGAGGATATTGATAAAATTTTAGATGTGACTAAGCAAATTGAAGGCCATACTATTTGTGCCTTAGGCGATGCTGCCGCTTGGCCTATTCAAGGTTTGTTTAGACACTTTAGACCTGAAATTGAAAAAAGAATCCAAGAAAGAAATAGAAGAGTAGCTTAGTGCCAAAGATAACAATTGATAATAAAGAATACGAATTTGAAAACGGTATGACCGTAATGCAAGCTTGTGAACAAGCAGGAACTGAAATTCCAAGATTTTGTTATCATGAAAAACTCTCAATAGCAGGAAACTGTAGAATGTGTTTAGTAGAAATGGAAAAAGCCCCAAAACCTATTGCATCATGTGCCATGCCAGCTGCAGAGGGAATGGTTATAAAAACTAATACTGAAACAGTTAAAAAAGCTCGTAAAGGCGTAATGGAGTTTCTTCTTATTAATCATCCATTGGATTGCCCTATTTGTGATCAAGGAGGAGAGTGTGATCTTCAAGATCAAGCTATGTATTATGGTTTTGATAAAACTAGATATGAAGAAAATAAAAGAGCAGTTCAAAATAAAAATATGGGACCACTCGTCAAAACAATTATGACAAGATGTATACATTGTACAAGATGCGTAAGGTTTTCTACAGAAGTTGCTGGAGTTGATGATATAGGATTGCTTGGCAGAGGTGAAAATGCTGAGATCACTACATACTTAGAAAAAACTATTGAGTCAGAATTATCTGGAAATGTAATTGATTTGTGTCCTGTTGGTGCTTTAACAAGTAAGCCATACGCATTTAAATCTAGACCATGGGAACTAACTAAGACAGAAACATTCGATGTGTTTGATGGCATAGGTTCAAGTATAAGAATTGACACAAGAGGAAAAAAAGTTTTAAGAGCTCTTCCTAGAATAAATGAAGAAACCAATGAAGAATGGATAAGTGATAAATCTAGATTTGCAATTGATGGACTCTCAAGTCAAAGATTGGATAATGTATATTCTAAATCAAATAAAAAACTCCAAAAATCTTCATGGGATGAT
>CACKQA010000033.1 GCA_902602135.1 uncultured Alphaproteobacteria bacterium
TATGGGTATCGGAGTTGACTCTAATCAAAACTGGATGCATCCAGGTAACATGTTAACATCAATGTTGAAGAGATTAGATCTAACAATTTTTGAACAAGCTAAAAATGTTGAGTCAGGTAGATTTGAAGCTGGCATAAACATTCTTGGTCTTTCAGAAGGAATGGTTGGTTATGCAACTGAAGATGGAATGGTAACATCTGAAATGGCTGCTGCTGCAGATGCAGCTGCTGCAGACATTGCGAGCGGTGCTCTAGTTGTTGCTGACTGGTCACAAGAGTAGATACTAAAATAAATATTTGGTGAGACCAAAGATTAATAAATAATTTATGGTCTCACCTATCTTAGAATTAACGGATATAAATAAATCATTTGGTCATGTTCAGGCCAACAAAAATATTAATCTCAAAATAAATAAAGGTACAATTCACGGCATAATTGGAGAAAACGGAGCAGGTAAATCTACTCTGATGAGTATAGTCTTTGGTCTTTACCAAGCTAATTCGGGTTCAATTAAGATTAATGGAAAAGAAATTAATCTAAGATCACCAAGAGATTCAATAATAAACGGCATTGGAATGGTTCACCAACATTTTATGTTGGTAGAAAATTTTACTGTACTAGAAAATATTATTCTTGGTTTTGAAGGTGAAACAGTATTTGGAGAAAAACTACAAAAGGCAAAAGAAGATTTAGAACAATTATGTCAAACATATAATTTTAATATTGATCTTGATGCTACTATTTCAGATTTATCTGTAGGTTTTCGTCAAAGAGTGGAAATATTAAAATCTTTATACAGAGGAGCAGAAATTTTAATTCTTGATGAGCCAACTGGAGTTCTTACACCTCAAGAGGTTGATGAATTATTTAAAATTCTTCGTTCATTAAAAAGTGAAGGTAAAACCATAGTATTAATTACACATAAATTGATTGAAATAATGGATTTAACTAGCGAAGTATCAGTGATGCGTCAAGGCGAAATGGTTGGGCATACAAAAACTGAAGATACAAGTAAAGAACAACTAGCTGAAATGATGGTAGGAAGAAGTGTCTTACTTAGAGTTGACAAAAAAGAAATAAAAAAAGGGGAGACCATATTCAAAGTTAATAATCTTTCAGTCAAAGACGATCTAGATGTAACACGTGTAAAAGATGTAAACCTAGAAATATGTTCAGGAGAAATTCTGGGTATTGCTGGTGTAACTGGTAATGGACAAACTGAATTATTAGAAGCACTTTCAGGGATTAGAAAAGTAGAGTCTGGAAGTATTGAATTATTTGGTGAAAAAATTTCTGATCAAAATAATTTCTTAAACCCAAGAATGCTTAAAGAAAAAGGTTTAGCGCATGTACCTGAAGATAGACAAAGAATGGGTTTAATAAGTGATTTCAAAGCTCATGAAAATTTAATTTTTGGTTATCATGATCAAGAGCCATATTCAAAATCTGCAATTTTGAACAATAAAGAAATTACTGAATATTCAAATAAGGTTATGCAAGAATATGATGTTCGACCTAAATCTCCAAACTTAATAACATCTAATTTTTCAGGAGGTAATCAACAAAAAATTATTTTGAGTAGAGAGCTTAATGAAAATCCAAAAGTTCTTTTAGTGGGGCAGCCAACAAGAGGTGTAGATATTGGAGCAATCGAATTTATCCATCAACGTCTTATAGATATGAGAGATAAAGGTGCAGCAATACTATTAGCATCAGTTGAGTTAGATGAAATCTTATCCTTATCTGACAGAATAATTGTTATGTTTGATGGAAAAATTGTTGGAGAAAAGGAAAACAAAAATGTTACTGATCGTGAGCTAGGATTGCTAATGGCTGGTGTTGCATAATGAGTAATATTGTAGTCGATAAATCAAAAGTTCCATGGTGGGTCTCTAATGTTATTGTTCCATTAGTAAACTTAACATTAGCGTTATTAGTTTCAGGACTTTTTGTTTTTATAGCAGGTGAAAATCCAATAGAGGCTGTTAAGTTAATTATTTATGGATCATTTGGTTATATCCAGGGATTTGCTTATACACTTTATTACACAACAAATTTTATTTTTACTGGACTAGCTTTTGCTGTAGCCTTTCATTGTAGACTATTTAATATTGGGGGAGAAGGTCAAGCATACATAGGCGGGCTAGGTGTTTTTTTAGTAGCTATAAATTTAAGTTTTCTCCCTGTTCCAATCGTTTGGCTTTTAGCAATCTTTGGTGCATTTTTATTTGGTGCAGCATGGGCTTACATTCCTGCTTATCTTCAATCAAAAAGAGGAAGTCATGTTGTTATTACAACAATAATGTTTAATTTTATTGCTTCATCTTTAATGATTTTCTTACTTGTAGATGTGATTAGAGATACAAATCAAATGGCACCTCATACGGTGAAACTACCAGAAGAAATCTGGTTACCAAGCTTTGAAGCATTCTCTGGAATTCTTGGAATAAAAATAAGATATTCACCACTTAACCTGACTTTTTTATTAGCAATTGCATCATTGTTCTTTGTTTGGTTTTTAGTTTGGAAAACTAAATGGGGTTATGAAATGCGAGCTGTGGGACACAATACTCAAGCAGCAATATATGCAGGCATATCACCTCATAAAAATATTATCATCGCGATGTGTATTTCTGGAGGTTTAGCAGGTCTACTTGGCGTCAATGAAATTCTTGGTGTAAGCCATAAAATTCAAGCAGGCTTTCCAGCAGGATATGGATTTACAGGAATTGCAGTTGCACTAATGGGCAGAAATCATCCGATTGGTATTTTACCTGCAGCATTTTTATTTGGAATTTTATACCAAGGAGGTTCAGAAGTTACATTTGAAATGCCAAACATAACTAGATACATGTTTGTTGCTGTTCAAGGATTAATAATATTATTTAGTGGTGCATTAGAAAATCTTTTTAGACCACAAATAGAAAGCTTTTTTGTTAGAAGACTTAATAGAGAGGTAAATGCTTAATGGAATTTTTATCTGATATTGCTTCTTTAATTAATTCTACTTTAAGAATATCTACACCTTTAGTTTTTGCAGCAATGGCCGGTATATTTGCTGAAAGATCAGGTGTGATAGATTTTAGTTTAGAAGGTAAAATGCTTATGGCTGCATTTGTAGCAGCTGTTGGTTCTTACTATTTAGGTAATCCATGGCTAGGTTTATTATTAGCTATAATTGTGTGTGTGTGTTTATCAATGTTACATGGATTTGCTTCGGTAACGCACAAAGGTGATCAAGTAGTATCATGTGTTGCTATAAATATTTTAATTATTGGTTTAACAACTGCTTTAGCAGCTGCTTGGTTTGGGCAAGCAGGTCTGACGCCAACATTAAATGAAGATCAGCGTTTTTTAGAAATTCATCTTCCTTTTGCTGACGTACTAAGAGACATTCCGGTTATTGGAACACTTTATAGTGATATATTAAGTGGTCATTACGTTTTTGTTTATTTAGCATATCTTTCTGTCCCACTAGTTTTTTGGATAGTATTTAAAACTAGTTTTGGTTTGCGTCTAAGAGCAGTCGGAGAAAATCCAAGTGCCGTTGATACAGCTGGTATTAATGTTTTTACCATGAGATATAAAGCGCTAGCAATCAATGGTGTTTTAATTGCTTTTGCAGGCGCACACCTATCAACAGCAGTTAATGCAAATTTCTTTAGAGAAATGTCAGCGGGAAGAGGATACTTAGCACTAGCAGCAATGATCTTTGGAAAGTGGCATCCTAAAACAGCTTTAATTGCTTGCTTACTCTTTGGATTTACAGATGCTCTTCAAATTAGACTACAAGGTGTTGAATTACCTGCAATTGGCGAGATACCTGTTCAATTAATACAAGCACTTCCATACATACTAACAGTAGTATTGCTTGCTGGTTTTGTTGGAAAAGCAATTGCGCCTAATGCTATTGGACAACCTTACATTAAAGAAAGATAATTAAATACTTATTTAAAAAAAATTCCTATATACTTTATTTTAACTAGGAGAAAATATGTCAATACTAGAAAAATACATGAAGGTTTTTAATGAAAAAGATGAAGCAGGAATGAACGAAATTATCCATGATGATTTCAAATTTACAATGCATTCAAGTGGTAATGTTTTATCAAAGTCCGATGTAATAGACTGGGCTATGAGTGACGACATTAATGATGATAAGTCTAGAATTGTATACGAAAATGACGAGATTGGGATACATCACTCTTTCGTTACTTTTAAAGATGGCAACACACAAGCTGTGATGGCAGTATACAAATATAAAGATGGCAAAATAATTTCATTAGAAACTGGGGCAACCAATATGCCAAAATAAAAAAAGTGGAACTTAGAGTTCCACTTTTAAATTAATTTAAATTATTTTATTGTTCTAAATCGAAACGATCAGCATTCATCACTTTGTTCCAAGCTTTGATGAAGTCTTTTTTCATTTTTTCTTCACTATCATCACTTGCATAAAGTTCTGCTATTGCTCTTAATTGAGAATTGGATCCAAAAACAAGATCTACTCTAGATGCAGTTCTTACTTTTTCTCCTGTAATTTTATCTGTAGCTTCATATGAATTACTTCCAGTTGGCTTCCAACTAACACCCATATCTAAAAGCTTATCAAAAAAATCATTTGTTAACTTACCTTTTGTATCAACAAACAAACCTCTTTGATCTGAACTAATACCCATAGATCTCATACCACCGACAAGTACCGTCATTTCAGGGGCAGTTAACCCTAATAGTTGTGCCTTATCCAACATTAATTCTTCTGCAGTAACATCATAATTCATTTTTAAATAATTACGAAAAGCATCTGCTTCTGGCTCTAATACTGCAAATGAATCAATATCAGTTTTATCTTGACTGGTATCACCTCTACCTGGAGTAAAAGGTACTTCCATTCCAGTTGCTTGTTCCACACCTACATTACCAGCAAGGACTATTACATCAGCTACTGAAGCTCCTGTCTCTTTAGCAATAGGCTCAAGAATACCAAGAACTTTTTTTAATTGCTCCGGTTTATTAACTTCCCAATCTTTTTGAGGCGAAAGTCTAATTCTTGCTCCATTAGCTCCACCTCTCATATCTGATCCTCTAAATGTAGAAGCACTTGCCCAAGCAGTTTCAACCATTTCTTGGGTTGTTAAACCACTACTTAAAATTTTAGCTTTTACTGTTTCAACATCATAGTTTGAATGACCTTGAGGCACAGGATCTTGCCAAATCAGTTCTTCTTCAGGAACTTCTGGTCCCATATATCTTGTTTTTGGGCCCATATCTCGATGTAGAAGTTTAAACCAAGCTCTAGCAAATTGATCAGCAAAATATTCTGGGTCTTTGTGAAATTTTTCTGATACTTTTCTGTATTCAGGATCTTCACGCATTGCCATATCTGCTGTTGTCATCATTGTAGGAACTTTAACTGATGGATCATCTACTTGAGGAGCCATGTGTTCTTCTTTTTGATCAATCGCATGCCAGATTTGAGCACCTGCTGGACTTTTTACTAACTTCCATTCGTAACTTAGAAGCATATCAAAGTATCCATTATCCCACTGAGTTGGATTAGGTGTCCATGGACCTTCTATACCACTTGTTGTGGTATCACGACCAACACCTGATCCGTGCAAGTTATTCCATCCTAAACCCATTTGTTCTAAAGGCGCACCTTCTGGCTCTGCTCCTACAAGAGCTGGATCACCAGCACCATGTGCTTTACCAAAAGTGTGTCCACCTGCAGTGAGAGCTACAGTTTCAGTGTCATTCATTGCCATTCTCGCAAAAGTTTCTCTTATGTCTTTTGCGCTAGCAAGAGGATCAGCTTTTCCATCCGGTCCTTCAGGGTTTACGTAAATTAATCCCATTTGCACTGCTGCAAGTGGATTATCTAAAATTCTATCTCCAGTATACCTTCTATTTTGTAACCATTCTTCTTCTACACCCCAGTAAATATCTTCTTCTGGTGCCCAAATGTCAGGACGCCCACCACTAAATCCAAAAGTTTTACCTCCCATAGATTCAATTGCAACGTTACCTGTTAAAATAAATAGATCAGCCCAACTAATTTTATTTCCATATTTTTTCTTTATCGGCCAAAGAAGCCTCCTTGCCTTATCTAAGTTACCATTATCTGGCCAACTGTTTAAGGGGGCAAAACGTTGAGCTCCTGTTCCACCACCACCACGGCCATCACCAGTCCTATAAGTTCCAGCAGCATGCCATGTCATACGAATAAAGAAACCACCATAATGACCATAATCAGCTGGCCACCAATCTTGAGAATCAGTCATTAGATTATGGAGGTCTTTTTTTAATGCAGCATAATCTAATTTTTTGAACTCTTCTCGATAGTTAAACCCAGCTTCCATTGGATCTGATTTACGATCATGTTGATGAAGTATGTTTAAGTTAAGTTGGTTAGGCCACCATTCGCGGTTAGATGTACCTTCTCCCATATTTTTTGTAATTGCTCCGTGCATTACAGGGCATTTACTCTCTGCATCCATTTAGAACCTCCGTTTTTAATACTAATATATAAAGAATTTAAATTAAAGAAAAGTGAAAACTATAACTCAATTTTGAAATTTTCAGGTCGCCACGTCGCAGGTGCAAGTTCAAAATCATCAAAATCAAAAGCAGGTGCGACAGTGCATCCAATTAAACTGAAAGCACCAGAAGATCTCATAGCAAACCATGTGTTCGCTGTTACGGTGTAAATATAATTATTATCTGACCCTAAAGAAAAAACTTCATAATTAACTCCGTCATTTGATGTGAAAACTTCTAGAGGATCTCCAGAATAAAAATGTAATATTTCATTTTTAGTTAATCGATGCCAATGTGATTTTTCGTTCCTCTTTAACAAGTAATAAATTTGACTAACATTTTCGTTCTTAAAATTTTCAACATAATGTCCTCCTTCAGGATGACTTATCATATTGAGTTTTTTTATTAAATTATCTGCTTCCACTTAGATTAAATGACCAAGTTTGCTTTTCTTAGTTGATATATATTTTTCATTATACTTATTGGTGTCTGAGAAAATAGGAATTCTTTGATTTACTTTGATACCCATATCTTCAAGCGCTTTTATTTTTTTTGGATTATTAGTCATCAAATCTAATTTTTTGATTGCTAAATATTTTACCATTCCTGCAATATTTTCATATGTTCTCTCATCATCTTTGAAACCCAATTGATGATTAGCTTCAACGGTATCTAGTCCCTTATCTTGTAAACTATATGCTTTAATTTTGTTTGAAAGACCAATGCCTCTTCCTTCTTGTTGAAGATAAAAAATAACCCCTCTTCCATTTTGCGCAATTTGTTTTAATGATTCAGTTAATTGGAATCTACAATCACATCTCATACTAAAAAAAGATTCGCCTGTAATACACTGCGAATGAATTCTTGATAAAACTGGCTCATCGGTAAGCAAGTCACCCATACATATTGCTAAATGATCTTTAGATTCATATTCATCTGTAAAGGCATGTACAGTGAACTCCCCCATGTCTGTTGGAAGTTTACTAGTCTCAATAAACTTTAATTTGTCTGCCATTATAGTTTAGTAGGATTTGGCGCACCTTTATATACTTCTTCAGGATCAAAAACTTTTTCTTTCTCTTCAAATTTAAGAACAACTTTAGAGCTTGAATTATCCAATGGAATACTTCTATAAAAACATGATCTATATCCTACATGACAGCTAGCACCACCTTTGACATCAACTCTTAACCAAACACAATCTTGATCATCATCAATTCTTATTTCTTTTATCTTCTGCGTTAATCCACTTGTTTTACCTTTGTGCCAAAGGGTATTTCTACTTCTAGAAAAATAAACTGCTTCGCCCAAACTTATAGTTTTTTTAAAAGCTTCTTCATTCATATAACCTTGCATCAGTAGTTCACCAGATGCAAAATCTGTTGTTACAACGGGTATTAGACCATTTGAATCAAATTTCGGAGCAAGTTCATTTGACTCTTCAACTTGTTCTATAGATTTTCTTTTTTCAAATTGAATGTTATTCATTTTTTAATTTTTCAGCAGCTTCTAATGCAAAGTAAGTCAGTATACCATTTGCCCCAGCTCTTTTAAAAGATAAAAGAGATTCCATTACAACTTTTTCATTAAGCCAACCTTTATTAATTGACTCTTTTATCATCGAATATTCACCAGATACTTGGTAGGCAAAAGTTGGAACTTTAAATTCTGATTTTATTCTAGAAATAATATCAAGATAAGGCATACCAGGTTTAACCATTACCATATCTGCACCTTCACTTATATCTAATCCAACTTCTCTAATAGCTTCATCACTGTTTGATGGATCCATTTGATATGTTAATTTACCATCTTTACCCAAATTAGAACCAGAACCTATAGCATCTCTAAAAGGTCCATAAAAACCTGAGGCATATTTTGCAGCATAAGAGAGAATAAGAGTATCTGCTAAATTGTTTGAATCTAATGCAGTTCTTATTCTTCCCACTCTTCCATCCATCATATCCGACGGGGCGATTACATCACAACCAGCATTCGCTTGGACTAGAGCCTGTTGTTCCAAAACCTCCAAAGTTTTATCATTATCTATTTTATCATTTATAACTAAACCATCATGCCCATGGTCCGTAAAAGGATCTAATGCAACATCACACACAATGCCAATATTTGGAAAATCTTTTTTGATACTTTTAATTGATCTGCATACCAAATTGTTTTCATCTATAGCTAAACTTCCCTCAGAGTTTTTTAGACCACTTTCAATTTGCGGAAAGATTGCAATAGCAGGAATTTTAAGTTTAACAGCTTTTTCTACTTCACTTAAAAGTTTATCAATAGAGTATCTGCTTACACCAGGCATCGAATTAATAGGATCATCAACCTTGTTTCCCTCGCATACAAATAGAGGCAAGATTAAATCATTAACACTAAGTGTATTTTCAGCAACTAAACGACGAGAAAATTCTTTCATTCTATTACGTCTAAGTCTTGTACTTGGAAACTTGCCTTGCATGTTATTCATTTTTTATTCTATTGGTGATTTTGCTTCTTTAGATAAGCTAGTAACAATATCTTCTAATTTAAAGATCTTTGTTTCAGAGGATCCAATTCTTCTAACAGATACTGTTTTATCTTCAGCTTCTTTTTTTCCAACAGCGATAATTGCTGGCACCTTGCTATTACTGTGTTCACGTATTTTATAACCAATTTTTTCATTACGCGTATCTATTTCAGCTCTAATTCCTTTTGATACTAATACTTTTTGTACCTCATAAGCATACTCATCTGTATCAGATGTAATTGTAGCAACTACTGCTTGCAATGGTGAAAGCCAAAACGGAAGATGGCCTGCATAATGTTCAATTAGAATGCCAGTGAATCTCTCTAAGGAACCAAATAGAGCTCTATGCAACATGACTGGTATTTTTTTATTACCATCTTCTCCAATATAAGTAGCTCCCAATCTTCCAGGTAAATTTAAATCTACTTGCAGTGTACCGCATTGCCAGTCTCTGCCAATTGCATCACGTAAAACAAACTCTAATTTTGGACCGTAAAATGCACCTTCTCCTGGGTTGAGTGTATACTCAAGACCTGTTGCTTCCATGGCTTGCATTAATGCGGCCTCAGCTTTATCCCAAATAGCATCATCCCCTACGCGTTTTTCAGGACGGTCAGAAAATTTAATTCTAACATTATCAAAACCAAAGTCCTTATAGATACTAAGTATCAAATCACATACCGTTTTACTCTCTTGTGTAATTTGATCTTCTGTGCAAAATATATGTGCATCATCTTGTGTGAATGCTCTCACCCTCATTAATCCATGAAGAGCACCTGATGGTTCATAACGATGTACTTTTCCGAATTCAGATAATAGAAATGGTAAGTCTCTATAACTTTTTAATCCTTGTTTAAAAATTTCTACAGCACCAGGGCAATTCATTGGTTTGATAGCATAAATTTTATCGTCTTTTGCTTCAGTTCTAAACATCATGTCACTAAATTTGTCCCAGTGACCAGACGTTTCCCATAGAGACTTATCCATCATATCTGGCGTATTAGTTTCTACGTAACCTGCCTTGTCTTGTCTGTTTCGCATATAATTTATTAGCGATTGGAATAATGTCCAACCCTTAGGATGCCAAAATACCGCTCCAGGAGCCTCTTCCTGAAAATGAAATAAATCCATTTCTCTTCCTAGTTTTCGGTGATCTCTTTTTTCTGCTTCTTCAATTTGTAAAAGGTGTTGTTCAAGATCCTTTTCTGTTGCCCAGGCCGTTCCATAAATTCTTGTTAGCATTGTATTAGATGAATCACCTCGCCAGTAAGCTCCAGCAACTTTCATTAATTTAAATGCTTTACCAACTTGTTTTGTTGAAACCATATGAGGACCTCGGCACAAGTCTAACCAATCACCTTGTTTGTAAATACTAATTTCCTCATTATCAGGCAGATCATTAATTAGTTCAACTTTATAGTCTTCACCTTTGTCTTTAAAATATTTTATCGATTCCTCTTTAGACCACACTTCTCTTATGAAATTTTTATTTCTTTGAATGATATCGTGCATCTTCTTTTCAATTTTTGGAAGATCTGCAACAGTAAAAGGTTCATCTCTTGCAAAATCATAATAAAAACCATTTTCAATTGCTGGACCAATTGTAACTTGTGTTCCAGGGAATAATTCTTGAACAGCTTCTGCCATTACATGAGCACAATCATGTCGTATTAATTCAAGTGCTTCCTCGCTATCTCTTTTTAAAATCGCTACAGATGCATCACCATTAATAGGTAAACTAATATCTTTTATCTCATTATTAATTTTTATAGCAACTGATTCTTTGGCAAGAGATTTAGAAATTTGCGATGCCAATTCAAGACCATTGATGCCTTTATTAACTTCCTTTTTATTTCCATCTGGAAATGTAATTATTATCTTTTCACTCATCTAGATTTCCGCCAAATCGTTCCTTTATCAGTATCTTCTATTTCTATGCCTTTATCTTTTAATGTGTCTCTAATAGTATCTGCCAAATTAAAATTTTTACTGCGTCTAGCTTCATTACGTTCATTTATCAACCTTTCAATTTCTTCAGTATTTTCAGTATTTTTTTGATTATAACCTAACCAATTTCCTGGATCATCTTCAAGAATACCTAATATTTTACCGGCAGAAAGAAGATTTTTTTTAATTTCTTTTTTTCTTTCATCAGATGCAGATGAAGCATCATTTGCTTCTTCATTAAGTTTTGCAATGACTTTAGGTGTATTCAAATCATCTAAAAATGATTCCATTATAGAATTAGAAGGTAAGTTAGAATTTATTTCAACTTCTGACAGCTCTAATAGAACTCTATAAAGTCGATCTATCATTTTGCTATTTTGTTCAATGATTTCTTCTGTCCAGTTCAATGGCTGTTTGTAGTGAGCTGACAACAATGTTAATCGCAAAACCTCTCCCTTGTATTTTTTATTGAGATCATGAACGAGTCTAATATTGCCAATTGACTTTGACATTTTTTCTCCCTCAACATTAACAAATCCATTATGAAACCAATAAGTTGCAAAATCTTTAGGATCTTTATTTTCAGATATGGAACAAGTTTGTGCTATTTCATTTTCATGATGTGGAAACACCAAGTCAATACCACCGCTATGGATATCAAAAGGAAGGCCTAATGATTTTTCTGACATAACGGAGCACTCTAAATGCCATCCTGGTCTTCCAAATCCCCAAGGTGAATCCCAACCAGGTAAGGGTGAGGGAGATGGTTTCCATAAAATAAAATCTGCTGGATCTTTTTTGAACGGCGCTACTTCAACACGGCTTCCAGCTATTTGTTCATCTCTATTTCTTTTTGAAAGAATTCCATAATTATCAAAACTTGGCACATGAAATAAAACATGACCCTCTTTTTCATAAGCTTTATTTTCATCAATTAATTTTTTTATCAATTCGATCATTTCTTTAATATGATCAGTTGCCCTTGGTTGAATATCAGGAAGATTAACGCCAAGTGCACTCATGTCATTATTGTAAATCTCTGTATATTTATTTGTGATAACACTAATGTCCTCACCTGTTTCTTTAGAAGCTTCTATAATCTTGTCATCAATATCAGTGATATTAGATACATAGGTCACTTGTTTAAATTGTGTTTTTAATACACGGACTAATAAATCATTTACAACTGCCATACGCGCATTACCTATGTGCGCAAAATTGTAAACAGTTGGACCGCACGCATATATTCTTACATGATCTGGATTAACTGGTTTAAAAAATTCTTTTTTACCACTTAATGTGTTTTGTAACTGTAATGACATCAATATAATTTTTAATAATTAAGTTCTATTACCACGGGTTCGCCATGAACTAAAATGATTGCGGCTTTTTCAAATGATGGAGGACCTTTTGGTTGATAATTATTACTAAAGGCAAAACCTTCTTTTGGTCTCCAGAATAATCCAGTCTTTAATTTTCCATCTGAATCTTCATCGTGATAGGCAACAATTGCTATTTTTCCTTCATGTATCTTACTCAAAGGAACTACAACCTCACCCTTTTGCACTCTTTTTCTAACGCTCTCAATTGCTAATTCTTCATCCAAAAAGCTCTCTTTTGAGTCATATATCTTAACATCAATGTAACCATCACCATGTTCTACATTTGGAAAAATGATAGTTCCATGTGCAAAAAGACCTAAAGACCATGTGACTGTTAAGCCAAAAAAGAATATTTTAGTAAAAAAACTTTTCATATAAGTATCCTAATTATAATAGAATCAAGTGCTGAACAATAAAGAATATCTAAATAGACTATATCAATCAGATAAACCTCTTATA
>CACKQA010000034.1 GCA_902602135.1 uncultured Alphaproteobacteria bacterium
TATATTCCTTGAATGGATATAAATTTACAACTACAATATCAATTTCTGGAATTTTTAATGATAAAAATTGTTTTCTATGAATTTTATTATCTCTTACATAAAGTAAGGAACTATAAATTAAGGGGTTAATAGTTTTAATTCTTCCATCAAACATTTCTTTTGATTTTGTTAAATCTGAAACATCTTTACACTTAAAGCCATATTCACGAATTTTATTGCCAGTCGCTCCACTTGAAATAAAATTATAATTATATTTTTTTAAATTTTCGCAAAGAAATCTTAAATTTTTCTTATCGTACACAGATATTAAGGCAGTTTTTTTATTTAAATTTTTTCCAATGACCATTTCTCTATAATTTTTCTATCAACTATAATACCTTTCATAACAATCTGTTTAGTAATTTTTGTAATATTATTATCAACTAATATACTATCTTCAACTATTAGCTCTTTTTCACTTTTAAACAACCAGATGTTATTTAATTTAGTTTTTAGAATTATATTTTTTTTATTATTTGTAAAATTAAATGTCATTCCATCTGCAAGATGAAATCTAATATGGTAAATTAATCTTTCTGCAACATCTTTTATTGAAATAAGTGAGTCCTCACCAACTATACTATTTGTATTTTTAGAAATAATTAATCTTCTTTTAATAATTTTATTAAATTTTTTCAAATAACCATTGTGGGATCCTTCAAATATTTCTCTTTCAGAGTTTTCTTCTTTTCTAAACACAACTGATTGAGGAAATTTTATATGAGGATTGCCTTCTTTAATTTCACTAATATTTGTATTCTGTAAGATTATTGTAGAATGAGCAGCACTGTATCTTAAATACTCAGGATTTTTTCCAAAACTTTCTGAAGCTCCACAATTTGTAAATATTTTTTCGCCAAAACCACTTATTTCAATTGATAATGTTCCAGCACTTAAATTAGAATTGATTTGATCTGTATTTGGCTGGACTACATCAAAAAAAATTTTTTTGTTTTTATCTGAATAAAAAGCCAAGCCATTACTAATATTATTAAACTCTCTTTTTTTAAGATAATCTTGTTTATTTAAAGAGTTATAAATAATTTTTGTATAAATATTATTTGAGCCATTAAACAATGGAATACTTCCATCATCATGAAAATATTGATTTAGGACAGATGTCATTTTTAATATCAATTTATCAAATGCATCAGCTTCATTTACTTGAAAAAAAAGCAAAATATTTTTAA
Organism: uncultured Alphaproteobacteria bacterium; assembly: GCA_902602135.1. Lineage (GTDB taxonomy): Bacteria > Pseudomonadota > Alphaproteobacteria > HIMB59 > CACPNW01. The sequence continues at coordinate 1,230 of CACKQA010000034.1, forward strand.
TTTCATTTAGGTTATTTATAAATTTAGAATGCTCTAACAAATTGTAACTTTTATGCATTCCCAATTTATCAATTTGATATTCAATTATAAACTTTATGTAACTAATGTTATTAATATTATTTTTTTTTAACAATAAGTTTGACATTAAAAATGCTATTAGATCAAAAGAAGTAATTGCACTTATCTTTTTTAAGTTGAATTCAAATAAAACTCTTTGTATGTGAAATAAAATTATTGCATCTAATTTTTTCTTATCATTAATTTTAGAGGATGAATTTATATATTCATAATTATATATAAGATTTATAAGTCTTCTAGATGACAGATCTTCAAACCATGGAAAATTAATTTTATTTTTATTAATTTTAAACCAACCAAATATAGCCTCTCTTGCTAGATTGATACCAATTGTGCCTCCTAATTTATTTGTAAAATTTAAAAAATCAAAGGTATGCACACTTTTATTTTTTGTAATATAAAAGTTATTTTTAAATATGAATGACTTTATCATATGGTAATTTGTAAAATCATTTTTTCTAAAATTCAAATCTACAAATGAAATTTTTTTTCTGGATTTAAATCTATAGATAATGAATATAAATATTATTTTTCTTAAGTTTGATATCATCTTATTTTTTTCAAATATGCAGCAAAGTATCCATCTATATTTTTTTCTAATATTTTATCCGGTAGTGTAATCATGAGGTTATTTTTAACTAATCCTGAATATTCACTATTTTTGATTAATTTAAAATTATCTAATTTAAAATTACTGTTTTTATTGAGAAATTTATCAATTTGCACTTTAGTTTCATATTCTAAAAAAGAACACACCATATAAAGTATTAAACCATTATTATTTAATAACAATGATGCTTTATCTAACATTTTTTCTTGAATATTAGATAAATAATCAAAATCAGGTGCTTCACTTTTAAAAAATATCTCAGGGTTTTTTCTAATAGTTCCAACAGCTGAACAAGGAGCATCTAATACAATAAAATCAAACTTCTCTGATTTTGGAAATTTTGTGAAATCCTCATTTACTATCTTAGAATTAAATTTTAATCTTTTTAAATTTTTCTTAAGAGTTTTTATTCTAAATAAATTTTTGTCATTTAATAATATTTTGTTGTTTTTAGATAAAATTTGAAAAGCTTTACCTCCTGGCGCAGCGCAAGCATCAAGAAAGCTTTTATGCGTATTCTCAATAGTTAAATTGTTAAGAGGAAAAAAAGATGAAAAATCTTGTACCCACCAATCTCCTTCTACAAAAGAGTTTATATTTTTAATATTATTTTTGTTTTCAAGAAATCCAGAAACATCTGAAGTCTTTATTATTTTTTTTTCAAAATTATTTAGTTTTTTTGTACTTTTAAAAACAACATGAATATCAGGTTCTAAATGAAAATTATTTATAAATTTATTTCGTTCAAACTTGGAAAAATAGCTGGTTTTTTTAACAAACCAATTTGGCAAGTCATCAAATTTTATTTTAGTTTTTTTTAGTTTACTCTTATCAACAGATATTCTCTTTAAGACTGAATTAACTAATCCATGATAAATTTTTAATTTTTTTGCTATTTCTACTGTACAATTTATAACCGCATATTCTTTAAACCCTAAAAACACAATCTGTGTAATTGCACTAATAAGCAATATTTTTTCATTAATTCTTAATTTCTTTTTTACATACTTTTGAATTATTTTTAATGTATGAAATTGTAACCTCATAGAGTTAAGAGTTACATTATTAATAAAAGATATGTCTTTTGTTTTGCTTTTGTCTATTATTTTTAAAATTTTTGGATTATTTAAAGTTCTATTAAATTTATAGATTGAATATAAAATATTATGAACATCCAATCTAACTTTTTCACCTTTAATCATATTATTAAATAATCTATTATTTAATTAAATTAATTATATAATAAATTCTAAAAATAAAATATATTGACGTATGCGTGGTAATCTTGAAACAATTGTGGGGGCAATGTTTGCAGGTAAAACCAGTGAACTATTAAAAAGAATTCTTTGGGCAAAACATCAAAATAAGAAAATTGTCGTAATTAAGCCAAGTATAGATAATAGATACTCAAATGAAAAAATTATAACACACAATGACTTAAGTCATGAATGTTATTCTATGACTGATTGGAATACAACTTTAAAAAAATTTATTTTTGAAAAAAATAAAGTCGATATGCTTTTCTTAGATGAAATTCAATTTATGAATACTGAAGACACACTAAACAATGTAGAAAAAATTTTGAATAAAGGAATAGATGTTGTTTGTGCAGGTCTTGATCAAGATTCAAGAGGAAGACCATGGGAGACGTCTTCAATGCTTTTAGGATTGTCAGATAAAATTGTTAAAATATATGGCTTTTGTAATGTTTGTGGTCTTGAAGCTACTAAAACTTACAGAAAAACAGAAGGTGGAGAAAGAACACAAGTTGGTGCAGCAAATATTTATGAACCTAGATGCTTAAAGCATTGGGATCCTAGATAAATTTTATCTATTTTTTCTATTTTCTATTATATTTTCCACAACAGAAGGGTCTGCCAGTGTTGATGTATCACCCAAATTTTCAAAATCATTAGAAGCAATTTTTCTTAAAATCCTCCTCATTATTTTTCCAGATCTTGTCTTTGGTAAGCCGCCTGTAATATGTATGAAGTCGGGCGTAGCTATAGGGCCAATTTTTTCTCTAATAGTTTTTTTTAAAGCTAAAACTAAATCTTCTGATGGGTCTACACCAACCTTTAGAGAAACATAGCAATACAAACCATTTCCTTTAACATCGTGAGGATAGCCAACTACTGCGGCTTCAGAAACATCTTTATGAGATACAAAAGCACTTTCTATTTCAGCAGTACCTAAATTATGTCCAGATACAATTATTACATCATCTACCCTTCCTGTAATCCAATAATAACCATCTTTATCTCTTTTACATCCATCACCTGTAAAATATTTTCCATCAAATTGTGAAAAATAAGTATCGATAAATCTTTTATGATCGCCATAAACTGTTCTCATTTGACCAGGCCATGAACGTTTCATACATAACATTCCTTCACATTCGCCTTCTAACTCATTACCATCTTTATCTACGATACATGGTTCTATTCCATAGAAAGGTTTTGAGGCAGAACCAGGTTTTAATTTTATAGCACCAGTTTGAGGTGATATTAGTATTCCACCTGTTTCAGTTTGCCACCACGTATCTACAATTGGACATTTTGAATTACCTGGTATCTCGAAGTACCACTTCCATGCTTCTGGATTAATAGGTTCACCAACTGTTCCTAAAAGTTTTAAAGATGATCTGCTAGTATTTGCAACATAATCATCACCTTCTCTCATTAAAGCTCTAATTGCCGTTGGTGCTGTATAAAATATATTTACTTTATGTTTATCAACTATTTGCCAAAATCTTGAGAAGTCAGGATAATTAGGGACGCCCTCGAACATCAAAGTTGTAGCACCATTGGCAAGTGGTCCATAAATTATATAACTGTGACCAGTAATCCAGCCTATGTCTGCAGTACACCAGTATATATCTCCATCATTGTAATTAAAGATATATTCATGTGTCATTGAAGCATAAACTATATAACCACCCGACGTATGCATAACACCTTTAGGTTTACCTGTTGAACCTGAGGTATATAAAATAAATAAAGGATCTTCAGCGTTTAATACTTCTGGCTCACAATAACTATCAACTTCTTTTGAGACATCATCAAAAAATACATCTCTATCTTTTTTTAGTTCTATTTCCTTATTTGTCCTCTTAATAACTAAACATTTTTTAACATCAGGACATGATTCTAGTGCTTTATCCGTTGTTAATTTCAAAGGAATAGTTTTTCCACCCCTAACTCCTTCATCTGCTGTTACTACATATTCTGATTTACAATCTTTAATTCTACCTGCAATCGACTCTGCAGAAAAACCTCCAAATATAATTGAGTGAACCGCTCCAATTCTTGCACAGGCTAGCATAATGTAAGCTAACTCAGGTATCATCGTTAAGTATATTGTTACTCGATCACCTTTTTTTACTCCGATTTTTTTAAGAATATTTGCTGCTTTTGATACATTTGTTAATAGATCTTTATATGTTATTTTTTTTGTTTCATTTGGGTCATCTCCTTCCCAAATTATTGCAATTCTATCAGGATTATTTTTAGCATGCCTATCTATACAATTATAAGATACGTTTAGATTACCATCCTCAAACCATTTAATACTTACATCATCTTTAGAATATTTTATATTTTTGATTTTTGTAAATTTTTTAAACCAATCAATTCTGTTTGCTTGTTCACTCCAAAACTCATCATTTTTTTGAAGAGAATTATCATACATTGAAGAATATTTTTCTTCATTAACTTTTGCATATTCTAGCCATTCTTTTTTAATTTCCATACTCAGAGAGTAATTATAATTTATTTAAATATCAACAAGTAATTATTTTTTTAAGCTAATTTGACATTTTAATTATTATATCCCATTCAGTTTTCTTTAAAGGCATTACGGAAAGTCTGCTTTGTTTAACAAGCGCAATATCTTTTAACTTATTATTTTCTTTTATTTGATCGAGAAAGACTGGATTTTTTAGTTTTTTTATTGCCTTAATATCAACCACAACAAAACGGTCTGTTATATCAGTAGGATCTGGATAATATTCTTTTACTACCTTAACAATACCAACAATACTTTTTTCAGTGACTGAGTGATAAAAAAAACATAAATCATTTTTTTTCATTTCTTTTAAATTATTTCTGGCTTGATAATTTCGTACCCCATCCCACATGGATGTGCCCTCTTTGACTTGGTTATCCCAAGACCATGCATCAGGTTCAGATTTCAACAACCAGTATTTCATTTAAATATTTCTTCAGTTTAAAATTTTTACAAGATTAATTTTATAATACACTTCTTACTCTTAATCTAGGCATTGGTTTAAAAAATAAATCATTTCTATCTTTTTTATAAAATTTCATACATGCCCAAGCAATCATAGCAGCATTATCAATCATCATTTCCTTTAATGGATAGTAAATCTCAATATCTTTATTAATAAAAAAATTTTCTAATTTTTTTTTAATATACTTATTATTAGATACACCCCCTACAACTGAAAGTGATTTAACATTTACTTTATCTAATTTTAGTCTTTCTAATCCTTTTTCAAGTTTTTCTATTAATAGTTCTGTAATATTTTTTTGAAAGGATGCAGATAAATCTTGAATAAATTTTTTATCAATTTTATTTTTTTTTGTTAAAAGATTTATATGTGTTTTAATACCAGAAAATGAAAAGTTGAAATTTTTCTCTTTTACTAACGGTTTTGGTAAAATAAATCTATTTTCATTTCCTCTAACTGCCTCTCTTTCAATCTCAGCACCACCAGGATATGATAGCCCTATTAACTTTGCAGTTTTATCAAAAGCCTCTCCAATTGCATCATCAATACTCTGCCCTAATAGTTCAATGTTGCGCTCATCTTTCTTAATGTATACTTGAGTATGTCCTCCTGTTAAAAGTAAAACCAAACTTGGGAATTTAATATCATTATTAAAACTTGTTGAAAGGATATGGTCTTCAAGATGATTAATTGGAATGAATGGTTTTTGAAAAGAAACCGCTAAAGATTTTGTAAAAGTTGATCCAACCAACAAACTTCCTATAAGCCCTGGTCCACAAGTAGCTGAAAATAAATCTATTTCATTCGGATCTATGTTTTTTCTAGAAAACAATTCGTTTGTCATAATTTGTATTTTTTCTAAATGTGATCTTGAAGCTAACTCTGGAACAACACCGCCATGTATTTTATGAATTTCCTGAGAAAAAGTAATATGCTCTATAATAGATCTGTTTTCCATTAGGCATATTGATGTTTCGTCGCACGAAGTTTCTGCAGCAAATACAAGCATATTTTTTTGGTATAGTATTTTACACTGTTAAACAACAAACTAATAATGCTAAAAATAGGGCATGAAAAAAGTTTTTGATAGTTTTTATGTTTTTTCAAAATTTGCATTAAGCTTTATTCTTTTATTATGTGTTTTTTTCTTAGTTTATCTTCTCTATACAAATTATAAGAATGAAGATGAGGTATCAAAACTTCAGATTGAACTAGAAAATGAACTTAGAGAAAATATTAATAAAAATTCTGAATTTATAAAAAATATATCTAAGGAAATATTAGAAACAAAAACAGCTTTAACAGATATAGAAAAACTTATTAAAGAAAATTCAAATAAAGAATCAAAAGCTGATTTGACGTCAATCAATGAAAGCATAGAATTATTAAATAAAAATTTCAATACTCTAAGTTATGAGATTTCTTCTATAAAAAATAAAAATATTGAAGATCAGTCTAATAAAAATCCTGAACTAGTAAATCAATCAATCAATGAAGTAGTTGAGTTAATAAAAATTAAATACGAAAACAACATGGATTTTGATAGAGAACTTAAATACCTTGAAACAATTTTAGGAAATAATAAAAACCCTATTCTGGAAAAACTATCAATTCTAAAAAGAAATAAATACAAAGGCCATTTATTTTTAGAAGATCAATTTAATGATGAAGTTAATTTATATTTGAAGAATATTGTGAACAATAACAATAGTTTATTTAACAAAATTTTTTTACCATACATAGACCTTTCTCCGTCTTCAGAAAACATTATTTTAGATGAAAAAATTTTAATATTAGAGGAAACTAAATTTTTTATTAAAAAAAGAGACATAACTAAAGCTTATGACAGTATAAGTAAGATAGAAAATTATAATGTTTTTTTTAAAATATCTTTAAATGAAATGAAAAACTATAATAATTTTATAACAGAAATTTCAAAATTAAATAATGTATAGATTGTCTATTTTTGTATTGCAGTTTTTGCTTTTAATCATAGCGCTCACTTTTATTTTTACCAATCCATTTATTGTATCTCTAGATATAGGAAATTTAAAATATTCTTTTTCTTCAAATTTATTTGCTGTAGTTTTTATATCTTTTATTTTTCTATTGTATTTGGTATTTTATTTATTTTTCCGATCAAGACTTTCACTTGGAAAGTATTTTTTAAAAAATAAATATAATAAAATTGAAAAAGGCTACTTACACTTTGTTGATGCAATGATAGCTGTTGCAAATAAAGATAATAAGACAGCATTAAAATCCCATAAAAAAATGGTTAGTTATCTTAAAGATGACCCATCATTATCTCTATTACTAAAGTCTGAAGTTTTAAAGATTGAAAAAAAATTTCCAGAATTAAACAATGTGTATGAAGATATGATTAAGTCAAAAAAGACTGAAACGCTTGGATTTAGAGGTTTAATGGAACAAAATTTAAGAAATCAAGATTATCATCATGCTTTCATATATGGAGAAAAATTATTTTCAATCAATCCGAATATTGAAAAACTTTATGACACATTAATATTTATTGCTGCAAAAACAAAAAACTGGAATCAAATAATTTTATTATCAGATAAAGCGTTTTCAAATAAATTAATTAGTAAAAATGATTTAAATGAAAATAAATCCATAGGTTTTTATGAAATAGCTAAAATAAAATTTGATAGTGATAGAAAAGATGCTCTCAAAAATATTTTAAAAGCTATAGAATTGAAAAAAAACTTTGCTCCATATGTAAAACTGCATTTGGAAATTATTGTTAATTTAAAAGACAAAAGAAATCTTAAAAAATTAATTAAGAAATATTGGAATTTAAATCCAAGCTCTCTACTTCGTTCTATCATAACAAAAATACTTAATGATAACGATCTTACTGATCTAAAATTTATACATGAAATAATTAAGAATAATGCTAGTGAAGAAGAATCCAAAAAACTTTTAATTTATTTTGCTATTAAAAATTTAAAATGGGATATTGCTAGAGAAAATATTATTGGAATCATTGGCCCTAGTCCTTCTAGGGATATCTGTTATTTTATGTCTGATATAGAACTTGGAGAAAATAATGATAAGCAAAAAAGTGATGCTTGGATATTGAGAGCTGAAAATGCTAAATTGGAAAATAGTTGGATATGTAGAATTACAAACAAATCACAAGAGGAATGGAGTTCTTTATCTGAATCCGGTAATTATAATTCTCTTGTTTGGTCATCTCCAATGATGATAAGACAAAATAGCAATTAATATGAAATTAAATTTTTTTATAGGATATGATTCTAAAGAGGATATTGCTTATAGGGTTTGTAAGTATTCACTTCTAAAACGTACCAATGCTGATGTAAATGTTATGTCTTTAAAACTCGATGAGCTTATTGCTAAAAAATTATACACCAGAAGCATTGACCCTTTAGCATCTACACAATTTACATATTCTAGATTTTTAGTTCCAAAACTAACCAATTATGAAGGATGGGCAGTTTTCTGTGACTGTGATTTTATTTTTTTAGGTGATATATCCAACTTATTCAAAAATCTTGATGAAAATAAAGCTGTTTACTGTGTTAAGCACGACTATACACCCAAAGAGAAACATAAAATGGATGGACAGAAACAAACAATTTATCCAAGAAAAAATTGGTCTAGCTTTATTTTATATAATTGTTCTCATCCCAGTACAAAGAAACTAACTGTGGAGAAAGTTAATAACGAAACAGGCGCATACCTTCATCAATTCAAATGGTGTGAAGATGATGAAATTGGATCTTTAGACGAAAGATGGAATTGGTTAGAAGGATGGACTTCAGGCCACAATAAAGATAAACCTTACGCAGTTCATTATACTAGGGGAGGGCCATGGTTTTCTGAATGGCAGGACGTTGAATTTGCAAAGGAATGGCTTGCAGAAAGAGATGAATATCTCTCCAATAAATTTAAATCATAGATTTTAAATAATTTTCTAAATTTGTAGATCCCTTTAAAAAACTCTGTCTATCAATTAATTCAACACAATTATACCATGGTGTTTTATTGTTTTTTTGGTTCCAATAATGAAAAAGAGCATAGTTATCTGGCTTTATTAATATTGTTTTAACACCCAGTGATCCTGCAAGATGCGCAGTACTGTTACTGATAGTTACAAACATGTCTAGTGACTTTAAAAGTGCAGCTACACCTTCGAAATCATTATAAAGATCTAGATCTTCAATCTTCAAAAGTTTATTTTTCTTACCATTAAAGTTATTAATCTCATCTAAAACATCACCGTATTGTAAATTAAAAACATTACAATTTGGTAACTTAAAAACGTCCTTAAAGTCATCTAACTCTAATGATTTGTCAGATGCGTATCTATTATTAAAGCTTTTCCATGAAATTCCAATATTATATTTATTATCATATTTAGATAACTTACTTTGTATCTCTTTATATTTTTTTTGATCTATTTTTAGGAATGGTTCATTAATAAAATTTTCTAATCTTTTACGATAATATCTACCTAAGCTTCCGGCATACAAAACATAATCAATTTTTTTTAATTCAAAATCATCATTTGAAACACTTCCAAGCTCAACAAAGCTATTACTATATTTTGGAAAAGATCTTTTAAATAAATTTAATAATCTTGGATCACATTCTATAGTAACATTTTCTAATGTTTTTAAAAGATCGCCATACATTGAACCATAAAGAATTTCATCTCCAACACCCTGTTCTCTTACAACTAAAAATTTATTTTTAGAGTTATTTAAAATTTTTTTTCTAAATAGTTTTTTATTTAATCTTTCAATATTTTTATTCTTTTTAACAAATTCATTCAACTTTAGTCTTCCATCAAAATAATCCCAACCTTTTTCAAAATCATGATCTTTTAAATAAATAAATGACAATGTTTTTTGTATATCACCATCATCTGGTTTTATCTTTAATGCTTTGAAACTATTATCTTTCGCATCTTTATTGATGCCTAAATCAAAAAAAGTTTTTGATAAATTATTATAAACATATGGATTGTTTGGATTTAGATTAATGGCTTTTTTATAATAATATACAGCTTTATCATTTTTTCCTTCTTCTCTATAAAAACCAGCAATATTATTTACAATATGGTAAGAATATCCGTCTCTTTCTAATGCTAATAAAAAAAATTTTTCCGCATTTTTTGTGTCACGTTTCTCATGATAAATTCTACCTAATGAATTTAGTGCAGATAAATTATTAGGATCAAATTCTAAGATATCATTAAAGATTTTTATAGCCATTTTATTATCTCCTTCAGCAAAGGAACACTGACCTAAAATATTAAGAGCAATTAAATCTTTACTATTTTTACTAAGATAATATTCACATATTTCTCGAGAAATCTTAACATTGTTTAATTTTAAACATGCAAAAGCTTTATCTTTGTGAACGTTTTCAATTTGTTTAATTTTTAATATATTATCTATTATATTTAATGCTTCGTAGTATTTTTCTTCCGAGAAAAAAATATTATAAAGATTAATCATAGCCTTTATATTTTTTTCAAAATTAATTAAATAATTGTAGTTAATCTTTGCCTCCTCATTTAAATTAAGTTTTTGCTGAATTACTGCCAAATTGTAACGTAATAAATTATCATCTTTATTTTTTTTAAAAATTTTTAATAATTCTCTGTAACTATCCAGTTTGTCCCCAGATTCAAACTTTCTAAGAAGATTATTAATTTGAAAATTTAAATTCATTTCCTTTTTCTAAAATATTATTAATTACATTAACTGTCTCATTAATTGATTTTTCGACTCCTAAAACTTTTATGTTTTTATACCAAATTGAAGAACCATTTTCTGTATTCCAATAGTAATAAGTAGATGATTTTCTTGGGCAAATTAGTATTGTTGGTATACCTAAGGCTCCAGCAAAATGTGCTGTTGAA
>CACKQA010000035.1 GCA_902602135.1 uncultured Alphaproteobacteria bacterium
ATTCCTATTGGTATTTTTTTATCACAAACAAATAAACTGGTTATCTTCTTTGTGTTCATTAAATTAATCGCCTCCCCTATAAGCATATTTTTATTTGCTAAAGTTGGTTTTTTGGTCATTATTTCTGAGGCATTTTTTTTAAAGAATTTTGAATTTAATTTCCTTCTCAAATCACCATCAGTAATTATTCCAACTATTTGCTTTTTACTATTGACTACTCCAATACAGCCAAAACTCTTTTTTGTCATAGTAAGTAAAGCTTTTGACATTTTTTCATCTAATTTTGCTAAAGGCAATTCTTTTGCTGAATGCATAACATCACTTAAGTTTTTTAAATCTTTGCCAAGATTACCTCCTGGATGAAGATTTTTAAATTGCGTACTTTTAAAACCACTCATCTCTAATAGTGAAATCGCAATACAATCTCCAATTATCATAGACATAGAGGTAGAGCTAGTAGGTGCTAAATTTAAAGGACAAGCTTCTATTGGTTTTTTGTATAAAATACCTACAGTAGCATTCTTGTGTAATATACTTTTAGAATTACTCGTTATACTTATAAGTTTAATATTAAATCTTTTAGTAAATTGAATAATATTATTAAGTTCAGATGTTTCACCTGAATTAGAGATTGCAATTACACAATCATCTTTTTTTATACTTCCTAAATCACCATGACTTGCTTCAGTTGCATGTACAAAATATGACGGTGTCCCTGTTGAAGTAAGAGTTGCAGATATCTTATTACCTATGTGTGCACTTTTTCCAACACCAGTAACTACAACTTTTCCTTTTGTATTATAAATTAAATTAACTGCCTTACAAAAATTCAAATTAAATGTAGACTTTAAATTTTTTATACTATTTAGTTCTCTTGCTAATGTTCTATTTGCACTATTAATTATTTTTTTATTATTTAACATTAATGTTTGAATATATCTTGCTCTGACCAACCATTTATATCTAAATCTGTTCTGTATTGAATAAAATCAAAACAGGCTTTAGCTAGTTTACTTCTTTTTTCTCTTAATAACATAGAATCAAGTTTATCTTTAATTTTATGTAAATATAAAACATCGGTAGCAGCATATTTTTGTTGTTCTTTAGTTAATTCCCCACCCCAATCAGAAGACTGTTCAGTTTTTGAAATAGATTTTCCTAATAATTCACTACACAGATCTTTGTATCCATGTTTATCCGTATAAGTTCTAACCAGCTTTGATGCAATTTTAGTACAGTAAATATTTTTAATATTAATTTTGAAGTTGTGTTTGAATACAGCTACATCAAACCTAGCATAATGAAAAATTTTTTGAATTTTATTATTCTTAAGAATTTTTATTAAATTTAAAGGTTTTTCAATAGATAAGTCAATTTTTATTAAATTACATACTTCATCACCATTTGAAATTTGGACTAAACATAATTTATCTCTTTTGGGATTTAATCCCATTGTTTCGCTATCCAATGCAATAATATTAGCAGCTTTGAAACTTGCTGGAAGATCTCCTTTATAGAAATTTATTTTCATTTTGATTTTATTGCCTGTATAATTTATAATTTTTCTCTATATCACTTATTTAATTAAAGGTCATGAAATCAATAGTAATTTTTGGAGGTGCAGGTTTTGTAGGTAAACATTTAATAAGACGACTTACTAAAAATGGCCATAAAATCATTGTTCCATATCAAAGATCTGTACAAGAAGCTAAAATCCGACTTTTAGGTGTAACAGGACAGGTAATTCCATTTCGTTATTCTTTATTAGAAGATAAAAGGCTCAAACTTGTTTTAAATAGTGCCGACGTATGCATTAATTTAAAAACTACATACGATCAAAAGAAGGGTGATTTTAATGATACAATATACAAATTTAATCAGAAACTTATTAGAATTTTAAAATCTAGTAAGGAATTAAAACAATTCATTTTTTTTTCTGGTCTTGGTATAGATATTGATAAAAATTCAACAAGAAGCGTTGCAATACATAAATCTGAAAAGGAAGCTTTTAAACAACTAGATAATGTAAATATTATTAGGCCAGGCATTATTATAGGCGGTGGAGATATTTTCTTGAAAAGACTTTTGCCAATATTTAAAGCTTCATTTTTTGTTCCACTTTTTGGAGATGGTTCTACAAAATTCCAACCCGTATTTATTGACGATGTATCTCTAGCTATTGATGAAATAATTAAGTCCAAGATTAAAGGGAAAAATATTTATGAACTTGCCGGTCCAAGGATTTATTCTTACAAAGAATTCTTTAACTATATTTCTGATTTTTTAAACAAAACTAGGGTTTTAGTTCCTGTTCCTATGGCATTTATGAAACCTATGATAAATATTGCTGAAAAAACACCAATTTCGCCTCTTACGTCTGAACAGTTAACATTATTTGAAAAGGATAATCTTGTCATAAATGTCGATAAATCCTTTCAAAATCTTGATATTAATCCACAGGATACACTACAAATACTTAAAAATATTATTGTAAATTAAGGGTTTTCTAAGTTTTAGTACATAAGCGGTACTATTATTATAAAATTATTCTTTCTTTTTTTATCTTGAATGTGTATTTGGTTCGATCTAGATAAAATAGTAAACAAATGATAACTAAATGTTAAAATTTACAAAAATAAACAAGGAAAATCCAAGTAAAATATCTGCCAAGAAGAGGGTTAAATCATTTGATGAAATTTACGCTAAATATGCCTCACAAAAGGCAGAAGAACAAGCTTCCAGATGTTCTCAATGTGGTATTCCTTTCTGCCAAGTTCATTGTCCTTTACACAATAATATTCCAGATTGGTTAAAGCTCACTGCTGAGGATAGAATGCAGGAGGCTTTTGAAATTTCCAGCTCTACAAATAACATGCCTGAAATTTGTGGACGTATATGCCCCCAAGATCGATTGTGTGAAGGTAACTGTGTAATTGAACAATCTGGCCACGGTACTGTTACTATTGGATCGATAGAAAAATATATTACAGATAAAGCTTGGGAAGAAGGTTGGGTTAAAAATATAGAACCAGTTGAAGAAAAAAATAAAAGTGTTGGAATTATCGGCTCTGGTCCTGCTGGATTAGCTGCAGCAGAAGAACTTCGTAAAAAAGGATTTCAAGTTACAATATATGATCGCTACGATAGACCAGGAGGTCTCTTAATTTATGGTATTCCAAATTTTAAACTAGAAAAAGATATTGTTATAAGAAGAACAAATCGACTTAAAGAAAGTGGGATTAAGTTTGTATTAAACTGCGATATTGGCAAAGACATTACTTTTGAAGATATTAAAATTAAGCATGATGCAGTTCTTATAGCAACCGGTGTTTACAAATTTAGAGAAATCAATCTAAATACATCCAATTTTAATAATGTTGTCCCAGCTTTAGATTTCCTAATAGCAAGTAACAAGACTGGTTTAAAAGATAAAGTTGAAGATTTCACAAATGGAAGATTAAACGCAAATGGAAAAAATGTAGTTGTCATTGGCGGCGGTGATACAGCTATGGATTGTGTTAGAACGGCTGTTAGACAAGGCGCAAAATCTGTTAAGTGTCTTTACAGACGTGATAAGACGAACATGCCTGGTTCGCAAAGAGAAGTTCAAAATGCAATAGAAGAGGGTGTCGATTTTCAATGGTTGACTTTACCAACTGAATATTCGGGAAACGGTTCATTGAAAAATGTTAGAACCGTTTTAATGCAACTTGGAGAACCTGATGAGTCAGGTAGAAGGAAGCCAGAGCCAAAAGAAGGTACGGAAAAAGACCTAGAGGTTGATTTAGCTATAGAAGCTTTAGGTTTTGAACCTGAAAATTTACCTAAGCTTTTTGATTATAATGACCTGACAGTTACAAGATGGGGCACACTAAAAATTAATTATAAAAATATGATGACATCAATTGATGGAGTATTTGCTGCTGGAGATATTGTTCGCGGTGCAAGTTTAGTTGTTTGGGGAATCAAAGATGGTCGTGATGCAGCAAAAAATATTAATGAATATTTTGAAAACAATTTTTCCGATCAAAACAATATGAATAAGAAAGCAGTAAATGCCTAACCACTTTATTCAAAAGTATAAAAAGGATAAAAAATTCTTAGAAGAAAATCATGTTTATAATGAACAAGATGAACATTCATCATGTGGTGTTGGATTAATTGCATCTTTAGATGGATCTGAGACAAGAGAAATAGTCGAGTTAGGAGTTCAAGCTTTAAGAGTTTTGTATCACCGGGGAGCAGTTGATGCTGATGGTAAAACAGGTGATGGCGCAGGAATACAGTTATCCATACCAAAGAATTTTTTTACTCAACAAATAGAAAGAACTGGTCATACTCCTAATGATCTACCTTTCGGGGTTGGCATGATTTTTTTACCACGTACAGATTTTGCCGCTCAAGAAAATGCTCGTACAATTGTTGAATCTGAAATAATCAAAGAAGGTTTGAAAATATATGGCTGGAGACACGTTCCAATTAATTCATCGATTATTGGTGATAAAGCAAAAGCAACAAGACCTGAAATTGAACAAATTTTAATTTGTAATGAAGAACTAGAAGATGAAAAGCAATTTGATAATAAACTCTATATAATTAGAAAAAGAATAGAAAAAGAAATTAGAAATCAAAATATTTCAGACTTTTATATTTGCTCACTATCTTGTCAGTCTATTGTTTATAAAGGTATGTTTTTAGCAGAACAGCTTTCCAATTTTTATCCGGACATCCAAAATGAGAATTTTATTTCCAGATATGCAGTTTATCACCAGCGTTATTCAACTAATACATTTCCTACATGGTCTTTAGCTCAGCCTTTTAGAGTGATTGCGCATAATGGTGAAATAAATACACTTAAAGGAAATAAAAACTGGATGGCTGCTCATGAGCCAAGAATGGAACATAAAAATTTTGGCAATAATGTAGATGATTTAAAACCCATAATTGATGCTAAAGCGTCTGACTCTGCTGCATTAGATTCAACAATAGAGTTATTAGTTAAAGCTAATCGTTCTTTACCTATGGCTAAAATAATAACAATTCCAGAAGCTTGGTCCCACAGAAGAGATTTTCCAAAAAAAATAAAAGATTTATACGCTTATGGCGGAGCAGTTATGGAGCCATGGGATGGTCCAGCAGCAATATGTGGTGCGTACGGTGATTGGGCAATTGCTGGAATGGATAGAAATGGCCTTAGACCAATAAGATATACACTGACAAAAAATCTTCTTATTGCGGGTTCTGAAACTGGAATGGTTGATATTAAAGAAAATGAAGTAGTAGAAAGAGGTAGGGTAGGACCAGGTCAATTAATAGCAGTTAACTTTAAAGAGAAAAAATTCTTCAAAGATCATGAGATAAAAAAGTATTTGGCAGAAACAAAACCTTTTGGTGATTGGACTAAAAAAATTACGTATATTGATAAACTTGTTCAATCTGTTGATGAGGAATTTAGAGATCTAGACTCAGGAGATCTTCGAAAAAGAATGGCATGCTTTGCCTGGTCCGTAGAAGATATCGAATTAATACTTCATCCAATGATTGCCGAAAAAAAAGAAGCAACAGGATCGATGGGCGATGACACTCCATTAGCTGTGTTGTCAAATAAATATAGAGGACTGCATCACTTTTTTAGACAAAATTTTAGTCAAGTTACAAACCCACCTATTGATTCGTTAAGAGAAAGAGTTGTTATGAGTCTTCGAACTAGAATTGGAAACTTAAGTAATATTCTTGATGAAGATGAAGACCAATGCGATCATTTACAGTTGAACTCCCCTGTTCTTTCAATTGAGCAATTCAAATCTATGCGTAGATATATGAAAGATACTGTGAAGATCATTGACACTACAATGGATAAAACAAATCTTGAAAATAATTTTGAGACAGAAATTTCAAGAATAAACCAAGAAGCAGAACAGGCTGTTAGAGAAGGGTATGTTCATATAATTTTAAGCGACAAAGAAATGTCTAAAACAAGATTAGCCCTTCCCATGATATTAGTTACAAGTTCTGTTCATCATCATTTAATTAAACAAAATCTTCGAACCTTTATTTCCTTAAATGTTCAATCTGCAGAATGTTTAGATGTACAATATTTTGCAGTGCTTATCGGAGTAGGAGCAACAAGTGTGAATGCGTATATGGCACAACAAGCAATA
Source organism: uncultured Alphaproteobacteria bacterium (assembly GCA_902602135.1). Taxonomy (GTDB): domain Bacteria; phylum Pseudomonadota; class Alphaproteobacteria; order HIMB59; genus CACPNW01. The sequence continues at coordinate 6,162 of CACKQA010000035.1, forward strand.
GCAGAAAGACATAAAAAAGGATTATTCAAAAATCTCTCATACGAAGAATGTGTAGAAAGATTCATTAATTCCATAAATAATGGTTTGCTTAAGACTATGAGTAAGATGGGAATATCAGTGATTAATTCATACCGAGGTGGTTGTAATTTTGAAGCGATTGGACTCAGTAGAAACTTAATGAGCAAATATTTCCCTTCTATGAGTTCTAAAATATCTGGTATCGGAATCAGCGGTATTGAAAGAAGATCAAGATTAGCCCATGATAACGCTTATGAAGAAAGCGTTATTACACTACCGATTGGAGGAAACTATCGCTACAGATTTGGTGGTGAAAAACATGCTTTTGAAGCAAGATCAATTCACATGCTTCAAACTGCGGTAACTTCTAATAATTATTCTCTATTTAAAAAATATTCTTCGATGATTGATGAAATGGATCCTATTAATATTCGCGATCTTTTAGACTTCAAAAAGAATAACAATATCAATAACTCAAAAACAGTAGAGCCTTCTCAAGAAATTAGAAAAAGACTAGTTGCACCAGGGATATCACTTGGAGCCTTAAGTCCAGAAGCGCACGAAACTCTTTCTGTAGCAATGAATAGGATAGGAGCTAAATCAGATTCAGGGGAAGGTGGAGAAGATCCAATTAGATTTAAACCTAAGCCAAATGGAGATAATGCATCATCAAAAATTAAACAAATTGCAAGTGGACGATTTGGTGTAACAGCAGAGTATTTAAATAATTGTGAAGAAATTGAAATTAAAGTTGCACAAGGTGCAAAACCTGGTGAGGGTGGACAATTGCCAGGAGGAAAAGTTACAGAATTAATTGCTAAACTAAGACATTCAACTGAAGGTGTGACACTTATTAGTCCTCCTCCTCATCATGATATTTATTCTATCGAAGATTTAGCTCAGCTTATTTACGATTTGAAACAAATAAATCCAAGAGCTAAAGTATGCGTAAAGTTAGTTGCTCAGTCAGGGATTGGGACAGTCGCAGCTGGTGTTGCAAAAGCAAAAGCTGATACGATACTTATTTCAGGTCACAATGGTGGAACTGGAGCAAGCCCACAAACAAGTATTAAGTATGCAGGACTTCCTTGGGAACTTGGATTAAGTGAAGTACATCAAGTTCTATCTCTAAATAACTTAAGGGATAAAGTTGTGCTTAGAACTGATGGAGGTTTGAAAACAGGAAAAGATATTGTTATTGCGGCTATGCTTGGGGCAGAGGAATATGGAATTGGGACAGCGAGTTTAGTTGCTATGGGTTGTATCATGGTTAGACAATGTCATTCAAATACTTGTCCCGTTGGAGTTTGCTCACAGGATGAAAAACTTAGAGAAAAATTTACCGGTACACCAGAAAAAGTAATTAACCTTTTTAGTTTTATTGCTGATGAAGTAAGAGAAATTTTAGGATCACTAGACTTTTCATCTCTTGATGAAGTAGTTGGAAGATCTGATCTTTTACATCAAGTCAGTAGAGGAAGTTCTGATCTTGATGATTTAGATTTAAATCCAATTATTCAAACCATTGATTCATCAGTTGGAGAATTTGATATAAAGAAAAATACAATTAATAAAGTTAGCGATAGCCTTGATATTAAAATCATAGAAGATGCTAAGTCTTTCTTTGAAACAAATCAAAAAATTGAACTAAATTATAATATTAAAAATACAGATAGAGCTATTGGTACAAGACTTGCATCAGAAATTACTACTACAAAAGGAATGAGTACTCTTCCAGAGGATTTCTTTACTGTTAATTTTCATGGTTCTGCTGGACAATCTTTTGGAGCGTGGAGTGTGCAAGGAACTACTCTTAAAGTTTTTGGTGACACTAACGATTATGTTGCAAAAGGATTATCAGGAGGTAAAATTATTATTCAACCAAGCTCATCTTCACAACTAAAAACAAACAAAAATGTTATCATTGGGAATACTGTCCTATATGGAGCAACACGTGGTAAACTTTTTGCAGCTGGAACTGCTGGTGATAGATTTGCCGTTAGAAACTCTGGCGCACATGCTGTTATTGAAGGATGTGGTGATAATGGATGTGAATATATGACTGGGGGAAGCGCAGTTATTCTCGGCGAAGTTGGAAATAATTTTGGAGCTGGAATGACTGGAGGTATGGCATTTGTGTACGATAAAGAAGGAACTCTACCACTTCGAATTAATCTTGAAGATATTTTCTATCAACAACAAATGACAAATTATTGGGAAAAAGTTTTACACCAAAAAATTGAAGAACATATCAAGGAAACAAATTCGATTTACGCAAAAAATTTACTCGAAAATTGGGAAAATGAGAAATTACTCTTCTGGCAGATTGTACCAAAAGAAATGATCAATAAATTTGATCAACCTGTATTAATTCAAGAAGAAAAATCTGCTTAGTTTATTATTGATTGAATAGAATCATTTATTATTTTTAAATCAAATGGATTGGATAATCTATGATCACTATTTTTTAATAACTTAATTTGGATTTGATTACCTTTAACTTTTTTTACTATTTTTTCTGGAACATCTGGAGTTACAACATTATCTTTTAGACCTTGTATTAAAATTAAAGGCTTATTCCATTTGAATTCTTTATTTAAAATTTTATTTTTTCTACCATCAACAATATATTTCTTTTTTATAAGATAACTAAACCCGTAGGAGGAATATTTAATAATTCCCTTTTTATTCATTTCTTGTTTTTTCTTTAAAGGGAGTTTTTTATAAAACCCATCTATATAATCAGGTGCTGCCGCTAGACCAATTAATCCAGCAATTCTTTTTGGTCTTGCTTTTGCAGCTAAAAACATTAACCATCCACCCATGCTGCTACCAACCAGAATTTGTGGTCCTTTTGCAATATTATCCATGATATCAATTAAGTCTTTCTTCCAATCAGAAATTGTAAAATCTTCGAATTTTCCATCAGATTTACCATGACCACGGCATTCAAAACGGATAAACTGTAATTTATTTTTTCGAGCAAATCTTTCTAAAGACAAAGCTTTTTGACCACTCATATCTGAGTTAAGTCCATGGATAAAGATGATACCAGGACCCTTACCCTTTATAGATTTATAGCGAATTCTTTCTTTTTTTTTATTAATAAAGTAAGGCATCTTTGATACAAATACTTATATTTTAATAAAATGTCATCATTTAATGTCGCTCAAATTCTTCCCTCTTTAGATTCTGGTGGTGTCGAAAGAGGCACTATTGAAGTCGCAAATTATTTATCTGAATTAAATTTAAAAAATAATATTATTTCAAATGGAGGGCGTTTAATTAAGGAAATTGATAAAAAATATACTGATCATTTTCAATTACCAGTTAATTCAAAAAATTTTTTTATTTATCCATTAATTGCTAATCAATTAAAAAAATTAATAATTAATCAAAATATTAATATTGTTCATGTACGATCAAGAGCGCCAGCATGGATTTTAAGTTTTATAAAAAATAGAAACTTCAAAACAATATCTACATTTCATAATGTATATAGTGGTAATTCTTATTTTAAAAAAATCTATAATAAGCAATTATCCAAAGTTGATCAGATTGTTGCGATTTCAAATTATGTAAAAAATGAAATTAGTAAAAAATATAATTTAGATTCAAATAAAATTATAGTGATTAATAGAGGAGTTGATGTTAAATATTTTGAAAAACCAATTTTAGATTCTCAAATAGAAAATATAATCAATAAATATCAAATTGATACCTCAAAAAATATTATTCTATATCCTGCAAGGCTTACAAACTGGAAAGGTCAAATTGAGTTTTTAGATATATTTAATAAGATGCAAAATGATAATTTTTTACTTTATTTTGCAGGCGATACAAAAAATCAATCTTATACAGAAAAATTACAAAATAAAATTCAAAGTTTTAACCTTGGTCATAAATGTAAGATTATAGGCAATCTACTAAGAGATGATTTGAAAACTTTATATTACTTATCATCAATTATTACCTCTTTTCCTTTACAAGCTGAAGGGTTTGGAAGAACTATTAGCGAAGCGTTAATAATGAAAAAAAAGATACTTACTTTTAACTATGGTGGTGTCAAAGATCAGCTTGATAAATTAGATGATATTTATAAAGTAGATCCTCATAAATATAATGAAATAGATATAAAACTTCAAAATATTATAAAAATAGAAAAAGAAAAATTTTCTAATATTTGTTTAGATAGTAAAGACTACATATCAAAAACATTTTCAAAATACCAAATGGTACAAAGTTACGTAGACTTATATGAACAGCAGTCAATTTAAAAAAATACTAGTTGTAAAGCATGGATCACTTGGTGATATTGCATTTTCTATATTTGCAATGGCATCAATTAAGCAATATTTTAGTAATGCCACTATTGACTTACTCACTGAAGAAAAATACATAAATTTTTTACGCAATTCAAATTATTATAATTCGATTTTTAAAGATAATAGAAAAGGAATAATTGATTCACTAAAGGTTATATTAAAAATTAATCAAAATAAATATGATCTAATTATAGATTTACAGAATTCTAAAAGAACAAATAATTATTGGTCATTCTTAAAATTTATTTCAGAAGTAAAAGTGAACGGATCTCGTTCTAATTGTGATATTCAATATGTAATTCCTCCACAAGGAACTGAATCTCCACAACAAGGTTTATACAATCAACTAAAGTTACTTGGAGTAAATGAAATTAATCAAAATGTAGATTGGCTTTCCAGAGATATTACGGCAATTAATGAAGACAAAATAATCTTAATGATACCTGGTGTTTCTAAATCAGGTAAGGACAAGCAATGGTCGCCTGATAAATTTGCAATACTTGCAAGTACGTTAGAAAAAAAAGGATATAATATTTGCGTTATTGGGCAAAAATCAGATAAAGAAACAGTAGAAACGATCAATAATGCATGTCAGAAGGTAGTTGATTTAAGCGATAAATCACCTCCTGAAATCATCTATTCCATTGCAAAAAAAAGTAATTTTATAATTAGTAATGATACTGGCCCAGGTCATATAGCAGCTCTAAGCAACTCACCTATTCTTTTTTTAGCTAAAGATAATGTTATCTCAAAATCAAACTTGTCTGAATATAAAAATGCTCATACGATTCTGACTGATACAATGGATTCAATTTCAGTAAAACAAGTTTTAGATTTTTTACATGATAGTAAATTAACTAATAAATGAAATTAATTCTTTTTCTAAATTTTGGTTTTTAGAGAATAGCTTAGTATATTTTTTCTTCCACGGTGCATATTCTTCTGAAATCATACCTGGAACATTATCCGAATCATAAATAACACAAAGTTTCGCATCAGAAAGTGATGCAATATGTGTGCATCCACATTCAGGTGTAATTACATATTTTGAAGAATTTATTATTGATGTCCAATTATCAAAATTTAATTGATCTAAGATTAAAACATTATTTATACTTTTAAGATTTTCAAACTCTTCATTAGTAATAATCTCATATTTTTTAAATATTTCATAGAATACATTTTTTGATGTTCCATCAGTTGTCATTACAATATTGATTTTCAAATTTTTAAGATTGTCTAATAGATTGATAAAGTTTTCTTCTGAAAAATATTTATTAATCCATTTTGAAG
>CACKQA010000036.1 GCA_902602135.1 uncultured Alphaproteobacteria bacterium
GCAGCTATTGATAATGGAATACTGGATAAAAAAAATGTTTGTATGTTGCTAGCAGTAATAAATATATAAGGAAATATTACAAAACTCAATTGACCTAACATTAAAGTTTTAGTTGTTCCAATAAGTGGCACAATCACTCTTCCTGATAATTGACTGAAAAAAAGTTGTAGAACAGCAAAAATTGTAAACCAAATTCCTAAATCAGTTTCTTTAATGCCAACTCTGTCAAATAACCATGGGATATTTGTTACAGTTATTCCCCAAGTAAAAGCAAGTGCGAAATTATTTAAACATATGGCAAAGAATGCTTTTCTATACATAATTTTTATTAATATTATTCTGTGATTGTTACAATATTATAAAACAATTAAGTTCTAAGAGTAGTTTTGGATACAACTAATTCCTCACGCTTATTTTCTCTGAATACAACAAATATACCACTTACCATAATAAGAAAAATTCCAATAAATGAATTTATATCTGGAACTTCTGAAAAAATAATAATTCCTATTATTATTGCAAAAATTAGATGTACGTACTCAGTTATACTGTTTACTAAAGGTGACCCTACTCTGTATGCTGCAATCAAACAAAATATCCCAAGACTTCCAGTTGTAGAGATAAAAAGTATTAATCCAATAAATTGAAGATCATTAAGTATCCAAGAATTACTAAGAATAGAGAAAATTGATAAATTAAAGTCTGAATTATGTAATAAAATACTAATTGCGCTTCCTCCAACAAATGCACCTATATAAATATGAAAAGTTTGTTGAAATAAATTATCATTTTTTGCAGTTTTTTTTGCCAATGTCATCGATAATGCATAGGTGGCTGCAGCAATTATTGGAAATAACATATAAATATTTATGTCATTAAATTCTGGCTTAATGATTAAAAGTGTACCACTAAAACCAACAAAAATTGAAAATATTCTATTCAAGCCAATTTTTATATTCAGAATAAAGTAAGAATAAATAGTAATAAAAAATGGACTCACAAAAAATAAACTCGTTGCTTCTGCTAAAGTGATTTGACTCAATGAAATAAAAAATAAGGTAAAGCCGAAGAAGAATGTTGAGCCTCTAAAAATTGCTATATAAGGGTGTGCTGTTCCAAAGAATATTGGTTGTTTTGTGTAAATTAAATATAGGCATAACAATGAAAATCCTACCCCTCCTCTAAATACGAGTATTTGCATTAAAGAGGCATCATGGATGGTGTATTTAATTAAAACGTCCTGGGTAATGATGAATAACATCCCCACAATAATTAAAATAAGACCTTTTATGTTATTATTCATATAAATTTTCTTAGAGTAATTTAGGTATTAGTTTAGAAAAAAAAATAATATATAATTATTTTGATGATTTTTTATCTTGTAACACCGCTAATTTTGATTTTTGCTAGTTCTTTAGGATTAATCATTAATCCCTCTTGGTCAATTTCACCTTTTATTTGGGTTTTCGTATTAGTTCCAATTATCGACCTTGTATTACCTTACTTAAGTAAAGATGATGTTGAGCTAAATGAAAGCGTGTTTCACAATTTTTCTATTTTAATCGTTCTTCCCTGTATTTTATTTTTAATTATATTTGGTTTAATTGTTGTTTCTGATTCCACTATCACTTTATTAACCGCTGCTTCTTTGGGTGCAGCTGTAGGTATGTCTGGCGGTTCTATTGGTATTACAACAGCACACGAACTTATTCACCGAAAAAATAAATTTATGCGAGGTATTGGAGTTTTTTTATTAGTTTTATGTTGTTATGGACATTTTCGGATTGAACATATTTATGGTCATCATTTAAATGTAGCTACTAAAGAAGATCCTGCTACAGCTAGACGAGGTGAAAATTTTTATTTTTATTTTATTCGCTGTGTAATTAATAGTGTGATTTCCTCTTGGAATATTGAGAAAAATATTCTCGATAGAAAAAATTTAAATACTTTTAGTTTCCAAAATAGAATGATCCATTATTTTGTTTTAGAATTTTTATTTTTATTAATTGCATATTTAATTGCAGGTATGAATGGTTTAATTTTTGTTATCTTTCATTCTTTTGTTTCCATAATCTTATTGGAGTTAGTAAATTATATTCAGCATTATGGTTTAGAAAGAAAAAAAGAAAATGGAAGATACGAAAGATTTACAGATTTACATTCTTGGAACAGTCGTCATATCTCTGCTAACTGGTCGACGTTTAATTTAGGTCTTCATGCAGAGCATCACCAGAGTGCATCAAAGCCCTATCCTCTTTTATCTCAAGAAGAAAAAGCAATTGAGATGCCTGCTAATTACTCCATCATGTTAATTATGGCTTTAATCCCTCCTTTGTGGTTTTTTGTGATGGATAGGAAAATTGATAACTTAAAAACTATTTAATTTAATATGATAGATTTTTTTTCTATGTTGAAAGATAATCGTATTTTTCAATTTTCTGTTGTTGTTATAATTATATTAAATGCCATTCTTATTGGAGCTACAACATATCAATTAGATCCTATATTTTTAAATACTATTCACCTACTTGATTATGCAATCACTGTTTTCTTTGTTATTGAAATTTTAATTCGTTTTATTGGAGAAAAAGAAAAGAAAAATTTCCTTAAAGATGGTTGGAATGTATTTGATACAATCATCGTAGCAATTTCATTAATTCCAATTCCAAATAATTCTAGTTTCCTAGTTTTACGTCTTCTTCGTATTTTTAGAGTGTTACGATTGATATCTGTCATTCCTGAATTAAAAAAAATTATAGAAGCTATTCTTGCTTCCATAAAAAGAGTTTTTTTTGTCAGTCTACTTTTGTTCATTATTCTCTATATTTATGCAACAATGGGTTCAATTTTATTTGGTGAAGATGATCCAGAGCGATGGGCCGATCTTGGAATATCCCTAATTACTCTTTTTCAAGTTTTAACGTTATCTAGTTGGGAGAATGTAATGTTGCCTATGCAGGCTATTTATTGGTGGGCATGGATTTATTTTTTTAGTTTTATTTCGATTTGCTCAATTACAATATTAAATTTGGTGATTGCCATCCTTGTCGATGTTGTAAATCATCAAAAATAACCTGTAAAAATTACATAAATCTTCAAATATTAATGCTTATATGGTAATTGTTTGACATAATTATAGCAGTTGTAGATTACCTGCATTAACAAAACTATAGGGAGGTATAATGTTTGATAAAAAAGACGATAATTCAAATTCAACACCTGATGTATTTAGACCTGCAAAGGGATCTTCAAAAGTTGTAATTGGTCACGGTGTAACAATTAATGGTGAAATTAAAAAAGCTGATGAAGTTCAAATTGATGGTGAAGCAGATGTTACTATGAAAACTGATAACGTAGTTATCGGTGCTACTGGAGATTGCAAAGGGAATATAGAAACACATAATGCTGACATCTGGGGGAAGTTTGATGGTGAAATAAAAGCTTCAGGTACTTTAACAATCCAAGAGCAAGGAGCTGCTTCAGGGGACATCGAGTATCAAAACTTACAAATTAAGCTTGGTGGCCAAATTAGTGGTGATATTAAAAAATCTGATAAGATACAATCTATTAAAAAAGATACAAAGCAATCAGAAGGAAATAATATTTCATTACAAGAATCAATGAAAAAAGATTAATAATTTATTACTATTATGAAAGAAAGACTTTTTAAACCTCTGCATTGGATTATGTTAATCCTAATATCTCTTGATTTTATTGATACATCCTATCGAATTACATATGGGTATTTTTCAGGACAAGGTGTGCAACCACCTGTAGGAGATTTTAATGTTCAAATTTCCACTTTAGATTTCATTGTGAGTATAGTTTTTCAATTAGCAATCGCCTACACTATTTATATGCTGTACAGTATGAAAAGAAGTGGTGGTTATTATTTAGTAGGTTTAAATATTCTTTTTGTGATTTACGGATTTGTTATTGGTCCTTTTAGCACAGTACCGGCTGGAGAAGTAATTCCTCTAATTGCCGGCTTTATGGTTTTCTATATAATTTTAGTTATTGGAATACCTTACTTGTACTCCGATAAATATGAATAATTGTAATAAATTATTTCTAATTTTCTGCCTTTAAATTCATTGAATTGTAATAATTATATATTATTTATTTAATAGAACGATTTGACTCTATTGCGGTTCAAAAGCAGCTAAAATGAGATACGTATAAATTTATCCTCCCATTAAGAAAAATGGCGAGGATATTTTTTTTAGGAGATAATTATGAATTTATGTGTTGTATCCAAAGGATCTTTTACCAAAGAAGATTACATGGAATTATATAATTTTTTTAAAGATGATATTGCAAAATATACTGATGCGTTTGATATGGCTTTTGTTAAAGATGGCCACGTGATGATTATGTGTAATGTTACTGATGAAGAAAAATTTTACGCCTTATTTGATGACCCCAAATCAAAAGAATTTGATTCAAAATTTAATAGTACAGATACAGTGTATTCTTTGCAAAAGGTTGAATAGTTATAATCCACCTTGAGAAGTTAAGAAGTCAGAAATTTTTTCAATTCCGTTATTATTTTTCATTGCAACAAAAATATAGGGTAAGCCATTTCTGGCTTCATTCACATCTTGCTTCATTTGCTCTAAATCAACATTAACATATGGAGCAAGGTCAACTTTGTTAATTACGAGTAAATCAGACTTTTTAATAGCTGGTGCTTTTTTTCTTGGTATATCGGCACCTTGAGCGACATCGATCATGTAAATTGTTAAATCAACTAATTCAGGACTAAAAGTTGCAGCTAAATTATCACCACCAGACTCAATGAGTATTAATTCTAAATCTGGGAATTTCTTTTTCATTTCATCCACTGCAAGTAAATTAATGGAACAATCTTCTCTTATGGCAGTATGTGGACATCCACCAGTTTCAACACCTTTAATTCTTTCTATTGGTAGAACTTGTGCTTTCATTAGATATTCGGCATCTTCAGTTGTATAAATATCATTTGAAATAACTGCCATAGAAACTTTTTTAGATAAATAACGACATAACGCCTCTGTTAAACTTGTTTTGCCAGTCCCTATTCCGCCGCCTATACCAACTTTTAAAGGTCCATTTATATTATTCACGTCAAATAAATCCTTGAGTCTAAATTTTCATGCTTAATAGCAAAAATATCACCAATAAAAAAAGTTGTACCTATATCTTTAAGAGTCAGCTTATCTGAATGACTTAAAAATTCTTGAATTTGATTAATAAAAATAACATTAAGACTCTGCCCATCTTTTTGAGACATTGGGATATGTTTCACACATACATTTATTAAATTAGAAATGAATGATTGTAGATAAAACTTAATTAAATCATCAAACTTAATATTAAAATGTAATCCAGCTTTTGTTAAACAATATATAAATGATGTATTTTCAGGCAAAGATAATTCCCAACTATCTTTCATGATTTTACGAAAAGAATTTCCCATATCTATCATTTCTATTTGCCTTTCTTTAGAAGAAGCACTTGCTAAGATTAATTGATTAATTTCCTCACCTTTGTAAATAGATTTCATAAAAATATAGTCATTTCTTAATGTCCCATAAAATAAAAGGGCATCTAAAAATGTTTTAACATCATTATTATTTTTAATTTTTTTATCATCAATCAGAGCTTCTAAACCATGAGAGTATGCGTAAGAACCAATAGGAAAAGAAGATGAAAACCATATTTGTAATATTTGATGAGGATCTTTAAATCTTATCATTTTAATGTTTGTGGCTATGCGTTCTGCCCAAACCATAAGCACCACCTTCAGGTTTAAATTTTTCAAAAACTTTTTTTACATTTCCGTGTAATTTTAGAACCATATCAAGAATTACAGCATCATCTTGAATAAGAATTCTGTTTTCTTCAATTTGACATGGCAGATGTCTATTTCCTATGTGCCATATGATTTGCTTTAAATTATTACCCATTATTTCAATTAGATTTTCTTCTTTAGATAGAACTTTAATTAATTTTCCATTTTCTAATTCAAAATAATGATTTTCATCAACACTGACGGTTTCTTCAAGATTAACTAAAAATTCAGTACCATTATTTGCTATAAGTTTTTTTCTACGAATAAATCTTTCTTCATAAGATAGTGAAATTTCATCAAATACTTCTTTATCATTATTGTGATGAATAATTTTGAATGAAGTATCCATTTTAGTACATAAAATAACGTTGAGCTAAGGGTAGTGTTTCAGCTGGATCACAAGTAATTAATTCACCATCTGCTAAAACTTCATAAGTTTCTGGATTCACTTCGATTTTCGGACAATAATCATTAAAAATCATATCTTTTTTAGAAATTTTTCTAATATTTTTAACTGGCAATAAAGATTTACTTATTCCTGAATTTTTGAATGAATTTTTATTAAGAGAGGCTTTACTTACAAATGTTGTGGTAGATTTTTCTAATGATTTTCCAAAAGAAGAAAACATTGGTCTAGAATATACTGGTTGAGGTGTTGGAATAGAAGCATTTGGATCACCCATTTGTGAACAAGAGATACTTCCACCTTGCAAAACCATTTCAGGCTTAACACCAAAAAAAGCTGTATCCCAAATGACAATATCTGCACGTTTGTTCTTTTCGATACTACCAATATGATCGGAAATACCATGAGCAATAGCAGGATTAATTGTATATTTAGCTATATAACGTTTAACACGTAAATTATCATTATCACCCTGTTCTTCCTTTAATTGTCCCCTTTGAACTTTCATTTTATGTGCGGTTTGCCATGTTCTAATAATAACTTCACCAACACGACCCATTGCTTGACTATCAGATGCAATAATTGAAAATGCACCCATATCATGCAGTATATCTTCAGCAGCAATGGTTTCTTTTCTAATACGACTTTCAGCAAATGCAACATCTTCAGGTATTGATTTATCAAGGTGATGACAAACCATTAACATGTCTAAGTGTTCTTCAACTGTGTTAACTGTATAAGGTCTTGTTGGATTTGTTGATGATGGAATAACATATTCTTCACCACAAACTTTTATAATATCTGGTGCATGACCTCCTCCTGCACCTTCTGTATGAAATGCATGAATAGTTCTTCCATTAATTGCTTTAATCGTACTCTCTACAAATCCACTTTCATTCAATGTATCAGTGTGAATCATAACTTGAATGTCATGTTCATCAGCAACATTTAAACAATTATCGATAGCTGCTGGAGTTGTACCCCAATCTTCATGTAGTTTTAATGAACTTGCCCCAGCAATTACTTGTTCTTCGAGGGCATTTGGTAATGAACTATTACCCTTACCTGCGAAAGCTAAGTTCATAGAAAAAGCATCAGCAGATTGAATCATTCTCTCTATGTGCCATGGTCCTGGAGTAACAGTCGTCGCTAATGTTCCATGAGCTGGACCAGTTCCTCCTCCCAACATTGTTGTTATGCCTGAGTGTAGAGCATCATCAATTTGTTGAGGGCAAATAAAATGAATATGACTATCAAAGCCTCCTGCCGTGATTATTTTCCCCTCACCTGCAATTATTTCTGTTCCAGGTCCAATAATAATATTTACATTTGGTTGAGTGTCTGGATTTCCTGCTTTGCCAATTTCATTAATTAAGCCATCTTTGATTCCAATATCAGCTTTATAAATCCCTTTTACATCTACTATTAAAGCATTGGTAATAACAGTATCTACAGCACCGTCTTGTCGAGTTACTTGAGACTGACCCATTCCATCTCGGATAACTTTACCTCCACCAAATTTTACTTCTTCACCGTATGTTGTTAGATCTTTTTCTACTTCGATAAAAAGTTCAGTGTCAGCAAGTCTAATTTTATCTCCAGTTGTTGGACCATACATATCAGCATAAGCATCTCTATTTATTTTTTTCATTACAATTGACCCATCACTTTCTTATTAAAACCAAATATCTTTCTATTTCCCGTTATTGGAATTAATTCTACATCTTTTGATTGACCTGGTTCAAATCGAACAGCAGTACCAGAGGGAATGTCTAAACGCATACCATTTGATTTTTCTCTATCAAATTTTAAATATTCATTTGTTTCAGCAAAATGATAATGACTACCAACTTGAATTGGGCGATCTCCACTATTTGAAACTTTCAAAGTTATTGATTGTCTTTCATCATTCAAATTAATGTCACTATTTTGTTTTGTTATTATTTCACCAGGTTTCATTATCTTATCGGTTTATGTACTGTTACTAATTTTGTTCCATCTGGAAATGTTGCTTCTACCTGTACTTCAGAAATCATGTCTGGAATACCATCCATGCAATCTTCTTTTTTTACTACGTGAGCACCTGTTTCCATTAATTCTGATACCATTTTTCCATCTCTTGCACCTTCTATGACAAAATCTGTTATCAAAGCTATAGCTTCTGGATAATTAAGTTTAACACCTCTTTCTAAACGCTTTCTGGCAACATTAGCTGCCATACTTACCATCAACTTATCTTTTTCTCTTGATGTTAATTTCATTTATAGGTCCCAACTTTTTGGCAGTTTATCATTTATTATATTTTTCATAATCAAATTTAGTGTTTTTTTTAAATCATAATTATCATCGGCTAAGCACCTAATTACGATCTTATCATCAAATTTTGTCATTTCACAATAATGATTTTCTAAGCTTTTTGTAACTTTACTTAATTCAGACTCAAGTTGATGGATAATATCGCCAAAAATTAAAATTGTTGATAAAGATGATTGATTATCAAATGTATAATTGTTTTTAAAATTATTAATCGTTGATCCTTTTATATTTATTGCTTCAAAATGGTTTATTGTAGAATTCTTAAAAATTTTCCATTGATCAGAAAAAGAAATATTTTTAATTTTTTCAGACATTGCTTTTCTTCCAAAAATTGTTGTTTCACAAAAAATCAAATTGGAATTATTTGATAGATTAATATTTATACTTCTATTTAATTTTGAATTATCAAATAAAATTAACTCTTTAGGCAACCAATACAAAGTTGAATTATTTAAATTGATATTTATGTCTACTCTAGCAGGATCACCTATTCCTGAATAAATCTTTTCAGCGGCTTGCGTACAAATACTTAATTCAGAATTATGAATTGTAGCATTAATTTCAATATTATCATTACAAGTAATTCCTCCTGCAGTGTTAATTAAAACCAATTCTGTATTATCATTATAATTATTTGGATTTAAAATTTTACAACAACCGCTTTGAAAAAATTTTTCAAAATTATTATCAAATAATTCAATATGAATTTCCCCATTTGATCTTTGAAGTAATTTGTCCATAATTATTCAATTAAGTATAATCGAAACAAAATATATATAAAATGAATATTTGGCGTGCCCGGCATGATTCGAACATGCGGCCCCCAGATTAGGAATCTGGTGCTCTATCCTACTGAGCTACGGGCACTCCTTATTTAATTTTTATGATTTAATGTTACTTCACCAGTCTTTGTATCAACAACATCAAAAGTATTTTCATTGTTACTCATTCTTTTAGTTCTAGCAGTTGAAGCACGTTCCATTGCTTCGTTATCAGCATATAAAGAAATAGCCATTACAGTAGTATCGCTAGCACGTATTTGTAATAATTGTTCAGCCTCAGGAAATTCAGATGGCGCTTTATGTGAATAATCTTCAATAGATTTATCAGCGTCTTCTTCAGATTTAAAATTAATAGTTGTTATTCTTGCTACAGACATTTTAACTCCTTTTTTATTATTTAAAAATAAATATGCAGTTTTTATATAAATAATATAATTTTAAAATTTACAATCAATAATTCTAAACTATTTTTTTATTAATTTTAATACTTGTTTTATTTTATACAAAATATTTGAAATTATATATCTATAATGCTCAATTCTTGTTCCTCTTATAGTATAATAATTTTGTTTAACAGGTAGTTTCCAATTCCCATAAATATAATTTAAATAAATATTATATTCGGTTGGAATTTTAACTTCAATATTTTTAAATGGTACTGTCTTGAAATTTGTTAAGCAATTAGAAGGAAATTTATTTAAGTTTGAAATATAAAAATTATTTATTTTGGTCATAGAAGTTAAATCAAGTTTATATCCATATTTATAGATAGAAATTTTTGAATAATTTTTTTTTTCAAAGATTCTAGCTATGTAGTTATTTTTTATTAAAGCTGTTTGTAAAATTTTTAAATCTTTGTAAGTATTTTTTTCTAAAAAAAAAGATAAATCAATATTGTCATCCCATTTAATAAAATCACCTTCTCTTATAAAACCTAATAAAGAACCAAACGAAAGAAAATAAAATTTATTAAAATTATTATTTATTAATTTAATTGTTTCTATAAAAAATTTATCTCTTAAATTACTATTATAATTTTCAAATTTTAAATAAAATTTATGTTGATATTTTTGTTGCCATATCTTTTTTGAACAAAAACTTAATTCTTTATTCTGCATGTATTCTTTAACATTAAATAATAATAAAATTATATTTTTATAAATTAATATTTTAATTATATATATAAATTATATTAATTAAGCTCTAGTTAATATATCATATCTCTTAGTAATCTAAGCTAAACAATTATCTTATTC
>CACKQA010000037.1 GCA_902602135.1 uncultured Alphaproteobacteria bacterium
GAAATAAAGGAGCTGAATTGTCATCAAAAATGACATTAAATAATCTCAATATTATCTGGCAAATTTTATTCAAAGGTTATCAAGAATTACAAAATAGCTCTCATTTATACCAACATGGAGAAATGATTATTTTAAGAATTATTTATTTACATGATGGCCCAAACCCAGAAGATCTAATTAAAAAAATGGACAAAGAAGTAGTAAAAAAAGAACCCTTAGAAAAAAATCTTGAACTACAAAATGAATCTAATGAAAGCAACAAAGTTCTAAACTTTAATGAAAATAAAAAAGAAATTTTACCAAAAGAAAATGTAAATATAAAACATATTCAAGACTTCAGATATTTTGTCGATATGTTTTTTAAAAATAGAGAAGGATTACTTCACACTAAGTTATACAATGATGTGCAGTTAGTCTCTTTTAAAGAGGGAGAAGTTACCCTAAACACATCTAAAATTAACGACACTGGCTTTAATAGAACTGTTGCGAAATTAATCTCTAAATGGACTGGAAGAATATGGCAGATACATTCATCTACAAGCAATCTTGGAAAAAGTTTGCATGATGAAGATATTATTAACCAACAAAAAGAAATTGAAATAATGAAAAATCATCCAGAAGTAAAAAAAATATTAAAAGAATTTCCTGAAAGTAAAATTCACGCTATTACAGAACTAGGTGAAATAAATGATGATGACACAGATATAAATCAACCAAAGATTAAAAAGGAGAAATAATGGTTAATTTAGGTAATATGATGAAGCAAGCTCAACAGTTGCAAAAGAAAATGGCTGAAGCACAGAATAAATTAAATGATATTGAAGTTGAAGGTACTTCTGGAGGAGGTCTTATTAAAGTAACAGCTACAGCAAAAGGTATTTTCAAAAGAATTTCAATTGATGATAGCTTGATTAAACAAGATGAGAAAGAAATACTTGAAGATCTGATTGTAGCTGCAATAAATGATGCTAAAGAAAAAGGAGAAGCTGCAGCCCAAGAAGAAATGAAAAATCTCACAGGTGGCCTACCATTACCTCCAGGAATGAAACTTCCTTTCTAAAAATGGAGCAATCCCCAATAGATAAATTAATAAACGATATTTCAAAACTTCCAGGATTAGGAAGAAGATCGGCTCAAAGAATTGCTCTTTTTTTATTAAAAAATAAAGATAAAAATTTATCTCCTTTAATTGAGAGTTTAAACTTATCTTATAATAAAATTATTGAGTGTTCAGAATGTGGAAATATAGACATGGTTAATCCATGCAATATTTGTGCAAATCCTAAAAGAGATAAAGCAACAATTTGTGTTGTTGAGGATGTGTCAGATTTGTGGACATTAGAAAAAGTAGGATTTTATCGTGGCCTCTATAATGTTTTAGGCGGTTCATTATCAGCGATTCAAGGTATAGGAACTGATGAATTAAAAATAGAACATCTACTAAAGAGAATTGAAACAAATAATGTTAAAGAAATTATTCTTGCCTTAAGTACAACTATGGAAGGACAAACAACATCTTTTGTTATTGCAGATAAGCTGGAAAAATTTAAAGATTTAAATGTAACAAGACTTGCACAAGGAATCCCTATGGGTGGAGAAGTACACTACTTAGATGAAAACACATTAAATACAGCATTCCAATCTAGAAAAAAAATTACATAAATAAAAATGGATAAATTACTTTACGTACCAAATCCACTATTACGCCAAAAAGCAGATAAAATTCAGTCTGTTGGAATTAAGGAAAAAGAAATTGCCAAAAAAATGATGCAAATAATGATAAAAGCACCTGGTGTAGGTTTAGCAGCAAATCAAATTGGAATTCTAAAACAAATTGTGACTATATTCTTTGTAGATCAAGAGACTAAAAAAGAAACACAATATACATTATTTAACCCAAATATTGTTTCATACTCTCAAGAAAAAATTGTTATGGAAGAGGGTTGTTTATCTCTTCCTGAACAATTTGCAGAAATTGAGAGACCTCAAAATATAGTAGTCGCGTACTTAGATGAAAATAACAAACAAATAACAAAAGAAGTTAGTGGAGTGGAATCAAGAATTTTACAACATGAAATTGATCATCTTTCTGGAAAATTATTTGTAGATTATCTTTCTTCATTAAAAAGGAATATAATGATCAAAAAAGTACAAAAAATTTTAAAAAACAAAAAATAATGAATAATAAAAAAATAGTCTTCATGGGTTCCCCTAAAATAGCTTCTGAATATCTTGAGGCTTTAATTAAAAGTAATTTCATAATTTCCGCAGTATTTTCACAACCCCCAAAAAAGAAATCTAGAGGAATGAAAATAATTGAATCCGAAGTCCATCAACTTGCAAATAAAAATAACATTGAAGTTTTTTGTCCAAATAAGTTTGATAAAAATACTATTGAGATATTGAAAAAATTAAATCCTGATTTAATTATCGTTATGGCATATGGTAAAATATTGCCAAAGGATATTCTAGATCTTCCCCCATTTGGCTGTATCAATATCCATGTATCCTTGTTGCCTAGATGGAGGGGTGCGGCACCAATAGAGCATTCTTTAATGAGTGGTGATAAAAAGACGGGTATATCAATAATACAACTAATTGAAAAATTAGATGCTGGACCAATTATTAAGCAAAAAAAAGTAGATATAGAAGATGATAGTAATAAAAATGAATTAAGTCAAAAATTAACAGACGTTGGAATAAAATTATTAGTGGAAACTATTCCTCTTATATTTGAAAAAAAAATTTCTTATTCTGACCAGGATGATAATGATGCAACGTATGCAAATAAAATTTCTTCACTAAATAGAAAAATTAATTTTAATAAATCTGTAAATGAAGTTTTAAATCTTATAAGAGCACATTCTCCTAAACCTGGTGCTTGGTTTACTATACAAAATGAAAGAATTAAGATCATTAAAGCAAGAAAATCAAATTCTATTGGTAATGCATCGACAATTCTTAACGAGACCTTTGATATTGGGTGCAATGATGGAAGTATTGAACCACTAATTTTACAAAGAGAAGGCAAAAATCCTATTTCTAAAGATGATTTTCTTCGAGGATATAGTCTTAAGATTAATGATATAATAAATGCCTAACTATAAGATAATATTAGAATATGACGGGACTAATTATGTTGGTTGGCAACGTCAAGAAAATGGTTCTTCTATTCAACAATTAGTTGAAGAGGCAATAGCAAAACTATCAAAACAAAAAATAACACTTTTTGGAGCTGGTCGAACAGATGCAGGTGTTCATGCAAGAGGGCAGGTAGCTAATTTTGAATTAGAGCAAAATTTTGATACCGATACTATTAGAGATGGCATCAATCATTATCTAAGACCACAACCTATATCTATTTTACATGCTGAAGAAGTAGATAAAGATTTTAATTCTAGATTTTCAGCAAAATTGAGATGGTATGAATACAAGATCTTAAATAGAAGGTCACCAATTACGTTAGAACAAAACAAAGTATGGTGTGTACATAAAAAAATAGATACTGAAAAAATAATAAAACAATCACAACAATTTATAGGAAAATTTGATTTGTCTTCTTTTAGGTCAATAAATTGCCAATCGAAATCACCAATTAAATCTATTAATTCACTGGATATAAATTTTAATCACGATGAAATAAATTTTTTAATATCAGCTAAATCCTTTTTACATTCTCAAGTTAGAATCATGGTCGGTACACTAGTTGATATAGGACTTAATAAAATAGAAAAATCTATTTCAGAAATTATTCAATCCAAAAAAAGAGAATTTGCCGGGGTTACTGCGCCACCTGAAGGATTGTATTTATTGAAAATAGATTATTAATAAAAGCCAATCTCTGATAAACAAATATCTGCTTGAAAATCTTTAAATCCAGCAACCAGACCTAATGTTTTGATATTCTGACCAACTAATTTTTTAGGTTGATATGCATTTGATTTTTTAAATTCACTAAAGGGTGCTTTTATTACTGTCCACTCAGAATTAGTTTTAAAACTATATTTATAATATTGCCATGGAGCCATCGTTAGAGCAGTTCTTACATGAATTGAATACTCTTCATTATTACCAAACACTTTAAAATAAACACCTTCAAACTCTTCAGTTGATATTGAAGGTTTTAATTGATTTCTTATTTGTATAAAGCCACCGTTATTTTCAGTCGTAACGTCTCCTGTCATATGATAACAATTAACATCATTAACTTTTGATATAATCGCTTTACCTTGGGATAATCCACCCATTACTCCATCAGTAAAAAAAGCCCAATTTTGACCTTGAGAAGAAATTCCAGGTGTTTCTAAGTTATCAAGTATCATTTTATTTTGAGATTGAAGATTGAATGAAAAAAATAAAATAAAAATAAAAAATATTAAACTTTTCAATTTTTACGATTTTCTGCTAATTTTTTCTTAATAAGAGATAAACCTGTTTCAACCTTAGATTTATAAGATTCTTCAAATGCTTCTAACTGCCAATCTGATAATCTAGATTTTAGTTCAGATAAATTATTTTGTTTCCATTCATTTGAAGTATTTTCATCTTTCCAAATATCTTTCTCTTCATTAGTTCTTCCACAGCCGTAGCAATACCCTGAGATTGGGTCAGTTTTACAAACGCTAATGCAAGGCGAAGTTACTTTGTCCTGTTCCATGATAATATACATATATTTTTTTTTAGTTTATTCCATTAAAACGATGTAAAACTTTAAAATTATGACTGATTTTAGCTATTTAAATGTTGATAATGCTTATAAATTAATCAATCAAAAGGTAACAAAAACACCTTTGGTAACTAATGATTATATAAATAATCTTTTAGAAGCAGAAATTTATTTTAAACTTGAAAATTTACAAAATACTGGATCATTTAAACTACGTGGAGCTACACATAAAATTACAAAATTAATAGAAAATGTAAAAGGCTTAGGTGTAGTGGCATATTCATCAGGTAATCATGGACAAGCTGTTGCTTATGCATCTATGATTAATAGCATTAGTGCAAAGATAATAATGCCTAAAACTGCACCTCAAATAAAAATTGAAAACACAAAAAATTATGGAGCAGAAGTTATATTATATGACACTTATTTTCAAAATAGAGAAGAGATAGGAATTGAAATTCAAAAGAAGGATAATAGAGCTCTTATTAAACCCTATGATGATGAAGATATAATTGCTGGTCAAGGAACTGCAGCTATTGAAATTGTAAATGATTTGGAAGAACGATCAATTGAACCTGATCTTTATTTATGTTGTTGTGGAGGTGGAGGTCTTATTGCAGGAACATCAACTTACCTAAAACATATTTATCCAAATATAAAATCATATTCTGTAGAGCCCGATGAATTTGATGACACAAAAAGATCTTTAGAAGCTGGCAAAATTATAGAAAATAAAAAAAATGCCAAATCTTTTTGTGATGCACTATTAGCACCTCAACCTGGAAATATAACCTTTAAAATTAATTCAAATAATCTTGAAGGAGGATTAAGTGTTTCTGATGAAGAAGTAACAAAGACCATAATTTTACTAGCTGAACAACTTAAAATAGTAGTGGAACCAGGAGGGGCAGTTGCAGCAGCTGCAGTATTAAATAATAAAATTGATGTCAAAAATAAAAAAATTATAGTTATGATTTCTGGCGGCAATATTGATTTAAGTTTATTTAATAAGTTATAATGAATCAATCAAATTTAAAAAAATTACAAAATCTATTAAAAGAAAAAGATAGCGATATATTTGTCATTAATAGAAGTGATGAATATTTAAATGAGTATATTTCTCCAAATGCAGAAAGATTAAATTTTATAACAAACTTTTCTGGTTCAGCAGGAAGAGCAATTATAACGCCAACAGATGCATTCTTGTATGTTGATGGACGATATACTTTTCAAGCACATACTCAAATTAATGCCAAAGAGATTCAAGCAAAACACTTAAATAGCTTTTGGACAGATTTAGAAAAAATTTTATTAGAAAAAGAATTAAAAATTGCATTAGATCCAACTCTTCATTCAATTATAGAAATTGAAAAAGTGGAAAAAATGTTAGAGAATTCAACATCTCAACTCAAACTAATAGATAAAAATTTTGTTGATTTAATATGGGAAAACCAACCAAAAACTAAGTATACAGATATATTTGATCACCCAACAAGTTTTTCTGGCCAGGGCAGAAGTGAAAAATTAGATATTTTAAAAAAATTTTTAGATCAAAATGAAATTGATTATTACTTTGTTTCTGGGCTTGATAATATTGCTTGGCTATTAAATTTAAGAGCAGATGATATTAAATATACACCACTCCTTTATTCTTATCTTCTAATTTCAAAAAATAATAAACACTCTTTGTATATTAAAGAGTCTGCAATGCCAGAAATACTAAAAAAGGAAATCCAAACACTAATTAATATTAATAATATTGAAAACATCGGATCAATTTTTAATAAAATTAAATCATCTGAATCAATTGGTTTAGATTTCAATTCCACTACATATTATTTTTTCGATCTTTTAAGAAAACAAAAAATAAATACTAAAAATTTAGCAAATCCATGTATTTTGTTAAAAGCTATCAAAAATCAAACTGAAATAGATGGGGCCAAAAAAGCACATATAAGAGATGGCGTAAGTGTTACTAAATATATTTATTGGTTAAAAAATATAATGGATCCTAAATCAAATGATGAAATAAGTGTTGCAAATCATTTAGAAAATCTTCGAAGAAAAAACGAATTATTTCATTCTCTATCTTTTGATACAATATCAGCAATTGATAAAAATGCAGCCCTTCCTCATTACCGTGTTACTGAAGAAGAAAAGTCATCTTTCTCAGATAATAATATTTACCTTGTTGACTCAGGAGGGCAATATTTTGATGGAACAACCGATATAACAAGAACTATAATTTTAGGTGAAGCAACAAAAGAACAAAAAGATAGATTTACGAGAGTTCTTAAAGGTCATATTGCTCTATCAAATCATGTTTTTAACAAAGGAACAAAAGGTACAGATATTGATTATCTTGCAAGAAAAAGTTTGCAAGAAATTAATTTAGATTATGATCATGGTACCGGTCACGGTATCGGAAGTTTTTTGAGTGTTCATGAAGCTCCACAACGTATTGCAAAAAAATCAATGTTTGATAGCGTTGAGTTGCTTCCAGGAATGATTTTATCCAATGAACCTGGATACTATAAAGAAAATGAATATGGGATAAGAACTGAAAACTTAGTTGTTATTAATGAGAATGCTAATAAAAAATTATACTTTGAAACTATTTCTTGGTGTCCAATTGATTTAGATCTTATTGATAGCACTCAATTAAATGAAATTGAGAAAGAGTGGCTAAATAAATACCACTCACAGGTGTATGAAAAATTAGAGTCTTTCCTTGGAGATGAAGAGAGAAATTGGCTTAAGAGAGTAACTTTGAAAATTTAAGTAAAGCCGCCGATTATGCGGCTTTCTTATTTATATCAAATTCAGTTTTTAAAAGATGCTTATCTAATTCTATTTTCCATTCCTTTCCGTATTCAGATTTAAAATATTTTATCAAATCCTCATCTCTATTGTAGTTTTTGTCACTTAAATCTTCATATACTTTGTTAAAAAAATTAAAAACATTAATCATATAAAATTCCTTTCTCCTTTTATGTAATAACTTTTATATGCAATAACAGTATAAATTTCTGAATTTTGATATGCATAAAATGCATATAAAAAATATATATATATAATTTTATAGAATATCAAAAATACCGATATTTAATCAATTTTTACTATTAAAATTTAAAGTTTAAATGAATTAGATATATTTAATTCGTTCATTATTGACTTTATATTTTAAATACGGTTCAATCTTTTTATAATCATTTTAATGGAGGGTAAAATGAAAAAAAAGATCTCTAGGAGAAAGTTTATTAACCATACAGGTTCTGCTGCTCTAGCAGGTACTCTATTATCGCAAGTTGGTATGAAGTATGCATTTGCTGCTAACACTAAACCAGTTAGTCTTTTACTCGGTTCACATATGGATTATTTGCAAGCTTTAGCTCCTGCTTATGCAGAAAAATATGGTGTTACACCAAGTATAGAAACAGTAACAACACCAGATCTATCTGTTAAATTAAATTCAGCGTATATTGCACGAAAAAGTGTAGGTGATGCAATATTTGTGACTGCTTCAGAAATTGCTGGTTTAGCTGATAAGGGTTGGTTGATGGATATGAGTGATTTTGTCAATAATACGTTAAAACCAAATGGCGTTATGGAAAACAGTCTAACTGCTGCAACTTACAAAGGCAAAGTCTATGCTGCCCCAATTACGATTGGATGCCCAGTACTGCACTGGAATAAAAATTTACTTAAAAATGCAGGATTGGATACAGAAGCGCCTAATAATTGGCATCGTACAAAAAATTCTTGGAACGAACTTATTCGTTTTGCTAAAGAAATTAACGATCCGGATAATGATGTATATGGTATTGTTGATGCTTGGGCAGGTACTCATAGTTTTTGGACTTTTGGAGCTTTGCTTCAAGCGAATGGAGGAAGTTTCTTAGACGGAAATCTAGATCCAATCATGAATAGTGATGCGGGTGTTGAAGCTTTAAATATGATGGTTGATCTTTTACATAAAGATAAAATCATTGACCCAGCTACGCCTACTTACACTTGGGTATTTGATGCATCTCCAAGCTATATGGCAGGGAAAAGAGGATTTTTCTTAACATGGCCATTTATTAGTGGAATTGCAAATTTCACAGAAGATTCTGCAGTGCAAGGGATGAGTGGTATAGCACCACTTCCTGCATTAGAAACTTCTGCATCTGTGGATGGATCAGAATTTTTAGCAATACCTAAATATTCAGATAATCCTGAGGCAGGAATGCAATTTATCGAAATGGCTTTAAGTCCAGACAAACAGATATTGCAAGGTTCAACTTCGCCTTGGGCACCATCTTTAGAACCTGCTCTAGATCATCCAGATGTTCTAAAAAATATATCAATGGCAGGTGTTATTAAAGACTCATATCTATATCCTGTAGATGCAGGTTTTTCTGCAGATAGAAATCAATGGGTTGAATTATTATCAAATGAAGTTTCATTAGCATTGACTCAAAAGAAAAGTGCTAAAGATGCTTTAAATGATGCTGTTAAGCAAATTAATGCGAGCAGATCATAATTAATAAAATACGCAAATTATGAAAGTTAATTTGGGTAATTATACATGGGAGGAAGTTAAGGACTTATCAGATAAAGATCCGGTAGTTCTTCTTCCTCTTGGTGCATTCGAGCAGCATGGAAAACATTTACCGCTCAAAGTAGATGAATTTATGGTTAATAATATTGCCAATGAGTCTGTAAAAAAATCTCATCAAAAGAATATTAATGCAGTTGTTGCACCAGTTATTTGGTCAGGTTATTCACCACATCATATGGATTTTCCTGGTACGATTTCTATTAAGGATGAAACATTAACAAATGTTATATTGGATATAGTTGAGAGTTTGGTAAAAAATAAATTAGAAAGAATACTTATTTTGAATGGGCATGGAGGCAATATTGCTATTCTTAAAAATGTTGGACAAAAGTTAAAATACGATAAAAATATTTATATAGCTACAGCATCATATTGGGATTTTGCTATGAAAGAAATTAATGAGTGGAGAGATTCTGATCTTGGTGGAATAAATCATGCATGTGAAATGGAAACAGCACTTATGTTACATATGCAAGAGGAGATAGTTAAAAAAGATAAAATTGTCGACAACCCATTAAAAAGATCTTCATATACAGGAGTTGACCTTTTATCAGGTGGTTCAGTTGGAGTAAGTGCAAGCTTTAAAGAGCTTTCAGATCATGGAGTTATTGGATCACCAAGTCTAGCTTCTAAAAAGAAAGGGACTGAACTTTATGAGATAATAACAGATAAAGTTTCAGAATTTATTGAAGATTTTTCAAAATGGACAAAACCTTTAAATGGTAAAAATGAATAAAAAAGATTTAGCTTTATTTTGTTATCCCTGGGATATAATTGATGAAGGTTATGATGAAATTATTGATGCAGTAAAGAGGAGCGGACTTAATGCAATTTATATTACTGTAAATTATCACTCAGGAATGTTTTTTTTACCACATAGTAAAAAAAGAAAAATATATTTTCCTGAACCTGGTGCTTTATACTTCAATCCAAGTAGTTGGCATAAAAATCATAGTTTTCAATCCCCTATAAGTAATCTTACTGAGAATTGGAGTCAGTTTTGGGAAGAATTATCAAATCAATGTAAAAAAAATAATATCAAATTATGCGCATGGATGCTTGGAACTCATAATTCTGGAATTGGAAATAATTATCCCAATACATCTGTATATAATGCTTGGGGTGATCCAATCACACACTCTCTATGTCCCTTTAATTCGGACGTAGTTGATCATTTTGTCAATTTATCAAGAGATGTAGTAAATCTAGGTGTATTTGATAAAATTTTAATTGAATCTCTTGAATATCTTCCATTAAGACACGGGCATCACCATGAAGTAATTGGAGTAGAT
>CACKQA010000038.1 GCA_902602135.1 uncultured Alphaproteobacteria bacterium
ATCAAATGTAGCAGTTCCAGGAGATTCTAAATAAATTAGTTTTGTTTTTTTATTTATTAATTTTTCAAAATTATTAATTTTATCTATTGGATGAAAATATTTTATTTTTACTTTGTATTGTTTAAGAATATTTTCACAAAAAGTTCTTGTTGGGCTGTAGACACTATCATTTATTAAAACTTCATCTCCAGATTTTAATATAGCAAAAAAAGGAATTATTATTGAAGCAAGTCCAGAAGGAGACAAGACAGTATCATTACAATGATATAATTCTGAGATACTATCTTCTAATTGTTTATGAAAAGGATTTTGATTAATTCCATAAAATGTTCTTCTATCATCTGCATTTTTAATATCATTTAAATAATCCTGATAACTATTAAAGATCATAGTTGATCCTTTATAGGTACCAGGATTGATAAAACCTTTTTGTTTGAGTGGATTTCTTCCTATCTTAGTAAGCTTTGTTTTAATTTTCACTATATCTATATCTAGTATATTATTAATATTTAAACACTAATTGTAGAAAAATATTAAAATACAAAATGTATCATTTGGATTAGCTTATAAATTTGGTATAGGGAAGCAATCTTTGAAAAAAGATATTTAAATAATTATTTAAACGGAGAAAATAATATGAAAAAATTACTATCTATTTTCGCGGTTTTAGCTTTTGGATTTTCTGCAAATGCTGGAACTTTAGATGATGTAAAAAATAGAGGTTTTCTTAAATGTGGTGTAACCACTGGTCTTATTGGTTTCGCAGCACCTGATGATGCTGGAAACTGGGCTGGTTTTGACGTAGACGTATGTCGTGCAGTTGCAGCAGCAATTTTTGGAGACTCAAGCAAAGTTGAATTTACAACTACAACTGGTAAATCACGTTTCCCAACTTTAGCGTCTGGTGAAATTGATATGCTTGCAAGAAATACTACTTGGACTTTAAGTCGTGATGTTAATCTTGGTTTTGAGTTTGTTGGTGTAAACTACTATGACGGACAAGGTTTCATGATTCCATCTGCTTTAGGTGTTGATGATGCAACAGGTCTTGATGGTGCTACAGTTTGTATTCAAACAGGAACTACTACTGAGTTAAACTTAGCAGATTTCTTCAGAGCTAATGGTATTGGTTATGAAGCACTTCCAATCGAAACAAATGATGAAGCAAGAGAAAACTTATTTGCAGGTAGATGTGATGTATACACTACTGATGCATCAGGTCTTTCTGCTACAAGAGCACAAGCTGATGATCCAGATAAATGGGTTGTTCTACCAAATATCATTTCAAAAGAACCTCTTGGACCACTTGTAAGACATGGTGATCACCAGTGGGGTGATGTTGTACGTTGGTCTCTAAATACTCTTATCATTGCAGAAGAGTTAGGAATTAATTCTTCAAATGTAGATGATATGAAGAGTTCCAATGTTCCTGAAGTGCTTAGAGTACTTGGAGTTGAAGGTGGTTACGGTGAAATGTTAGAATTAAGCAATGATTTTGCTTATAATATCATTAAACAAGTTGGTAACTATTCAGAGTCTTTTGATAGAAATATCGGACCTGATACACCTCTTGGAATTGGCAGAAATCTAAACGCATTATGGACTGATGGAGGTATTTTATACGCTCCACCATTTAGATAGAAACTAATTAGTTTTTAATATAATAAATGGGGGGATGAAAATCCCCCCAATTTTTTTTAGTAGAAATGCAAAATAATTTATTTCAAGATCAAAAATTTAGAGGTATTTTATATCAAACTCTTGTTGTTGGTTTTTTTGCATTAGGTTTATATTTTGTAATTAATACAACTGCTTACAATCTTGAAAAGAGAAATATTGCAACAGGATTTGGTTTTTTAAATAACCCGGCTGGCTTTGATATTAGTTTTTCCCCCTTTCTTGATTTTAAGTCAACAGATACTCATTTAAAAGTTTATTTTGTTGGAGTTTTAAACACACTTTTAGTTTCTTTTTGTGGCTGTATAGCCGCAACAATTCTAGGTTTTATAGTTGGTATAATAAGACTATCTTCTAATTGGCTCTTGAGTAGAATTGCTTATATTTATGTTGAGTTTACTAGAAATACACCTTTGCTTCTTCAAATTATATTATGGTATGCAATTTTAATTCAATTACCAAGAATAAAACAAGCCCCACAGATTTGGGAAACATTTTATATTTCAAACAGAGGATTATTTGGACCAAAACCTATATTTCTTGACGGTTCAAACATTGTTATTCTTAGTCTTGTCTTAGGTTTTATTATAAGTTTTTTTATAGCTAGATGGGCTAAGAAAAGACAAGACACTACTGGTCAACAGTTTCCAATTTTTACAACTAACTTAAGTATAATAGTTTTTTTACCTTTAGTTGTATTTTTTATCATGGGATCTCCTATAACTTTAGAATATCCAGTTTTAAAAGGTTTTAATTTTAAAGGAGGCGCAGTTATTAGACCTGAATTTATAGCAATGTTTCTCGCCTTATCAATTTACACCGCAGCTTTTATTTCTGAAACAGTAAGATCTGGAATTTTATCTGTTACTAAAGGACAAAGAGAAGCTTCTGGAGCATTAGGATTGAAAAAAAATTGGATTATGAGATTAATTATTATTCCTCAAGCATTAAGAGTAATAGTACCGCCTTTAACAAGTCAGTATCTAAATTTAACAAAAAATTCTTCTTTAGGAATTGCTGTTGGATATGCAGATCTTGTACATGGCTTTGGTGGAATTAGTTTAAACCAAACGGGTCAAGCTATTGAATGCATGGCTATAACTATGGCAACTTATTTACTAATAAGTTTAACTATTTCTTTTTTTATGAACATTTATAACAGAAGCATTCAATTTAAGGAAAAATAATGGAAAATAATTCAAATTTTGAAACAAGGAAACCACCTGTTGCAACAACTGGTATTCTTGGTTGGTGTAGACAACATTTATTTTCAAATTGGGTAAATTCATTTATTACACTTCTTGTCATATATTTTCTATATCAATTAATACCTTGGTTTTTAGATTGGTCTGTATTTAGTGCAGATTTTTGGACAAATTATAAAGGAGAATTAATCGTTGATAGAACTTTTTGTTCTAGAGTAGCTGATCCTGAAGGTGATCATGGAGCATGTTGGGCAATTATTATTGTACGTTTTTATCAATTTATGTATGGATTTTATCCATCAGAACAAGTTTGGAGAGTTAACTTAACATATTTCCTTCTTGTAGTTGCTCTACTTCCTTTGTTGATAGAAAAAATCCCTGGAAGAAAACACTTAATTAAATTTACTATCGCCTTTCCAATAGTAGCGTTTGTATTGCTTTATGGTGGATTTGGATTTCAAATTATTCCTACTAATAAATGGGGAGGTTTATTAGTAACTCTTGTCCTTGGTGTATTCGGCATTGCTATAGCTTTCCCATTAGGCATTTTACTTGCACTTGGTAGAAGATCTCAGTTACCTGTAATAAGTATGTTTTGTACTTTGTTTATAGAATTTATAAGAGGTGTTCCATTAATTACACTTCTTTTTTTTGGTATGGTAATGCTTCCTTTGTTTTTACCGGAAGGTTTAAATTTAGATGGATTGGTGAGAGTACTTGTTGCTGTAACATTATTTCAAGCTGCTTATATGGCTGAAGTTATTCGTGGAGGCTTACAAGCAATTCCAAGGGGGCAATATGAAGCTGCTCAATCAGTCGGATTGAGTTATTGGCAAATGAATAGAAAAATTATACTTCCCCAAGCTATTAGAATTTCAATACCATCTATTGTAAATACTTCTATTGGATTGTTTAAAGATACAACTCTAGTAATTATTATTGGTTTACTTGATTTACTTGGAATAGGAAGAGGGGCATTAGCTGATGCTACTTGGATGGGTTTATCCAATGAAGTTTACGTCTTTGTTGCATTAGTTTTTTTTATTTTCACTTTTTCAATGTCCAGATATAGTTTGTATTTGGAAAAGAAACTAAAAACAGGTATTAATATGGGAGCAGATTAATTATGTCAGAAAATTCAATAATTTCATTACAAAATGTTAATAAATGGTTTGGTGATTTCCAAGTTCTAAAAGATGTGAATTTAGAAGTAAAAAAGAAAGAAAGAATAGTTGTCTGTGGTCCTTCAGGATCAGGTAAATCAACAATGATAAGATGCATTAATCGATTAGAAGAACATCAAGAAGGTAAAATTGTTGTAGATGGAATTGAGCTTACAGGTAATCTAAAAAATATTGATAGTGTTAGAAAAGAAGTAGGCATGGTATTTCAACAGTTTAACTTGTTTCCTCATTTATCTGTAAAAGAAAACATAACATTAGCTCCAATCTGGGTAAAAAAAATGCCTAAAGCTGAAGCAGAAGAGCTCGCAATGAAACAATTAGAGATTGTTAAGATCCCAGAGCAAGCAAATAAATATCCCGGTCAACTATCTGGAGGCCAGCAACAAAGAGTGGCTATTGCAAGATCCCTTGCAATGAACCCTAACATTATGCTTTTTGATGAGCCAACCTCAGCTCTAGATCCTGAAATGATTAAAGAAGTTTTAGATGTTATGGTTGATTTAGCTGAAGGGGGAATGACTATGATCGTTGTAACACACGAAATGGGTTTTGCTAAAACAGTTGCTGATAGAATGGTGTTTATGGATGAAGGAAAAATTGTTGAGGAAGCTAGCCCAGATAAGTTTTTTAATGATCCAGAGAGTGATCGTACAAAGTTATTTTTAAGTCAGATTCTTCATCAGTAATTTAAGAAGATAACAATAAATTAACTCTTCTATTCATTTTACCTTTGTTTTCTATTTTGCCGATTTGAATTTTACCAATCTCATTAGTTGATTTCACATGTGTACCACCACAAGGTTGTAAATCAATATCACCAATTCTAATTAATCTTATTTTACCATCTACTTGCGGAGGTTTTACTGACATAGTTCTGACTAGCTCAGGTTTTTCTTCCAATATACCACTTTCAATTACTTCACTAGTAACGGTATGATTATCTTCAACCAACAAATTTATTTTTTCTTCTAATTCTTCTTTATTTATTTGTTTATCTGGATCATTAAAATCTAATCGACTTTTTTCATAACCAATTTGACCGCCAGTTACTCCTAAAGGGACTATAGAACACAACAAGTGCAGTGCAGTATGCATTCTCATATGCTTGTATCGTAAATCCCAATTTATTTTTCCAATTATATCAATATTCTCTTCAAGATCTTTGAGATCATCTACAATATTTATTATTTTATTATTTTCTTTAATAGTATCTAAAACTTGTATTTTTATACTTTCAGCTTCTATTGCACCTGTGTCCCCAGGTTGACCACCACTTTTTGCATAAAATGCTGTCTTATCTAACTCAATACGATTTTCTTCTTTCACAATACCTATAATTTTTGCTTTAAATTCTTTAATGTATGCATCATCTTCGAATAATTTTGTCATAGCGTTTTTTAACAGTATTTTAAAAATATTATATTGACTTTTTTCTCATTCTGAATAAATTAGAACAAAAGTAGAACAAATAATTTTATAAATAATATAATTATTATTTATCAATTATTTAAATATTTTTTCTAATATTATGTATAAAAAAATAGAAAACTTAATATTTAAAGCTGAATCCAAAGGAGATCAAATAACACCTTATTTTCTTGATACAGTATCTGCAGGTTTTCCATCTCCAGCTACTGATTATATGGAAAACAAACTTGATCTTAATGAATATTTGGTTCAACGTCCAACAGCAACCTATATCGTTAAAGCTAATGGCCCTTCTATGACCGATGCAGGCATATTATCAGGTGATTTACTTATTGTTGATAGAAGTATTACACCTCGTAACGACAATATTGTTATAGCCTCCATCTTTGGTGACCTAACAGTTAAAAAACTGAAAAAGAAAGATCAGTCACTATTTTTAATTTCTGCCAATAGTGAGTATCCTAGTATTCAAGTTAAAGAGGAAATGGAGTGTTTTATATGGGGGGTAGTGACATATGTCATACACAAAACTACTTAATAGAAATCATAACTCAGTAAATCAATCTATAGCATTGATAGATTGTAATAATTTTTATGCGTCATGTGAAAGAATATTTAATCCAAAACTTATAGGAAAACCAATTGTTGTACTTTCCAATAATGATGGTTGTATCATTGCACGATCAAAAGAAGCAAAAAAATTAGGGATAAAAATGGGTGAACCTTATTTTAAAGCAAAAAATATTATTGAAAAAAATGATGTTAAAGTTTTTTCATCTAATTATTCTTTATATGGTGATATTTCTCAGAGAGTGATGGAGACTTTATCAAGTTTCTCTTCAGAGGTAGAAATCTACTCCATAGATGAAGCATTTCTTGGTTTAAATGGTTTTGAGAACTATGAGCTAAACACTTATTGCAGACATATTAGACAAACAATTAAGAGGTGGGTTGGTATTCCAGTTAGTATTGGAGTGGGCCCAACAAAAACACTATCAAAAATAGCTAATCATTTAGCAAAAAAACAACCAGACTATAAAGGTGTGTGCATACTAAAAAATAAAATAGAAATAAAAAAAGCATTAGAATTAACATCCATTGAAGAAGTATGGGGCATTGGAAGAAGATTATCTCTTTTCCTGAAAAAATATAATATTCATAATGCTTATCAATTTTCTCAAATGGACAGAGGATGGATAAGAAAAAATATGGGTGTAGTGGGAGAGAAGACATACCTAGAATTAAATAGTGTATCGTGTCTAGACCTTGATTTGGTTCCAAGTGACAAACAAAGTTGTTGTGTCTCAAGATCATTTAGTCAGCCAATAGAAAAATTATTTGATTTGGAGGAATCAATATCAACTTATGGATCAAGAGTATCAGAGAAGATAAGGGAAGAGGGGTTAGTAGCTGAGTCGATGAGTGTTTTTGTTTTAACAAATCATTTTAATAGAAGAGAGAAACAATATTCAAATTCAATAAAACTACACTTACCTTTTCCAACAAATAATAGCATAAAAATTGTTAAAAGAGCTCTTGAAGGAATTAGAAAAATATACCGACCAGGATTTCGTTATAAAAAAGCTGGCATCATATTATATGGTCTTAGTAGGCACAATGTAACTAGAGGATTGCTTGATTATGATCGTGATACATCGGATAGAATAATGAATACTATTGATAATATTAATTCTAGATATGGAAGTTCAACGTTAAAGATAGCTTCTGAAGGTATAGAAAAAATATGGAAGATGAAAAGAGAAAACGTATCCCCATGTTACACAACACGTTTTGAAGAATTGGTGGAAGTTAAGGCTTAGATAAAATGGCTCCCCGGGCCGGGCTCGAACCAGCGACCGATCGGTTAACAGCCGATTGCTCTACCACTGAGCTACCGAGGAACACAATTTAGTTGATAATAAAAAAAAATTAAAAAACAAGAAAAATTTGGAGGCTCGGAGCGGAATCGAACCGCTGTGCAAGGCTTTGCAGGCCCCTACATCACCACTCTGCCACCGAGCCTAAAAAAAATGACAATTATCACTATATTATTTCTAGTCAATTAATGAAAAAAAATTCTAAAGATTAATAATATAATTTAAATAATTGATTATATAATAGGTTTATATAAAGCATCCTTTAAGAAATGAGTGAAACATTTGAAATTGCAAGAAAAAATATGGTTGTTAATCAGTTGAGACCAAACAAAATTAATGAAGAAAAAATCCTACAAATATTTGAAAATACTCCTAAAGAAAATTATTTGGATGTCAGCTTAGGTAAGAATTGTTACCTAGATAATAATTTAGATATAACTGACAAAAGAGGATATCTTAAAAATTTACACCTAGCTCAAATTATAAAATATTCAAAAATTTTACCTAATGATAAGGTATTGCATATAGGAGGCTTAACGGGCTACTTTTCTGCTTTAATTAGCTCATTATGCAAAGAACTTCATGTTGTAGAAGAAAATAGAGAACTATTTAAATTATTAGAACATAATATAAAAAATACTTATAATACCAATATTAGTTTATTTAATCATAATTTATTAGATGGAGTATCTGATAAAGCTCCATTCAACTTAATTATTATTGACGGACCAATATTTAAAATAACTGATAAGTTAAAAAAGCAACTAGCAATGAATGGAGGTAGGTTAATATATATTAAAAAAATATATGATAATCTGGGTAAAGCCTATAAAATTATAAGAAATGAAGATTTATATTCATCTGAGTATTTATTTGATGTAATGAGCAGTTATCAAATTCAAGAACTACAAGAGGATTTTAAATTTTAAATGAGATTATTTATATTATTGTTATTACTTATTTATTCTAAATCTATATTTGCTTTATCAATTGATGATTCTGTAAAAAGTACGATTGCAAATAATTTGAAGGTAAAAATTGCTTTTGAAAAACTGAATGAAAGCAAAGAAATTATTGAGGTAGCTATAGCCAAAAAACTTCCAACAGTTACTGGCACAATTTCTGGTACATATAGTAATAGTGATACAACATCAGCAGCAGGTGTATCAACAACACCAGAGACTTTTACAGATAAATATAAAATTAGTATTACTCAAAATTTGTATGATGGAGGTGAAAAAAGTTTAGAAATTGAAAGATCAAAAATTATTTACGAAAATGCAGTTATAAACTTTTATAAAACAGTTCAAGATTTATCGCTAACAGCTGTAGAAGGTTATTTAACCGTAATAAATTATGAAAAATCATTAGAGGCTTCCGAAAAGAATTTTGATTCTGTTTCAAGATTTTTAGAAGAAGTAAAATTAAAATATGAATTAGGATCAGCAACTATAACTGAATTGAAAAATGCTGAGAGTGCTTTTTCAATTGCTGAAACTAATCTTTTTTCTGCCGAACAAAACTACAAAATTAGTTTAAAAACATTTAAATCAATTGTTGGTAAAGAAGCTATTGATTTAGAAGATTATGTAAATGCAGAAGACGACTTGAATTTTGATAATATACTTTCTAAAGTTTATAAGAATAATTTTAATATTTTAATTGCTCAAAATAATATTAAAATTAAAGAACTTGATCTCTCAAAAGAAAAAGGTTCTAATAGACCAACCTTAGATATAACAGCTTCAACAGAGTATTCGGATGGTTCACGAATAGATGCTGGAAGTGAAAATACTAACGGATCAATAGGATTAACTTTAACAATTCCCATATTTCAGCAAAACATTGACAAATCAGATATTAGAAAAATAAATTCACAAATTTTACAAACTGAAATTGAGCTAGAGGATCTTAAAGAAAGTTTAAATATTGAGGTATCAAACTATTATAAAAACTATTTAGTCAGTAAATCAAATTTAAATACATCTTTATTAACTATAGAGTATGCAAATACTCTTCTAGCAAGTACTCAGGAAGAATACAACATTGGGACAAAATCTGTTACTGATCTAATAGAAGCAGAAACTAATCTTTTAAACGTAAACGTCGAATATTTTAATGCAAATAAAAACTATCTGATTAACTATTTTAACTTACTAGCTTTAGATGGCTCACTTATTAAATTATTTGAGGAGTATCTTCCTAGTTATAATTAGAGTTTTATTAATTTAATTAAACATTTATAATATCTATATGAATACAAAAAATTCTATCAATGAATCTCTAGAAGTTATAAGAAGAGCACTCGAAGATGAAAAAAACATCTCAGATAATGATTTATCATCCAATATTTTAATACTTAATCAAAAGGTTAATAGTGATGGTACAATAAAATTACTTCAAAAAGATGAGGAAATAAATAGTGAAATTAATGATATTATAGACCAAAAACTCTCCTATCTTGTAGAAAATAAAATTGAAAAAATACTTGACGAGAAAATCCCAAAATTACTAAAAAATTATTTCGATACAAAATAGTTACAATGCAGCTTGATAAATTTTTTGATTTTTTAAAAGATGAAAAAAATCTTTATTCGCAATGGGAGCAGTCAAATTGTTTTAAACCACAAAAAGGAGGTGAACCTTATTCTATAATGATGCCACCACCTAATGTTACGGGCAGCTTACATATGGGTCATGCTTTAACCTTCACAATTCAAGATATATTAATCAGATACCATAGAATGAAAGGCATGGAAGTATTGTGGCAAGCAGGGACAGATCATGCCGGAATTGCTACTCAGATGGTAGTTGAAAGAAAATTAAGTGAGTTAAACTTAGATCGACGATCTCTAGGTAGAGAAAAGTTTATTGAAAAAGTATGGGAATGGAAAAAAGAGTCGGGTGGTCAGATAAGTAATCAATTAAGAAGACTTGGCGCTTCTGCAGATTGGTCAAGAGAAAGATTTACTATGGATGAAGGTCTTTCAAATGCCGTTAGGAAAGTTTTTGTAAATTTATATAATGATGGAATTATTTATAAAGATAAGAGATTGGTTAATTGGGATCCAAAACTTTTAACTGCTATTTCTGATCTAGAAGTA
>CACKQA010000039.1 GCA_902602135.1 uncultured Alphaproteobacteria bacterium
AGAGAGTCATGATATCAACTTTTTTCGTAATAACTTCTGCAACTTTTGGTGGAACTACTTCGAGTTCAACTCCAATAGCACCCGCTTCTTGTAACTCAAGAGTATGTTCTAATATTCTTATGGCTTTATCTGCTGTTTTACCTTGTGCAACAAATCCTCCAATCCAAGTAGCATTTCCTGGAACTAATCCAACATGACTATTAATTGGAACATACTCATCTCTTAATGCTCTAATCCATTTGTAACTCCAATTACCACCATAGATAACATCTGCACCAATGTCTAAATACTTGTGTGATAGTTTCATTGCTTCGTATTCAGAAGCTACTCTTACTGCTCCTCCGGATTGCATAAAGCAAGTTGGTGCAGCCTCGCGAATTCGCTTAAGCTCATCAAAAGAATTGTAAATACCAAATTGTGGAGCATCATGAGAAGTACAAATCATGTCAATGCCTGCCTCTTCAGCTGCTGCAGCTTCATCAGCATTATGCACAAACATAACACTTAGTTGTCTTTTACCTTTGCATTGCAAATAATCATAAACTGTAAGTTTTTTTCTGCTCATAAAATCTCCAAAAAAATAGTTAGTCTATCTTAATGAAAATTTTGTCATTATCAACTTTAACTGGATATGTTTTTAAATCCTCACACGCTGGTGGGCTTAAGGCTTCACCAGATTTAATATTAAAAATTCCCTGGTGCATTGGACATTCAATTTCATCATCCATAACCAAACCATCTTCAAGATGAACCGCCTCGTGTGTACAAATTCCATCAGTAGCATAAAAACCATCTGTTAGCTTATACACACAAAAAGTTTTATCTTGATGATCGAATCTGATTAGATCCTCTTCTTCAATACTATCTGTGGACCCTACTTCAATCCAATTTTCTTCAGACATAGATTGTATATAATAGCTATTTTATGAAAATAAATACAAAATAATTAAATTGTTATTTTTGCATAAGTTTATTTAATTTTAGATTTTGATCTGAGAGAATTTGTTTATCTACAATGGTATTTTTTTCACTTAATTTAGAAGTTATTCTAATGTCACGGCCTACTTTTCCTATGACTCCAACACCACACGCTCCTCTTATTTTATTATTTTTTAGGAAAAAATAAATAACACCATTATTAATATCATTACCTCTTTCGATGATTTCATCATACTCATCACAAATACCAGTCAGTTGAAGATTCAAATTAAATTGATCAGACCACATCCAAGGAATTGAACTGTATTCTGTTTTTACTCCAGCAATATTTTTT
Source organism: uncultured Alphaproteobacteria bacterium (assembly GCA_902602135.1). GTDB lineage: Bacteria > Pseudomonadota > Alphaproteobacteria > HIMB59 > CACPNW01. The sequence continues at coordinate 1,274 of CACKQA010000039.1, forward strand.
CCAGCACATATTCCATGATTTTGTGCATGTTGATAAGACTCGAGTCGCATATTTCTTTCATAGAATGGATGATAAAAATTAGATACGTCACCTGCTGCATAAACATCTTTAATAGAAGTTTCACAAAATTGATTAGTAACTATACCATTATCAAGCTTTAAATTTGTATTTTCAAATAACTTTACAGTTGGGGTTGAACCTATGCCTGCAATTATAAAATCTGTTTCTATTAAAGAATTATCATTTAATAAAATTTCATAATCGCTATTTTTTTTTGTTATTTTTTCAATCTGTTTATTTAATATTATTTCATTTCCATGTTCTATATGAGTTTTTTGAACTAAATCAGCAATTTGTTTAGGTATAATTCTTCCCATAAGTTGACTACCAATTTCAATAACAATTACTTTCTTTTGAAGCTGAGATAAAGATGAAGCAATTTCTAAGCCTATAAAACCGCCACCAATAATTGTTATTTTATTTTTATTTGAAACTATTTCTTTAATTTTTTTTGCTTCTTCTAAATTTCTTAGATAATAAATATCATTCTTTAAATTATTATCTAAAGTAATTTTTTTATTTTCAGAACCTGTTGAAATAAGCAAACTATCATAAGAGTAAACATTATCATTTTTTGCAAAAAGTTTTTTATTTTCAAAATCAACTTTATTAATTGATATATTTTCAAATTCTATATTTTCATTTTTTAGTACGTCGCTAGAGTGAAAATAAAGATCTTCTTCTTTTTTTTTATCTAGAAAAAAATCTTTAGATAAAGGAGGTCTTTCGTATGGTAATAAATTTTCTTCACCTAAAATTTTAATATTTGATTTTGAATCAATTTGTCTGATCTCTCTAGCAGCATAGATTCCGGCTTGACCACCACCTAAAATTATAATGTTATTTTTCACTCAGTCTAAGCGTTGCTTGGAACAGATAATGGAATTTGATAGTCAGGATTTTTTGCTTGTTTTATGAGTGCTGGAATAATTTCTTTATAAGCCCCAAGAAGACCTTTTCTGGCAGGTGGTAATTGATCTTTAATCATAGCATGCAGCTTAGGTAAATTATGTGAGGGAACTTGAGGGAACATATGGTGCTCAACATGATATTCCATATGCCAATATAAAAAACTTAAAACTGGATTTAAATATACTGTTCTAGTTGTATACCTATGGTCTCTTTTATCTTCTCTAAGTCCTGCGTGTTGAGTAAGACCCATAAGCATAACAAGGGTCTTTCCATAAAAATTAGGCAATAAAACATATAGAACTGGAAGCCAACTTTGAAAGTAAACTGAAGAAGCTATACTAATTATCCAAATAGAAAGATGACTCCACGCAGATAATCTACATTTCCATCTTTCATTTTTTGGAATACAAACTTTCATTACATCAGTAGTTACACCAAATGCATGTTTTATAGTTTCCCATTGAAGAGAATTTTTAAAGAAAATAAAACCAGAGAATGGAATGTAATGAGAGAAAAACACAATCAAGTCAGTTGGTTTTTTTACATGTATTTCAAAATCTACAGGATCATTAAATTGAGTATAAGTATGATGATGATAGTGAGAATATCTCCATCTGATAGGTTCAAAATTATCCATGAAACTAGCAATATAATAAAAGAAATCATTCCAGAATTTAGATTTAAAAGCAGTTCTGTGACCAGTTTCATGCCATATAGCATCGCTGCATCCCCAAATATTTCCGTATATTATAAAAAATAATAATGACCACCAAGTGCCCCAAGTGACATACGCAAGATATCCAAAGAGAAACAGAGATGAAAAATAAATAATCATATGCTTAAAACCCTGCCAATCAGATTTCTTGCATAACTGCTTGAATTCTTTTTTATCTATATTTGCTCGATACCATTTACCTAAATCAACATCCATAATGAAAAAATAGCACTTTTTGATAATCTTATAAATATAAAAATTGCTTTAAATTGGTAAATAAGTGCGACTATTTTATCTATCAAAAGAAAGAGGGATTTAATTTGTAATAAGATCTTTAATACTTTAATTTAATTGTATTATTGATTTATTTACTTATAAATTAATGCATAAATTATTTGGAGGAATTATGAAAAAAATCTTTGCTGTCATTGCTTTATTTTTTGCTTTTGCATCTACTTCAGCAGTAGCAAAAAATGATTACAGCTGTGATAAGAAATTTATATTTTTTCCAGGTGGTCCAGAAGGTGGCCCATTTGGAACTATCGTTTACAATGGTGCAGTAGCTGCTGCTGAACACACTGGTTGTGAAGTAGATTACTACTGGTCACAGTGGAACTCAGAAATCATGATTAAACAATTTAAAGAAGCTGTTGCTTTACAGCCTGATGGAATTGCAATCTATGGTTTTCCAGGAGACGCTGCAATGAGACCTATCATTCAAGAAGCAAGAGAAATGGGTATAGTAATTACTACTATGAATACACCTCTTCCCGATCTTGAATCAGAATATAAAACTGAAGGATTTGGTTATGCAGGTGCAGATCTATTTGATGCTGGATTCAATCTAGGTAAAAAAGCTGTTGAAGTTTGTGGTCTACAAGCTGGAGATAAAGCATTTATCTGGGGTCTTGCAAGTATGCCAAATAGAGGAGAAAGAACTAAAGGTGCAATAGCTGGTGTTGAAGCAGCAGGTGTTGAGGTAGTTTATCAAGAAATTCCTGATAATGTAAACTCAGATGCATCTCAGGGAACTCCTATGTACGTTGCTACTTATAGTGCAAATCCTGATATCAAAATGGCTATTACAGATCATGGTGGATTAACTGCAAGTTTACCAACATATATGAAGGCTGCAGGTCATGGTACTGAAGAAGTATGTGGTGCTGGATTTGATTTATCAGCTCCAATTGTTGACGGAATTAATTCTGGATACATTGACGTTGTAATTGATCAACAACCATTTATCCAAGGATATATGCCAATTGTTCAGTTATTCCTAAGTACAAAATATGGAATGGCTGGATTAGCAATGGATACTGGTGCTGCATTTGTTACAGCTGATAACGTTGATGCTGTTGCTCCATTAGCAGCAGTACAAATCAGATAAATTAAATATTATAGCCTGCCTTATTTTATTATAAGGCAGGTTTATTTTAATGGCTGAAGAACTCTTAAAATTACAAAATATTTACAAAAACTTTGGAAACGTAAAAGTTTTAAAAGATGTGAATATCAAAATAAATAAAGGTGAAGTAGTAGCTTTAATCGGTGATAACGGAGCTGGAAAATCTACACTTATTAAAGTTATAACTGGAGTTCATAGTCCAAACTCGGGAAAAGTTTTTTTTAAAGAAAAAGAAGTACAAATTAAATCAGTTGCTCAATCAAGAAAAATGGGGATTGAAGCAGTGTATCAAGAAAGAGCATTATGTGATCAGCAAGAATTATATAGAAATATCTTTGCAGGAAGAGAAATTACAAATTCATTTGGTTTTTTAGATATAAAAAAACAAAGAAAAGAAGCAGAAAAAATTTTACGGGACTATATAGGTTTTACTTCAAAAGCTATAACAGTTGATTCTCAAGTAATGGGTCTGTCTGGTGGAGAAAAACAAGGTGTAGCTTTCGGTAGATCATTATATTTTAATTCTGATTTAATCGTATTAGATGAACCAACAATGGGATTATCGATACAAGAAACAGAAAAAGTTCTTAATTTTGTAAAAGGTTTAAAAAATGAAAACAAATCTGCAATATTTATCGATCATAATATTATACACGTATATGGAGCTGCAGATAGATTTATTATTTTAGATAGAGGTGAGGTTGTTGGGGAATTTAATAAAGAAGATATTTCAAGGGAAGAGCTTGTTCAAAAAATGATTCAACTTCATGAATCAGGAAAAATAAAAGTGGAAGATTAAATGAATAATTTATTAAATAGTTATTTTGTAAAAACTCACAAACTTGAAATTAGTATTACTATAATTGCTGTAGTACTATTCCTAATTTATTTTCTTGGCGCACCACATGTATTTACAAGATTTCCTATTTATAGAGCTTTTATGCAATCAATGCCTTTTTTTGGAATTATTGCTATATCAGCAACATTTGTTGTTACACTTGGAGAAATTGATTTATCATTTCCATCTATAGTTGGAATTACATCTCTCATATTTGGAATTATAATGACATCGACTGATGGTAACTTTTTTATAGCATTTATTTTGGCAACTTCACTTGGAATGTTTGCTGGATTAGTAAATGGATTACTTGTTACTAAAATTGGTATACCCTCAATAGTTGCCACTATAGGTACATTATTTTTTTGGCGTGGATTAGTTAATGTAATTTCTCAAGGTAGCGGTATTGCAATCGTGGATGTAGCGGATGGAACATGGCACCATATGATATTTGTTGAAAAATTATTTGGAAAAATTCCAATGCAATTTATTTGGTTCATTGTATTAACTGGATTGATGCAATGGGTTTATCGATACCATAAATTTGGAAATCATATCCACTTTGTAGGTGATAACAAAGCAAGCGCTCAAATGATGGGAATTAATGTTGATAATGTAAAAATTATTGCTTTTGTTCAACTAGGATTTTTCTCTGCATTAGCAGGAATTTTTACAATGTATGAAATGTTATATTTCTGGCCTACACAAGGTGAAGGTTTGATGTTAACAACACTAGCAGCCGTCTTTGTTGGTGGCACTTCAGTCTTCGGTGGTAAGGGTACTATTTTTGGAACTTTTATTGGAGTATTAATTATTGGATCATTAGAATCAGGAATAGTTGCTTTAGGCTTATCTGGTTTTTATGTAAAATTTATTAACGGACTCATGATTACAGTAGCCGTAACAGTCTACGCCCTAATACAAAGAAGAAAAAATTAATAAGTAGCTCGACCACCACTTAAATCAAAAGTTGATCCTGTGGTATAAGAATTTTCTTCAGAAGACATCCAAGCAACTAAAGAAGCTAATTCTTCAACTAACACAAATCTATTTCTTGGAATTTTTGATAACATATAATCAATATGTTCTTGTGTAATTTGATCAAAAATACGCGTCTTAGCAGGTGCAGGGGTAACACAATTAACTGAAATGTTATTTTCAGCTAATTCTTTTCCTAAAGATTTAGTAAGTGCAATAACTCCTGCTTTTGCTGCACTATAAGGCATTGCATTAGGATTACCCTCCTTACCAGCTATCGAGGAAATATTAACGATACGTCCATAATTATTTTTGATAAAATGAGGAACTATAGTTTTACAGCAATAAAATACTCCTGTTAGATCTATGTCTATAACTTTTTGCCATTCCTCAAGTGGATAATCCCATGTCTTAAAGTTTGGTCCAGCTATTCCTGCATTATTTATTAAAATATCAATTTTGTTTTCATGTGTAAGACTTTCTGTAAATGCATTCTCTACACTTTTATAATTTGAAACATCAACTTCAATTTTTTGAGTATTTTTTAGATCAACTTTATTTAAATATTCTGTATCTTTATCCCATATTAGTACTTTTGCACCTGACTCTATAAATCTTTTTGTAATTGCTAACCCAAAGCCTTGTGCTCCACCCGTTACAATTGCTACTCTATTTTCTAAATTAATTTTATTCATTGGATTTGTTCTAAAATATATTCAGCTGAACTAACACGGTATTCACCATCATTTTCAATAAACTTGTTTATAATCATATTATTCTCAATGATCATGGCAAACCTTCGACATCTAAAACCCATATAATTTTTTGTCTTATCAGATAGCAAGTCAAAATATTTTGTAATCTCAGCATTTCCATCCGCAATTCCATTGATTATTTCTCCGTTTGTATAACTCAATAACCAAGATTTCATAACATGCTCATCATTTACAGATAGACAGTAAACGCCATCAATTTTTTTATTTATAAATGAATTATATAATTTTATATAACCTGGAAGATGTTTCTCAGAACAAGTTGGTGTAAATGCTCCTGGCACACCAAATAGAATAATTTTTTTATTTATAAATTCATTTTTTAATGAAGATACCGATGAAACACCTTTTTTAATAATAGGCACTTTAAAATCATCAATATTCATGTTTATCATTTAACTTTATTATATGTTTCAAATATTTGTTTCTCAGTCAATATTTCATTCATTACTACGCCTTCAGGAAACTTAGAAGAATAAAATGCATTAAAAGGAATGCCAAATTTATTGTATTTTTTTAAAAATTTATTTATTTTTTCATTTGGTTGTGTCCAATCAGCTTTTATCAATGTCACTTCTTGTGAATCAAAAAAATCTGAAACTGTTTTTGAATTTAAAACATTAATTTTATTAAACTTACAGGTAATGCACCAATCTGCTGTTATATCTAAAAAAACAATTTCATTATTAGCTATTATTTCAGGAATACTTTTGGAATTAAAATCTAACCAATTATTTCTTTTATAATTTTCTTCATTAATTTTTTGAAAAGAATTTAAATACGGAGTTAAAAAGAAAATAATTATTAAAGAAATAATTAAGGGAGTTTTATAAATTCTAAATTTTAAAATTGCTGATATTAAGATCAATAAAACAGTAAATGTAGCTATAAAAAAATAATTGAAATAATTATTTAATATACTTAAAAGCCAGACAATTGTTATGAATAATAAAATAGATAAAAAATATTTAAAATAAATCATCCATTTTCCAGATCGAGGTAAGAAGGAAATCAGACCTGGAAAAAAAGCTATAATCAAATATGGTAAACTCATTCCTATACCCATAAAACAGAATATTAAAAATAAATATGTTGTTGATTGAGTAAAAGCAGCCGTTACAGCTGTTCCTAAATAAGGTGCTGAACATGGTGTAGCAAGTAGTGTAGCAAAAAAACCATTAAAAAAATTCTTTGTATAAAAATTGTTTCCTGAATTTAAAATTTTTGATGAAGATAAAAAACTTGGTAAATTTATTTGGAAAATACCAAGAGTGTTCAAGAAAAACATTGATATAATTATCAAAATGAACATTAAAAAGTAGGGTTCTTGAAATTGCATACCCCAAGATATTGAAATATTAATTTGTTTCAGGATAGCAAAAAATGCACCAAGTATTAGAAAGGAAGAGATAATACCCAATACGGTTATAAAAAAACTACTTTTAATGTTTTTATCCTCAGTATTAATTACAGATAATAATTTTAACGATAATACCGGAAAAACACATGGCATAAGATTCAAAATAAACCCGCCTAATATTGAAATTAAGAGTAAGTATATAAGGCTAGTATTTATGGAGATATTTTTATCTATATTTTCAATTTCTACACTTTTTTCAACTTTAAAGCTGTGATTATTATCATAAAAAAATATTTCTATTGGAAATTTTTTTTCATTAAACTGATCGGCACTGTAATATAAAGAGGTATTCAATTTTTGTAAATCGAGGGAATAATTATTTATTGGTTCTACAACAGGTAATCCAAATGGTGTGTGAATAAAAATTTTTGGATCATCAAAAAAAGAGGTAGTTGATATTTCTATGTCAAAAATAACACTATTGTTATTTTCAATAGCCTTGAATGAGAAATTAGAAATAGGTGTAAAATCAATATTATTATTTAATGTAGCAGATAGAACTTTTTCAATTTCAAAAAAATAATCTGTATATTCACCATCTCCAGATGGTATATTTAGAAAAATATCTGCATTACCTGGAATGCAAACATCTTTACAAACTAAATAATTAATATTTAAATTTAAATTTGTTTGTTTTTGATTATCTTCTAGATCTACAATCAAAGGAAAGATAACTTTATCTTTATATCCAATTGATTTTAATCCTAGTATTTCAAATTCTATTGGTTCTGGCCATAGTATTTTTATATCTTTAACGTTCGAAGAATTATTCCATATAATTTTTTGAGGAAAACCTCCTCCTCCAGGAGATTTCCAATATGTTTTCCATTCATCTTCTAGTTCGTATTCTAATGCTAAAATTAATTGATTATTATTTGATGAAGTCATTGGTGAAATTAATCTAACTTTTGATTTTTCACTAATTGCCCAATCTGAAGATAAGGAGTATCCAGCTGTGCTAAATAGCCCAAAAGCAAATATTATTGCAATTTTTAACAGATTTATAACTTTTATTACCTTGTCCATATAAAATA
>CACKQA010000040.1 GCA_902602135.1 uncultured Alphaproteobacteria bacterium
TTTTACTTTTAAAAAATGCTGATCTTTTCCAAGTGAAAAATTTTCTTTTCTACTTTCAATTAAAATTTGTTCCTTCTTCCCAATTTTTTTTTTTAAATGTTGTTTTAATTTTTCCATACCTTTTTCTCTAAGTCTTCTTGCTCTATCTTTGATAATATTTTTTTGAACTTGAGGCATTCTAGATGCAGGAGTGTTTTCTCTTGGTGAATATGGAAAAATATGAAGATGAGTTAAATTACACTCATCAACTAGCTTAATTGAATCTTGAAACATTGTTTCTGTCTCTGTTGGAAAACCGGCAATTATATCAGCACCAAATGTTGCATCTTTCCTAATTGATAAAACTTTTTTACAAAAATTAATTGCCATTTCCCTTGAATGTCTTCTTTTCATTCTTTTTAAAATTAAATTGTTTCCAGCCTGTAAACTTATATGAAAATGAGGCATCAATCTTTTATCCTTTAAAACATCCCAAAAATCTTTGTCTATTTCAGCACAGTCAATTGAAGACAAACGCAGTTGTTTTAATTCAGGCACTAATTTTAGAATTCTTTTAATTAAGTTAGAAAAAGTAGGTTTTGCAGGAAGATCTTTTCCATAATCAGTTATATCTACTCCTGTTAAGACTACTTCATTATATCCATTGCTAACAATTTTTTTTATTTTATTTACTATTTCTCCAGCAGGTACACTTCTATTATTGCCTCTGCCAAATGGAATGATACAAAAAGTACAGCGATGGTTACAACCTTGTTGTATTTCAATATAAGCTCTTGATTTTCCTTCAAATTTTTCAATTGAATTAGGTACTGTTTTACTTTCTTCTAATATATTTCCTACTTTAAGATTTTTATACTGATCGATATTTTTCCATGTTAAAATTTCTAATTTTTCTGTGTTCCCAATTACTGAGTCTACTTCTTTTAAATCTTTATATTTTAATGGATTGATTTGAGCTGCACATCCTGTAACTACTATTTTATTATTAGGAAATTTTTTTTTTGCCTTTCTAATTTCATAAGAAACTTTTTTCTCAGCTTCTTCAGTTACTGCACAGGAGTTTATGACTGTAACATTATTTAAATTATTTGTTTTAAGATGTTTTTTAATAATTTCACCTTCATAAATATTTAATCTACAACCTAGATTGACTACGTAGTTTTTATTTTTCATAAATTATATTTCTAAAGTACCCCGATAACTTATTTCTGCAGGCCCTGTCATAATAGATTCATTATTAATTATATTTATGTTCAGTGATCCTTTTTCAAGTTTCACTTCAGCGTTATTTTCAATCAATCCTTTTTTCCACGCCGCATATACAGACGCGCAGGCACCACTACCACAAGCTAAAGTGATTCCAACTCCACGTTCCCAAACTCTCATTTCAATTAAATTTGAATTAATAACTTCAACTATTTCAACATTAGTTTTTTTTGGAAAGAGCTCATGATTTTCTATTCTAGGACCTATACTTTCAAGATCTGTATCTTTGATCGATTTCCCAAAAAAAACTACATGTGGATTACCCACATTAACAGCAACTCCATTACTATATCCATCAATTGAAATTGGTATATTCATTGTATCGACTTCTTTACTTAAAGGAATTTTATCCCAAGTATTTTTTATTGAACCCATGTTGACACTTATACTATTATCTATTTTTTTTGATTCTAATATGCCTGCATCAGATTGAATTTTTAAAATTTTTTTATTTGAATCTTCTTCAAATAGTATTTTTGCCACGCAGCGTGTTCCATTACCACAAGCTTCGGCTCTATCACCACCAGGATTAAAAATTTCAATTTCAGCATCAGCAATTTGATTACTTGTATTATTAATTGTGATTAATTGATCACACCCTGCCCCTGTTCTTCTGTCACTGAGTCTCTTAATAATATCTTCAGTTATTGCGATATTGTTAGACCTTTTATCTATGATAACAAAATCGTTCCCAAGTCCATGCATCTTTATAAAGTCTACTTTTTGCATATTTGTTTTATAACCTAATTTATCGATAAATCTCAGTAAATATGGGAAATTTAAGAATACTTGACTTTCAATTATTCAGCTAATAGAGGGTCACCAACAAATCCTATATTTGTAAACGAATTGAGCTTGTTGCAATTGTGATAGGTACTCTAGCCCACGAGTTTCGTGCCCTGGAGTAAAAGGCTATTGGAGATTTATGTTTGATACACTGAACACAAAATTTGAAAAAATTGTTCAAAGTATTCGGGGTAAGGCTGTTATATCAGAAACAGATCTTGAAGTTACATTACGTGAAATTAGAATTGCTCTGTTAGAGGCAGACGTTTCCTTAGTTGTAGTAAAAGAATTTATAAATTCTATCAAGTCAAACATTTTAGGAAAAGAAATTCTCAAATCTGTTAAGCCAGATCAAATGATCATAAAGCTTGTGCAAGATGAGCTTGTAAAAATTCTTGGATCAGAAAATAAATCTCTAAATTTATCTTCGTCTCAATTAACTAAAATATTATTTTGTGGATTACAGGGATCTGGGAAAACAACATCAATTGCCAAACTTTCCTATTTGTTAAAGAAGTCTTCAAAGAAAAAAATTTTACTAGCATCAGCAGACATTTATCGACCAGCAGCACAAGAACAATTAAAAGTATTAGCTGAAGAAACCGGCTCAGATTTCTTTAATCACAATCTATCATCAGCCAGTAAGATCGTTGATGACTCCATAGACTATGCTCAAAAAAATTTATTTGATATTCTTATTTTAGATACTGCTGGACGACAAGTTATAGATAAAAAGTTAATGAGTGAATTAATAGAAATTGAAAATAAGTTTAAACCTGACGAAACATTGTTAGTAGCAGATGCTCTAACAGGACAAGATGCTGCAAATGTAGCTAAAAGTTTTAGTGATGCAATAAATATTACTGGATCAATTTTAACTCGAATAGATGGTGATAGCAGAGGTGGTGCAGCACTATCAATTAAATCGATAACAAACTCTCCTATTAAATTTATAGGACTAGGTGAAAAAGTAGAAAATTTTGAACCTTTCCATCCTGAAAGAATTGCACAAAGAATTTTAGGTATGGGAGATATTGTATCGCTTGTCGAAAAGGCTGCTGAAAATATTGATAAAGAAGAAATGGAAGATATGGCAAAAAAGATCGCTAAAGGAAAATTTGATCTTGAAGATTTTGCCAATCAATTAAAGCAAATGGGTAAAATGGGTGGAGTCTCCGGTTTACTTTCTATGATGCCAGGTGTTTCAAAGGCACAGAAGTTAATGGCAGAAAATAAAATTTCTAATTCAATGATTGATAAACAAATAGCTATAATCAGTTCAATGACAAAAAAAGAAAGGGCTGATCCAGATATTATAAAGGCTTCACGTAAAATTAGAATTTCAAAAGGATCTGGAACAAAAGTTCAAGATGTTAACAGGTTATTAAAACAGTTTCTCCAATCACAAAAAATGATGAAGAGAATGAAATCAATGGATAAAGGAGGCATTCCAGGTGATTTAATGCAAAAATTACAAGGAAATCTTCCTCCAAACATAAATTAGAAAGGAAATAAAATGCCAGTAAGAATAAGATTATCAAGAGGTGGTGCAAAGAAAAGACCATTTTATAGAATAGTAGTTGCTGATTCTAGAAGAGCGAGAGATGGAAAATTTATAGATCAAATCGGAACTTATAACCCAATGCTTCCAAAGGATAGCGCTGATAGAGTTAAAATGGATTTAGACAAAGCTAAGGAATGGATTGCAAAAGGAGCAAAACCATCAGATAGAATTTCTATTTTTCTTAGTAATCTTGGTGTGATGGAAAAACCAGTTATTACTGAAAAAACAAAAAAACATCTACCTAAGAAAAAAGCACAGGAACGTTTGGCTGCTGCTAAAGAAAAAGAAGAAGCTGCGAAAGCTGCAGCAGAAGAACCAAAAGCAGAAGAAGCAGAAGCTAAGCCAGCTGAAGATGTACAACCTGCTGAAGAACCAAAAGCAGATGAAGCAGAAGCTAAGCTAGCTGAAGATGCACAACCTGCTGAAGAACCAAAAGCAGATGAAGCAGAAGCTAAAAAAGAATAAAATCAATTTTTGCTTTGAGTAATAAAGATATTATTCTTGTTGGTCAGTTTGGATCTCCTGTAGGATTAAAAGGTGAAATAAAAGTTAATATGATGACTACCTCGTTTGAAGTTTTTAAAAATTTAAAGAACTATTATAATTTTGATGGTTCAGTTGCTTGGAATTTTAAAAATATTTTATTCAAAAATAATAAGTGTGTTGTTCAAGTTGAAAAATACTTTTCTAGAGAAGATGTTTTAGAGCTTAAAGGTCAAAAAATTTTTTCAAATAAGAAATTTTTTCCAAAAACAAAAGATAATGAGTTTTACATAAACGATCTAATCGAATGTATGATTTTCTTGAAAGACAATACTAGTATTGGAAAAGTTTTAAGTGTTCAAAATTTTGGGGCAGGTGATTTATTAGAAGTCAAATTAAATACCAAACTTATTCTTATACCTTTTGATAAAACAAATATTTTATCAGTTAATATTAATAAAAAAGAAATCATAGCTGATCCAATACCTGGTATTCTTGATTAAAATGAGAGTAGTAATTTTAACTTGTTATCCCGAGATGTTCCCAGGTTCACTAGGATATTCTGTAATCGGAAATGCATTAAACAATAAAAAATTTTCTCTCGAGATAGTCAATCTACATAATTTTGGAATTGACAAAAGAGGAAGTGTTGATGATGAACCTTTTGGGGGAGGACCTGGAATGGTTATTCGTCCAGATGTGATTGAAAAAGCATTAAATTCAATCACTTTCAAAACCGATAATTACTGCAAAATTTTTCTAACACCGTCAGGTCAGAAATTATCTCAAGCCAAACTTAATAATCTATCAAAACATGATGAAATGCTTATTTTATGCGGTAGATTTGAAGGGGTTGACCAAAGAGCTATAGAAATTCTTGATTTTCAGGAAATAAGTATCGGTGATTACGTCCTATCTGGTGGTGAGATTGCTGCCCAGGTGTTAGTTGAAGGTTGTATTCGTCTCATTCCTGGAGTATTAGGGCAGCCACAAAGCTTATTAGAAGAATCTTTTTCTAATAATCTTCTTGAATATCCTCATTATACCAGACCGCAAACCTGGGAAGATATTCAGGGAAATAAACATGAAGTTCCAGATGTTTTAACATCAGGTCATCATGAAAAAATTGGTAAATGGAGAAAAGAAAAATCGGTTGAAAAAACTAAAGAATTAAGACCAGATCTTTATAAAAAGGAAATATAAAATGAGTAATTTATTAGAGACATTTGAAAAACAACAGATTGAAAAGTTAACTTCAAAAAAAAGAGTTCCTGCTTTTCGTCCAGGTGATACTTTAAAAGTTACTGTAAGAATTACAGAGGGAAGTAAGTCGAGACTTCAAGCGTTTGAAGGTATTTGTATTGCAAGAAAAAATAATTCAGTAAACTCTAACTTTACTGTGAGAAAAATATCTCATGGAGAGGGTGTTGAAAGAGTATTCCCTTTATTCAGTCCATTAGTAGAAAAAATTGAAGTTGTTAGAAAAGGCGATGTAAGAAGAGCTAAGCTATATTATCTAAGAGAATTATCTGGAAAGAAAGCAAGGATCGCAGATAAAGATAGGGGAGATGAAGCCGATCAATATGAATATATAGAGGAAGCTCCTCCGGTAGAAGAAACAAAAACTCCAGATACAGATACAAATGCTGCAGAGGAACCAAAAGCTGAAGAGGTAGAAGCAAAACAAGCAGAGACAAAAGCAGAAGAAGCAGAAGCCAAACCAGCAGAAGAATCTAAAGCAGAAGCTGCAGAGGAATCTACTAAAGAAGAGGAAAAAGCAGCCGAAAATAAATCGGATGACAATAAATAATCCTAAAACTCTTTTTGATAAAATTTGGGAACATCATCTTGTTGATAGACAAGAAGATGGAACTTGTCTTATATATATTGATAGACACCTTGTTCATGAAGTTACAAGCCCTCAAGCATTTGAAGGTTTAAGAAATAATAATCGTAAAGTTAGAAGGCCTGAAAGTACTTTTGCTGTAGCTGATCACAATGTTCCAACCTCAGATAGATCTAAAGGTATAGAGAATAAAGAAAGTAGAATTCAGGTTGAAACACTAGAAAAAAATTGCAAAGATTTTGATGTTACACTTTTTCCATTATTAGATAGCAGACAAGGTATAGTTCATATAGTTGGACCAGAACAAGGCATTACTCAGCCAGGTATGACAATAGTTTGTGGTGATAGTCATACAGCAACACACGGAGCATTTGGTGCATTAGCTTTTGGTATCGGCACAAGTGAAGTTGAGCATGTATTAGCTACTCAGACCTTAATTCAAAAACCTGCAAAGAATATGCGAATTTCTGTTGAAGGTAAGTTAAACTTAGGTGTTACAGCAAAAGATATTATTCTTCATATCATAGGAAAAATAGGAACGGCTGGTGGAACTGGTTATGTTATTGAATATGCTGGTAATGCAATTTCCTCTCTTTCTATGGAAGGAAGAATGACAATCTGTAATATGAGTATTGAAGCAGGTGCTAGAGCTGGTTTAATCGCTCCTGACGAAAGAACTTTTGAATATATTAAAGGTAGACCGTACGCTCCATCAGGAGATAATTGGAATAAAGCGTTAGAATTTTGGAAATCTCTTCCATCTGATGAGGGCGCAAAATATGATGAAGAAATTTTAATAAATGCTGAAGATATTTCACCACAAATTACTTGGGGCACAAGCCCACAAGACGTTGTTGCTATAGATGGTATAGTACCAAACCCACAAGAAGAGAGTAATCCGAATAGAAAGAAGGCTATGGAACGTTCTCTTGAATATATGGGTTTAGAACCCAAACAAGAAATACAAAAAATTAAAATTGATAAAGTATTTATTGGCTCATGCACTAATGGAAGAATTGAGGATTTAAGAGAAGTTGCCAAAGTTGTAGAGGGTAAAAAAGTTTCTGTAGACTCAATGATCGTTCCTGGTTCAGGTCTAGTAAAAAAACAAGCTGAAGAAGAAGGTTTAGATAAAATTTTTATTGAAGCAGGATTTGATTGGAGAGAGCCAGGTTGCTCCATGTGTTTAGCTATGAATCCAGATCAATTAAAACCGCAAGAAAGATGTGCATCAACATCAAATAGAAATTTCGAAGGTAGACAAGGTAGAGAAGGTAGAACACATCTTGTTAGTCCTGCAATAGCTGCTGCCTCTGCAATAAAAGGTTCTTTTGCAACAGCAGAGGATTTATAAATGGAATCATTTAAAACAATAATTGGTATCCCTGCACCACTACCAATGATTAATGTAGATACCGATATGATTATTCCAAAACAATTTTTGAAAACAATAAAGAGATCTGGTTTAGG
The DNA here is from genome assembly GCA_902602135.1 of uncultured Alphaproteobacteria bacterium. Taxonomy (GTDB): domain Bacteria; phylum Pseudomonadota; class Alphaproteobacteria; order HIMB59; genus CACPNW01. The sequence continues at coordinate 7,416 of CACKQA010000040.1, forward strand.
AAAAAACTTATTTCATGAATTAAGATACGATATTCAAGGTAACATAAAGAATGATTTTGTTCTTAACTGGGACCCTTATAAAACTTCAACAATTTTAATTGCTGGGGCAAATTTTGGTTGTGGATCAAGTAGAGAGCATGCACCATGGTCACTTTTAGATTTTGGTTTTAAGTCAATAATTGCACCAAGCTTCGCAGATATTTTCTATAATAATTGTTTTAAAAATGGAATACTGCCAATTAAGTTAGATCAACAAAAGGTAGATATATTAATGAACGAAGCAGAAAATAAAAATGATGTTTCAGTTGATTTAGAAAATCAAAAAATCACTTATCAAAATGATAAAACAATAGAATTTG
>CACKQA010000041.1 GCA_902602135.1 uncultured Alphaproteobacteria bacterium
ATTTCTAAATAAATTTAAATTTTCTATACTATCAAAAGTAGTATTGAAATGAGCTTCAATATTTTCTTCTGTTTCATCAAATCTTATCAATTCAACAGAGTTAGAATACTGCTCAAACAATTTTATTATAGTTTCAAGTTCGAGTTTTTTTTCTCCATTTGTAGTAATTGTAACTAAAATATTTTGATTTTTATTTTGATTTTTTTGAGTAATCAAAAAATACAACCATATAAAACTTATAATAAATAAAAAACTTATAATTGTTATAAATCTTTGATTAGCTCCAAGCCCTAAACCAATACCTATACAAAAAAATAAGTAAATTAATTCACTGGGTTCTTTTATTGCGGTTCTAAAACGTACAATTGAAAGGGCTCCAACTAAACCTAAAGAAAGTGCCAAAGAGCTTTTTACTATAGTTATGATAAACATTGTAATCAAAAGCAATAAAGGAAATTGATTTGCAAATGTTTTTTTATCTGAAACTGTATTTGTGCAATAGATATATGTATATCTAATAATTAGTGACATTATCGTTCCCAAGATTAAATTGATTAAAAGCTCCTCTAAAGAAAGAGATAGCGACAAAGCGCTAGGATTATTTAAAAAACTTTCAAATGTTTCAGACTTATTCATAGTTTTTTTCTTTTATTCAAAATAAGAATAATATAACCATAATTATTTAAATTAGGAATGTCTAACTTTTTCAGGGATAATTCCTTTAGGGCGATATCTTAAGATTAATAACAGAATTAATCCCATAAATAAGTATCTAAAGTAAGGAACGCTATCTAGTAAATGTAGTTTTAAAGCATTAGTTGGCTCTAAACCTGCTGTAAGTTGATTAATAATAAATGTTGTAAGTGGTGCTGCCTCTATCCAAGAAAACCATATGACAAAACCACCAAATATAGCACCTAAATTATTTCCACTACCGCCTACAATAACCATAATCCAAATAATAAAAGTGAAACGAAGTGGTCGATACCCTGAAGGAGTAAATAATCCATCCAGAGTAACAAGCATTGCGCCTGCAACACCTACAATTGCAGCTCCTATTACAAAAATAATTAAATGTTGTTTAACAACATCTTTACCCATTGCATTTGCAGCAGTTTCATTATCTCTTATGGCTCTCATCATCCTTCCCCATGGAGATAATTGAGCTTTGTTCGCAAAATAAAAAATTATTAACATAACAATCAGAAACAAAATAGCGTAAGATAATTTTACAAATATTCCTGAAGCATCAATTATAAGATTGTTTAATACTTGTTGTCTATCACTTACATCAATAATGTTATTTAACTTTGATGAATTAAGATATGTAACTAAATTTATAAACCAATCTGCATTTTGTAAATCAATTTCATAAGGAACCGGCCTCTTTAAACCAATTACATTTTTTACACCTCTAGATAACCATTCTTCATGTTTTAAAACACTAACAACTATTTCTGAAATACCAAGTGTAACAATAGCAAGATAATCTGATCTTAATCCGAGAGCTACTTTACCGATTACAAATGCAACACCCGCAGCAAATAAACCTCCTACAATCCAAGAAAAAATTATTGGTAGTCCAAGACCACCTAAAAAACCTGCTATTGCAGGATTAACATCTTCAATATTATGTGTGGCATTTAAATAGAAATGTCTGATAATTAAAATACCAAAAAAAATTGTAAGAGAATTAAAAATATACCTATTTCTTTTTTGGATTACCGTTTTATTAATATACATTACAGCAAAGACCAATACGACAAGTAAAGCAAAACTGATACCTAAGCCTTTACCTCCAGCCTGCCATGACTCGGCAATGGGGGGGTAAGAAACAAGAACTGCAGCTAGTCCTCCCATTGCCAAAAAACCCATTACACCGAAATTAATTACTCCTGCATAACCCCATGAAATATTAACTCCCATTGTCATTATTGCTGAAATAATACACATGTTTAAAATTACTAAACTTACTGACCACCCTTGAATGAAACCTACAAAAATAAAGAGAGAGATCATTATTGTAATAGCTAACCATTCATATCTCTCAAATTTCATCATAAGACTCTTCCCTTAAATATTCCTGATGGTCTAATTAATAAAACAATGACTAAAATTGAAAATGATACAGCAAATTTATAATCTGTTGAAAGTAATTGTACTAGACCTGTTGGCTCTATAGAACTTGGAAGTAGGTATACAAAGAATTTCTTATAAGCATACGTAACCATAATCTCTGAAAACGCGATGACATAACCGCCTACTACAGCTCCAAAAGGACTTCCAATTCCTCCAACAATTGCTGATGCAAATATTGGTAAGACTAAATTGAGATAAATAATTGGCTTATAACTTTTATCTAAGCCATAAAGTGTACCTGCAACACAAGCCAGAACACCTACGATAATCCATGTGGTAAAAACTACTCTATCAGGATTAATACCAGACAATAATGCTAAATCTTCATTATCTGAAAATGCTCTCATTGATTTTCCAGTTTTTGTTTTTTGCAAAAACCAGAAGGTAAAAGTTAAAAGCAAAATAGTAATTAATATTGTAATAACTTGAGACGATTTTAATGCTAATCCTTCATTTAAACCTGTCATTACTTTAAACTGTTTCGCTTTCATTATAAATTTCTGTCCATCAGAAAATTTAATGGTTTCTGTTCCAATTATAATTCTTATTATTGCATTTATTACAAACATAACACCAATTGAAACCATTGCTAAAACAACAGGAACACTTTTTTGATATCTGTAATATTGAAAAACAAATTTATCAGAAATAATGCATAAGATAATTGTTGCTATGATTCCAATAGGTAAAGCTAACAAGGCAGTTGGAAGAATTCCTAAACCAATATTTTGTGATTGAAAAAACCAAGTAAATAAAATTGTTATCATCGCTCCAAATGACATGATTTCCCCATGTGCAAAATTTGCAAAACGAAGTATTGCATAAACAAATGTAACTCCAAGTGCTCCAAGTGCAAGTTGAGAACCATAAGAAATGCCAGGAATTATAATAAAATTTAGAAGTACAATTATAGAATTTAGAAAATCAATCATCTAACCGCCTAAAAATGACTTTCTAACTTCTGGATTATTCAATAGTTCTTCACCTGAACCTTCTCTACTATTTTTTCCATTTACTAAAACGTATCCTCTATCAGCAATACCAAGTGCTTGTTTTGCATTTTGTTCAACCATTAGTATACCAACTCCGGTTTTACGAACCTCTATGATTCTTGAAAATAACTCATCCATTACTATTGGTGATACTCCTGCCGTTGGTTCATCTAACATTAAAATTTTAGGTTTAGTCATAAGTGCTCTCCCAAAAGCTACTTGTTGTCTTTGACCTCCAGATAATTCTCCTGCACTTTGATTTCTTTTTTCTTTTAAAATAGGGAAAAGGTCATAAACATCATTAATGGTATGAATAATGTCATCCTCTCTTAAAAATCCTCCCATTTCTAAATTTTCTTCTACTGTCATACCGGTAAACACATTGTTTGTTTGAGGAACAAATGCCAATCCTAAATTAATTCTGTTTTGAGGGAGCATTGCAGAAATTTCCTCATTTGAATATTCAACAGAACCTGAGGTTAAACTTAACATGCCAAGTAGTGCTTTCATTGCTGTTGATTTCCCTGCTCCATTTGGACCGACTATGACAACAATTTCACCTTCATTTACCTCTAAATTGATATCTTTAATAATATCGACCCCTCCATATCCGGCAGTTAAATTTTTACCAACTAAATTATTCATAAAATACTAATTCTTATTTATACCTTTACCTAAATAAGCTTCTATAACTGTATCGTTATTTTTCACTTCATTAAAATTTCCCTTAAATAAAACTGAACCTTCTGCCATCACAATTACAGGATCACAAATTTTTTCTATGAGGTCCATGTCATGTTCAATTACAAAAAACGTATAATTCTTTTCTTTGTTTAATCTTAAAATTGCATCTGTAATCTCATTTAGGAGTGTTCTGTTTACTCCAGCCCCCACCTCATCAAGTAAAACTATTTGAGGATCAACCATCATAGTTCTCCCTAACTCAAGTAGTTTTTTTTGACCCCCAGATAAATTGCCTGCAAGTTCTTGAGTTAAGTGACTTAAATTTAAAAAATTTATTACGTCTATAGCTTTCTGCCTTATTTCTTCTTCTTGTTGCTTTACTTTAGCATTACTTAATAAAGCGTATGATAATTTTTCACCAAATTGGTTTGGTGGCACCATCATTAAATTTTCAAGAACAGTTAGAGTTGAAAACTCATGGGCAATTTGAAAAGTTCTTAGAACTCCTTTTGCAAATAGTTCATGAGGTTTTAAATCAGAAATATCTTCATTGTTAAGAATTATACTTCCATCATCTGGATCATACAAACCTGCAATAGTATTAAATAATGTTGTTTTTCCTGCTCCATTTGGACCTATTAACCCTGTAATTGAACCCATTTCAACTTTCATTGATGCGTTATGGACTGCTTTTAATCCTCCAAAAAATTTATTAACATTATTTATTTCAAGCATTATTTAATTTTTTTAAATTTCCATTCAATTCTGCATTGAGTACTAATCCTAGAGATATAATTATAGCAAGCATCGCTGATCCCCCATAAGAAACTAAAGGCAATGGAATTCCAACAACAGGCATTAAGCCAGATACCATAGATATGTTCATTATCACATATATAAATAAATTGCTGCCAACACCAATAGAGAGAATTCTACCAAAAATATGATTTGATTTAATACTTATGTAAAAACAGACTGATATTAATAATAAAAATAGTAAAATTATAAACATAGTTCCAATAAAACCAAATTCTTCTCCAATTAAAGTAAAAATAAAATCAGTCTGTTTTTCAGGTAGATACTGAAGATATGATTGAGACCCTTCTAAAAAACCTTTACCAGTTAGGCCGCCAGATCCTAAAGCAATTTTAGATTGTATAAGTTGATATCCTCTTCCTAGAGCATCTGCTTCAGGATTTAAAAAAGAGAAAATTCTATCTTTTTGATATGGTTGTAAGTAACTTAAAGACAAAGGAATTGATAGTATTAAAACAAAAAATCCTAATACAAACTTCCAAATTCTTATTCCACTTGCAAATAAAATAAGAATTCCAAGCATTGCTATACTTAAAGCAGTTCCAAGATCTGGCTGTATAACTACTAAACCAAATGGTAAGAATAAAATTAATATTGGAAAAAATAAATTTTTTATTCGCTTAATTTCATCAAATCTTAAATCATGATAAAATCTTGCTAGTGCTAATATTATAGTTATTTTAATTAGTTCTGATGGTTGGATGCTAAAACCAAATATATTTATCCATCTAGTTGCACCCTTTCCAAAAACACCTATTAATTCAACTGATAGCAAAAGTAATAATGATAAAATAAAAAAGATATAAGCAAATTGATAAATAAATTTAATATTTATTAAAGCTAAGATAATTGCTAAAAATATAAAAAGTATTAATCTGATTAAATGTCTTGATGCCCAAGGATTGTATGACCCTCCTGCAGCAGAATATAAACCAGCTGCACCAATGAAAGAAATTAAGATTACTAAGAAAATCAATAGGTAATTTAAGTTTTGAATTTTATTTAACATTAAATTTCTAAATTTTTAGTGAATTGAAAAATTTCTTTTGCTATAGGTGCTGCAGTTGATGCACCTGAACCTCCATGTTCAATAACTACCGAAACAGCATATCTAGGGTTTTCAACTGGCATATATCCTACAAATAAAGCGTGATCTCTTTTTTTCCATTCTACTTCTTTTTTTCTAAAATCTTCACTTTCTCTCTCTTCAACAGTTATTCTTCTAACTTGAGAGGTTCCTGTCTTACCTGCAAAAGGTGCGAACTCAGATCTCGAATTATAAGCCGTACCTTTACTTTCATTTACTACTTTAAACATCGAACTTTTAATAATTTTAATTGCATTTTGGTATTTTGCTAATTTTTCAAATTCAATGTCATTATTTTTTTTGATTATATTTGGTTTTACATTTTTACCATTAGAAGCAATTATTGAAGTCATTACAGCAAGTTGTAATGGATTAGTTAATACAAATCCTTGGCCAATTGCAGAGATTAGAGTTTCTCCAGGATACCAACTTTCATCGTATTTTTTCTTTTTCCAATCACGTGATGGGATAATTCCTTTTTTTTGATTAGGTAAAGGGACATCATATATTTTGCCTAAACCAAAATCTTCAGCAACTTCGGCGATTTTATCTATCCCAATTTTTTTTGATATTTCATAGAAGAAAACATCACATGATTCTTTGATTGCATCACTAATATTCATCGATCCATGACCATTATTTTTCCAACAATGATAAAGTCTATCACCTAAACCAATTTTTCCACTGCAAAAATGTTTTGTATTTGTATCAATAATCCCATGGACTAATCCAGCTATGGCAACAACCATTTTAAAAGTTGAGCCTGGAGCGTATAAACCTTGAATACATCTGTAAGTGAGTGGCGAAAGTTCATTTTCTAAAATTGTATCCCAATATTTCTTATTGGGTTTTTGAATAATTTTATTTGGATTATAAGATGGAGTTGAAGCCATACATAATATATTACCATTGTTAATATCCATAAGCACTACAGATCCTGCTTTGTGTTCCTTTAATAAATTTAAAGCATATTGTTGAATTCTCAGATCAATTGTTATTTGAATATCATTTCCTTTTTGACTATCTTTTCTTGATATTTCACGAATTACTCTTCCAAAGGAATTTACTTCAATCTCCCTTTGTCCTGCTTTACCTATTAAATTGGGGTTAAAACTTTTTTCAATACCATCTTTTCCTATCTCTAGATTAGGCATATTAGAAATGAACGGCAATTCAACTTCTTCTCGATTTGGTTTATTTGTATAACCGATTAAATGTGAAACAGTATTATCGAACTGATAAGTTCTCATATAATCTTGAGAAATAAATATTCCTTCGATATTAAGTTTATTTGATTCTATTTTTTCAAGTTGTGACCAATTAATATTTTCTAAGACTTTTATTTTCTGAAATTTTTTTACTTTTTTAGATAAATCTATTATTTTTCTTCTATCACTAAAATCTATTTTTATAATTTGATTTAATTCGTTTAAAGATTTGTTTATATTTTTTGTGTTTTCAGGAATTATATAAACATCAAATACTTTAATATTAGAAGCTAAAAGCTTTTTATTAGTATCATAAATTTTCCCTCTAACAGGATAAATAATTTCTATATCTATTTGATTGTTTTTTGAGAGGGTTTTATATTTTTGTGAATTTTTTATTTGAATATCATACAATCTCCAGCCTACAATCCCAAAAAATGATATCTTTAAGAAATATAATAAAAAAGTTCTTCTATTTAGAACTGAATATTGCTTTTTATCATCCGAATAAAACATTCACTTATCCAATTTAGTAAACAAAAATATAGTAGGAATAAAAATAATTAAAGCAATTAAAATGAAATTGAAAAAGGAACTCATGTTA
>CACKQA010000042.1 GCA_902602135.1 uncultured Alphaproteobacteria bacterium
GGCATTTCTTTGCTCTTTATTTAATAAATCAAGATAATTTTGCGAATTTTCTGTCATTTTTTTGCTATATTAGAGATATATATAATGTAATTTATAAACTATATTAAATAATAGTTTAGATATTAGTGATCAGTATATGAGTAAAAAAATTATAATTTTATTTTTTCTATTTTTCAGCTTACTTTCCTACAAAGTAATTGCAAGTGATGCTGATCAAGTACGTACTGACTCAGAGGATTTTGAAACAACCACGATAGAGGATGAAATATATGATCCTTTTGAACCAGTGAATAGAGCCATATTTAGTTTTAATAATGTGGCTGATAGAATTGTTTTAGAACCAATTGCAAAAGGCTACAAAAAATTACCTTCTCCACTACAAAGTGGAATAAATAATTTTTTGAGTAATTTAAGAGCTCCCTTGGTTGTTGTGAATCAATTATTACAAGGTCAAGGTGAAAATGCCATTCAATCATCAGGAAGATTTATTCTTAATAGCACCGTGGGTGTATTTGGTTTATTTGACGTAGCTGAAAAGATTGGGCTCGAAGAAAAAGAGGAGGATTATGGACAAACTCTTGCAACTTGGGGTGTTGGAGATGGGTTTTATATAGTACTTCCATTATTTGGGCCATCCAATCTTAGAGATACTTCAGGAATGGTTTTAACAATGATGACTGATCCAATTAATGCATATGCAGTAAGTGAGGGTGAGGCTTGGTTAGTACCAATGAGAACAGCTGTTAATGCAGTTGATACAAGATCACAAATAATTGATGAAGTGAATGCCTTAAGAGATAATTCAGTAGATTATTATGCTGCAGTAAGAAGCTCTTACTATCAAAATCGTAAAGCTGCAATTAATAATGTCGATGACTCAGAATTAACACCACTACCTCTAATTAGCATTGAATTTGAATAATGAAGTTAAATTTAATTATAGTTTTTTTTATAATCTTTATTTCAAAAAATTTATATTCTGACGAAACCTCAGAATGGCTCAAAAGAGAAATAGATATTATTCTTGAAGCTTACAAAAACCAAAAACTCTCAAATGAGAACCGTTTTCTTATAATTGAACAAACAATAAATAATAATTTTGCTGGAACTGGTATTGCTAAATTTGTTGCAGGAGAAGCTTGGAAAAAATCTGATAAAAGTACAAAAAAAATCTATATTGATAATTTTAAACGACATTTGGCTCTAAATATAGCCTCAATGATGCAAGGTTATTCAGACCAAACTTATGAATTAACAAAATCAAAATATGACAGCAAAAATCAAGTCACATTGATTGATATGGAGATTTTTTCAGATACTGGATCAGTTGTTGTAACATGGCGAGTAAAAGAATCAAAAGATCGATACTATGTTATTGATTTAATTGTTGCTGACATTTCTTTAGTAGTAACAAAAAGATCAGAATTTAATTCTATGTTAAAAAAGGTTGATAATGATCTTTCAAAATTTAATGAAGTTTTATTTGATCAAAACCTAGAAAGTTATCAGAAAATTACTGAATAAAATCTTATTAAATTCTCAATAATTAAATTTTTAAATTTTTTATTTCTTCTTCGGTTAATATTGCAGGTTGATTAGGTTTGGTTGATAGTTGGTAAGATTTGTTTTCCTCAGCCGATTTAATAATTCCATCCATAATTTCTAGAACATGGAGGGATAATTCAAGAGAACATCTTGCTTTTCGATTATTAGATATGGAATCAATCATTTCTGAGAGACCTATTCCTCTATAATTTGCTTTTTTGATACCCTCTCCGTCACTCTTGTTAGGAATGCCTAACAACATGTTATCATTATTTACAGTTTCCCAATCACTATCTTTTTGGGAAATTAACAAATCACCACTAAAAAAATTTGGATCTGGTACAATCATTGAACCATCAAGTCCATAAAGTTCAATTGTAGAATGATTATTTTTCCAAACATCCCAAGTACAAAAAAACTGAATTTTAGCGGTATTTTGAAATTCTAATGAGCCCATTAGTGTTGTAGGTGTTTCAACTTTAATTTTATCACCGTATCTGGGTTTGCTAGTTATTATTCTCTCATTTGAAGCAGTTCCACTGATTGCATTTATTTGTTTAACTGGTCCAATCAAATTAACTAATTGAGTAATGTAATAAACACCAACATCAAAAACTGGTCCAGCCCCAGGTTTAAAGAAAAAATCTGGATTAGGGTGCCAATGCTCCATCCCATGAGACATCAAATTAAATGTACCAAGAACAATTTTACCTATTTTATTGTCTTCAATTAATTTTCTGGCTTTTTGTCCTGCCGCTCCTAAAAATGTATCTGGAGCGCAACCAACATACAAACCTTTTTCTTTTGCTAATTTTTCTATTTCTAAACCTTCTTGAAAATTCATTGCTAATGGTTTTTCACTAAAACAATGTTTTCCATTAAGAAGAGATTTTGTAATAATTTCTTTATGGGCTGCAGGAATTGTTAAATTAATAATTAAATCAATTTCATTATTTTCTACAATTTCCTCAACTGATAGAGCTTTAACATTATATTTAGATGCAGCATTTGATGTAGCTTCCTTATTAATATCAGCGCAAGCAACTATTTTGAAATTATTAAATATTTTTTGACATTCAAAATAAGTCTCAGAAATATTCCCACAACCAACAATTCCAATATTCATTAAATTGTATCTAAATATTCTAAAGACTTTGTTATGTATTCTTTATAATCTTTTGGATCATCGTGCTCTAGAACAAAAACTTCACATGGAGTTGTTTTAACTTCTGCAAGAAGCTTAGGCCAATCTATGAAACCTTCTCCTACAGCAGATTGTTCACTATGATCTAAAAGATTTTTTGTTTCATCAAAAAAATCTTTTAAGTGACAACCAATAATTTTATTTTTATATTTTTCTATCCAATTAAGTGGATCTGCTTTACCAGCAACTGCCCATCCAAGATCAAGCTCCATTTTTAGTTTTTCATTGTGATCCATCATACATTCTATTGGAAGCTTACCACTAGGAAGAGGTCTAAATTCAAATGAATGATTATGATAACCAAGAGTTAGACCATTATCTTCATACGTTTGTACATATGATGAGAGATCTTTACCAAAGTTATTCCAAGTATCTTCATCAAGATCAAAATTTGAAGCAAAATTTTTACTAAATTTTTCAGGCACAGATGGTACTATCGCATGCTTAATATTTAGATATTTCATCCTTTTAATTGTTTCTTCTGTATTTGTAACTGCTTGAAAACTTATGTGAGAAGATTTTATAGAAATACTATTTTCTTCCATCATTGATTTAAAATATTCTAAATCAATTTTATCTAAATCAAATAATTCAATATTTTTAATTCCAGACTCAGATAAGAATTTAAATATTGGCTCATAAGGTTGAAATTTTCTTGTGGTGTACAACTGCATTGTTATTTCGTTTCTATTCATTAAATTCTCTCCTCAGATTTACTATCAAATATTGAAGACTTTTTTATATCAAAAGAGATATTTATTTCATCATTTAAATTATAGTTTGAACTTCCCTCCATTCTTATAGATATTGGATTACCCTCAACACTAGTCCATATAAGAGTATCTGCTCCCATAGGCTCCACTAATTCAACTTTACATTGAATAGAATGTTCATTTTTTTCTATGTTTATATTTTCAGGTCTTATTCCAAACACAATCTCTTGATCATTCATCAAATTATTTATATTTTCATATTTAGAAATATCAATTTGTTTTTTGCCAACAATTATATTTTGATTTAATTTATCAAATGTAGCTTTTAAAAAATTCATGCTCGGAGATCCAATAAACCCAGCCACAAATAAATTAGCTGGTTTATTATAAATTTGTTTTGGTGTATCTAATTGCTGTATTAATCCATCTTTCATAACAGATATGCGGTCCGCAAGCGTCATAGCTTCTATTTGATCATGAGTAACGTAAATCATAGTATTTGATAAATCTCTATGAAGTTTTTTAATTTCATAGCGTAGTTCAGCTCTTAATTTTGCATCAAGGTTACTTAAAGGTTCATCAAATAAAAAAACTTTCGCATCTCTAACCAAAGCTCTACCAATAGCAACACGCTGCCTTTGACCTCCAGAGAGTTGAGAAGGTTTTCTTTTAAGTAATTCATTTATTTGTAGGAGATTTGCAGCTTTTTTAATTTTTTCATTAATTAAATCTTTTGCCGTACCCATCATTCTTAAACCAAATGATAAATTTTTCTCAACAGTCATACTTGGGTACAATGCATAAGATTGGAATACCATGCCTATATGTCTATCTTTTGGTTCTTTCCATGTAACATTATCATCTTCAATCCAAATCTGTCCATCCGTTAAATCCAAAAGACCCGCTATACAGTTTAATAATGTTGTTTTTCCACAACCTGAAGGGCCAAGCAAAACCATAAATTCTCCTTCTTTAATGTCGAGACTTAAATCATTTAAGATTTCAGTTTTTCCATAACTGAAGGAAATATTTTTTACTGTAACACTATTTTTCATACTCACCCCTTAATTGCCCCAGCTGCTATTCCACGCACAAACCATCTTCCAGAAATAAAGTATACAAAAAGAGGAACTAGAGAAGTTAAAATTGTTGCTGACATATCGACGTTGTACTCAGCAACACCATAATCTACTTGCACAATATTGTTTAATTGAACTGTCATTGGTTGGTTGTCTCTTCCTGCAAAAACTAATCCTAGAAGAAAATCATTCCAAATTCCTGTAACTTGAAGAATGACAGCTACTATAGTTATAGGAGTAGACATTGGAATTATTACGTAAAAAAATATTTTTATAAAATTACCACCATCTATTCTGGCAGCTTTAAATAGATCTATTGGAAGACTCGCATAAAAATTTCTGAAGATAAGTGTTAATATTGGCATACCAAAAATAGTATGAACAAGTATGATACCTGGTAAAGAAGAATAAATACCTAAGAAATCTTCTATTTTTAAAAGTGGGTACACCATTACTTGATAAGGAATGAATGCCCCAAACATACATAGGCCAAAAAAGAAGTATGCTCCTCTAAAACGCCAAAAAGCTAATGCATATCCATTAAGTGCACTTAAAGCTACGGATACAATTACACTAGGTACAGTTATCTTCACGGAGTTAACAAAACCAGGCTTTAATCCCTCACATACAAATCCTGTACACGCTTGAGACCAAGCTTTTGGCCAAGCATAAAAACTAAGTTCTTTCGGAAGGTTTAAAATATTAGCTGCTCTTATTTCATCCATATCTTTAAGAGAAGTAATGATCATTACATATAAGGGCATTAAAAAAAATAATGCGCACATAATTATAAAACAATACAAACCTATTCTTCCAATTGTAAGGTGTTTTGGTCGAGGTCCTTTAGGTATAGTAGACATTAGTTATTTGCGTATTTGTTTCTTAGATAAAATTCATAAAAAGCCCAAGGAGCAAGAATACATACAACTGAAATAAACATTATTATAGAAGCTGCAAAAGCTTGTCCTAAATTTGCTCTACTAAAAAAATTCTCCATTACATACATTGCTGGTGTTGTAGTGGCATATCCTGGTCCACCAGATGTAAGTGCTAAAATTAAATCATAGACTTTTACTACACCAGCTGCAATCAAGACAATTGCAGTTACTACCATTGGTCTTAACATCGGCAAAATAACAAAAATATAAGATTTCCATTTAGCTACACCTTCAATACTAAGTGATTTCCAAATATCTTCATCAATTCCTCTAAGTCCTGCCAACATTAATACCATTACAAAACCTGCACCTTGCCAAACAGCAGCAATACACACAGCATAGATTGCAAGATCTCTATTTACCAACCAGTCTAGTTCAAACCATGTCATACCCCACATATGCATTGAGTTCTCAAGACCAAATGTTGGGTTTAAAACCCATTTCCATACTAAACCAGTGACAACAAAAGACATGGCATAAGGGTATAAAAAAATTGTTCTAAACAAACTCTCCCCTCTTATTTTTTGATCAATCAAAACAGCTAATAAAAAACCAATAATCAGACAGCCAATTGTAAAAACAAAACCATAAATAAAAATATTTTCAACAGCTACATCCCATTTTCGTTGTTTAAATAATCTTTCGTATTGATCAAAACCAACATAGTTCATCACTGGAACTAATTTCGAGTTTGTTAGAGAATAGACAAAAGAATAGATAATGCATCCGACAAAGACAGTTAAAGATATAACTATCATCGGTAACAGTGCTATTTTTGCAGCTATATTTCTATAAAAAGGCATAAATTGTTAAATGGCAGGATAAATTAATCCTGCCATTTCGTATATATTTAAAGTCCGCTTGTTAAAACGCCTTCTAAGTCGTCCATTACTTGAGCAACAGTGTAATTAGGATCATTTCTAAATTCAGAAATAATATCACCCCATGCTGCAGTAAATGCAGGAGTATTCCAATCATCACTTTCTCTCATAATTGCATCTGGATTTTGAATTAAATCTAAACCCATTTGCATACAAGCATCAGCTGCAGAAGTATCTACGTCAAGTCTCATAGGTAAAGACCCCTTAGCATTGTTAAATTTAGCTTGTACAGTTTGATTAACCATCATACTTGCCATTGCTAGCTGAGCATCTTTTACTTTTGGATCATCGTTTTTAGGAAAAACAAATACATCACCACCAAGAGCAACATATTTTTCTTTACCAGGAATTACACAAGAATAATCAACCATTGCTTCTTTTCCAGCAACAGCAAATTCACCTCTTGCCCAGTCTCCCATAACTTGCATTGCAGCTTTTCCTTCGATAACCATAGCTGTAGTATCATTCCATAATCTTCCAGGAGAACCTTCATCTGTGAATTGATTTAATTCTCTGTAAGTATTTAAAACTGACTCAAATCTTCCATCTCTAAATGCATCTAGATCTTTATCTCTATAAATTGATTGCATTAGAGGAAAGCCCATTATTGAAGATGCAACAACATCAAACATACCAGATTCTTGCCATCCCTGACCGCCTAGTGCCAATGGAATAATTCCAGCTTCTTGAATTTTTGGAGCTCCAGCTAAAAATTCCTCAAAAGTTTGAGGTACTGGTAAACCAACTTGTTTGTAAACGTCATTGTTGATCCACATCCATTGCCAACTGTGAATATTTACAGGTACACAATAAAATTCACCCTCAAATTCACAAGTTTCAATTAATTCAGGTGGGTAAATAAAATCTCTCCAACCTTCTGCAGAAGCAACTTCTTCAAGTGATTGAAGTAAACCTTGCTCCACTAAATCTACAAATTGTTTTGATACGTTGAACTGTGCTGCAGTTGGTGGATTTCCACCAATAATTCTGTTTACA
>CACKQA010000043.1 GCA_902602135.1 uncultured Alphaproteobacteria bacterium
TTTCAAAAACTTGATAAGGCTCAACTTTCAAACATTGGTAATTTAGATCCCGATGTACTAGCAAAAATTGATGCACATGATCCAGGAGGTCAATACTCGATAAATTATATGTATGGTACTACAGGTATTGGCTATAATACTGATAAAGTTGATGAAAATGATATTACAAGTTGGAGCATTTTGTTTGATCCAGCTATTGCATCAAAATATGCAGATTGTGGAATCGCAATGTTGGATGCTCCTACAGAGGTTATGGAAATCGCTTTAAAATACGTTGGAAAAGATCCTTATACAGAGGATGAGAAAGATTATGAGGTTGCTCTTGAAATGTTACAGCAAATAAGACCTTACATAAGATATTTTGATTCTTCTCAATATATCGATGATTTAGCAAATGGAGAGATCTGTTTAACTATGGGTTGGTCAGGTGATGTTTTTCTAGCTGCAGATGAAGCTGCAGATGGAGTAGAAGCTTGGTACTCAATTCCATCTGAAGGAACTGTAATATGGTTTGATATGATGGCTATTCCAGCTGATGCAAAAAATGTTGAGAATGCACACAAATTTATAAATTATATTTTAAGACCTCAAGTTGCTGCTGATATTACAAATTACGTTTGGTATTCAAATCCAAATAAAGCAGCCAATGAACTAGTTGATCCTGAAATTTTTGAAGATCCTGCTATTTATCCAGATGAAGCGACTTTAAGTATGCTTTTTGCTGATACTGCAGACTCTCCGAAAAAATCTAAATTATCAACTAAATATTTTAATAAGTTTAAAGCAAATTAAAAAATATACTTCATTTCAGCACTAATATATTAATATTAGTGCTGATTTAAGATGGATAATAATTTTCTTGTAATTGAAAATATTTCTAAATCCTTTGGAGATAACAAAGTTTTAGAAAATATTAATTTAAATATTTCAAAATCTGAATTTTTTGGCCTCTTAGGATCTTCGGGTTCAGGCAAAACTACCTTACTAAGAATACTAGGTGGATTTGAGAAGCCAGATACAGGACGTGTAATGCTCGACGGAACGGACATAACAAACCTTGAACCTTTTGAAAGACCATTAAACTATATGTTTCAATCGTATGCTCTATTCCCTCACTTAAACGTATTTAATAATTTAGCTTTTGGAATAAAAGAAAATTTTACCCAAAAAGAAATTGAAATAAATGTAAGAAATATTGCCGAACTTTTATCTATTGAACATTTATTAAATAGAAGAATTAAGCAATTATCAGGCGGAGAGCAGCAACGAGTTGCTCTTGGAAGGTGCTTAATAAAAAAACCTAAGTTATTATTATTAGATGAGCCTCTTGCAGCACTAGATAAAAAACTAAGATCAAAAACGCAATTAGAGTTAACAACACTCCAAAAGAAACTAAAAATTACATTTGTTTTCGTCACCCATGATCAGGAAGAAGCAATGTCCTTATCTGATAGAATGGCAATAATGAAGAATGGTCTTATTTTGGAATGTTCTAGCCCTGAAGAGATTTATGAAAATCCTAAAAGTCTTTATACTGCCAATTTTATAGGCATTGCAAATATAATTGAAATTTATAAGAAAGGTGAAAATTTTTATTCTGATGATTTAGGTATAAATTTTAAATTAAACAAAGAATTAAAAAATACAAAAACTAATATTTTACTAAGACCAGAGAAAATAAAAATACAATCAATAAATAATTTGAAAACAAGTTCATTTAATTCCTTTAGTGGAGAAATTTTAGAAAAATCATATTTGGGAAGCTTTACACGTTATGAAATTAAAATTAAAAATATGATAATTTCAGTTTTAGATCAGAATTTTAACTCCAACTCAAATTATAATTTCCCAAAAGGGGAGAAAGTCATTTGTAGTTGGGAAAGTGAATCAATTAAGGTTTTAGAGGATTAATTGAAAAATAAATTATTTGAAAAATATTTTGTTTTTAGTCCTTATTTTTGGCTTGTTCTATTTTTTTTTATACCATTAGCTATAATTTTTAAAATATCAATTTCGGTATCAGAATGGGGTATGCCTCCTTATCAAGATATTTTTCTTTTTGATAATGGATTTAAGATCAATACTACATTTGAAAACTATGTTTATATATTCAGTGATTATTACTACATTGGATCTTTTGTAAACTCTTTGATACTAGCTCTAATATCTACTTTTTTTTGTTTACTTATTGGGTTCCCATTAGCTTTTTATATTGCGACTTCAAATATCAGATTAAGAAATATCCTATTAGTTTTAGTAGTTATTCCATTTTGGTCATCATTTTTATTAAGAGTATATGCATGGAAAATAATTTTACAGAATAATGGAATTTTAAATGTAATACTTCTTAACCTAGGCATAACATCAGAACCACTTCAATTATTATACAACCAATATGCTGTCATCATGGGAATTGTATACACTTATTTACCTTTGATGATTTTACCACTCTATGGATACTTAAATAAATTTGACTTAAATTTAATTGAAGCATCAAAAGATTTAGGATTAAATCGTATTAAAACCTTTTTTAAAGTTATTCTTCCTTTGTCTGTTCCAGGAATTGTTGCTGGATCTTTATTAGTTTTTATACCTGTTGTTGGAGAATTTATTATACCTGAAATGTTAGGTGGTAGTGATAGATTGTATTATGGAAAAATATTATGGGAGGAATTCTTTGTTAATAGAAATTGGCCCGGTGCTAGTGCTTTAGCTTTTAGTGGAATTATTATTTTGGTTTTACCAATTGTTATTTTTCAAATACTTTATTCGCATTGGAGTCAAAAAAATGAAATCTAGTTTAATCAAAAGTACAGTTATTTTTTTAGGTTTATTTTTTTTATATTTCCCAATTTTAGTTTTAATTTTTTACTCATTTAATGAAAATAAGAGAGTAATGGTTTGGAAAGGATTTTCTTTAAGATGGTACAATGAATTATTTAATAATGAACAAATAATTGAGGCATTTATTATTAGTATTAAAATTGCAGCTTTGTCTGCAACTTTTGCTACAATTTTAGGAGTTATGATTGGATATTCACTTGTAAGAATAAGAAAAATTCCTTTTAAATCATTTTATATTTTTCTTTCTTCAACACCTTTGGTTTTACCAGAATTAATTTTAGGTCTTTCAATGTTGCTTTTTTTTATAAGCTTAAATAATGTAATTGGATTTCCATCATCTAGAGGACAATTAACTATTTTTATATCGCACGTTACTTTTTGTATTGCATTTGTCGCAATTATTATTCAAGCAAGATTAACTGACTTTAACAAAAATATTGAGGAAGCTGCGATGGATCTAGGCTATAATTATACCAAGGTACTCTATAAGATAACTTTACCAATAATTTTGCCTTCTATTATTGCTGGTTGGTTATTAGCTTTTACAATTTCTTTAGATGATCTAGTTGTTGCGAGTTTTACTACTGGGCCTGGAGCTAACACATTGCCAATTGTAGTTTTTTCTAAAGTTAGATTAGGACTGAGTCCTGAAGTAAACGCATTATCAGCAATTTTAATGTTTGCTTTAATAATAATTGGTTTATTTTATTTTTATTTTAATAAAAAATTTAAACATTAAGTAATAAATATTCTCGCTCCCAAGAACTTATTACTGATAAATAAGCTTGATACTCAACTCTTCTTATCGCAGCAATTGACCTTACAAATTTTTCATTAAATATAGATTTTATATCTTCATCATTTTCAAAAAGAGTTAATGATTCATCCATATTTTTAGGCAGATTAGAATTTTTATCTTTAAATGCACTATCTTTGGTTTCTGGATTTGGATTTAAATTGTTTTTCATTCCTAAATATCCTGACGCTAAATTAGCAGCAAAAACTAGATATGGATTTGTATCAGATCCAGGAATTCGATTTTCAATACGTATATTCCTTTCCTCAATTGATGGAATTCTAAAACCACAACTTCTATTACCTATTCCCCATTTAACATTTTTAGGAGCACCCCAAGTCGCAAACAATCTTCTAAATGAATTTATATTTGGGGCGTATATTGGCATTAATAATGGAGTATATTTTTCCAATCCACCTAAATAATTTTTCATTTTTTTTGAAATTTTAGATGATTTATTAAAAAAAATATTTTTATTTTTTTCATTATATATCGATTGATGTATGTGCATTGCACTACCAGGTTGGTTCTCCATAGGTTTTGCCATAAATGTTGCATGAAGTTTATGTTTCAACGCCGACTGTCTTAGAGTTCGTTTAAATAAAAATACCTGGTCTGCTAGATCTAAAGGATCACCATGCTGAAAATTAATTTCCATCTGAGCTGAACCAGATTCATGGTTAATAGTATCAATTTCAATATTTTGTGCTTCACAATAATTATATACATCTTCAAAAAGATGATCAAATTCGTTAACAGCATCTATTCCTAAGGCTTGCTTACCTGTTTCTTGTCTGCCTGATTGACCCACTGGAACTTCAAGAGGATAATCTGAGTCAGCATTAGGTTTTACTAAATAAAATTCTAATTCTGGTGAAACAATTGGAGTTAATTTATCTTTTTTATAAAGTTTAAGAATATTTTTTAGAGCATTCCTACTAGAATTTATAACATCATCTCCGTTAAGATTTATTGCATCGCAGATAATTTGTGCAGTAGGGTCGTCGTACCATGGCACTACTCTCATTGTATCAAAATCTGGTTTTAAAATTACATCAATGTCAGTTGGATTGTAAACACTTCTTGGTAAAGCACCGGCAGAGTCTTCAGTTGCATAATCTCCTGATATCGTTTGAATAAAAGTTGACTGTGGTAATCTGTGACTTTCATCTTCCAATCCTTTTAAAAATTTATTAGTTGGTAAAATTTTTCCCCTTGCTATACCTCCAAGATCTGGAACTAAACATTCTACTTCTGTAATAGAGTTTTCATGAAACCAATTTTGAAATTTTTCAATCATATTGAGACTGTTTGTTTACTAATTATTATTAAACCATTAAAGATAAGTTAATGTTTACTACAAAAAAAAGGACCTTTAATCAACATGATAATGAAAAAGAGAGTTTTTATAAATTTTCAGCACCTAATTTTCCTAATCAAGTTAAATTAAATGAAAATTTTTCAACTGATGTATGTATTATTGGAGGTGGATTAACAGGTATTTCTTCAGCATTAAATTTATCTAATCAAGGTTTATCAATAACGATTTTGGAAGCAAATAAAGTTGGATCTGGTGCTTCTGGTAGGAATGGTGGTCAACTAGGAATTGGAATGAGAAAAGATCAATTCTACTTAGAAAAAAAATTTGGTATTGAAAAAGCAAAATTTTTTTGGAAAATTGGATTAGATGCTGTTTCAAATGTAGTTAATTTAATTGAAAAATACAAAATTGATTGTGCGCTTAGACAAGGTGTTCTTCATGTAGGCAACACAAAAAAAGATTATAAATATTTTCAAGATGAAATTGAGCATATGCAGAAGAATTATAATTATAATAATTATGAATACTTTGACCATAATTCAATAAGAGATGAAGTTAATAGTGACAGATATTTTTCTGGAATGCTTTTAAAGGATTCTTATCATTTAAACCCATTAAAACTGACATATGGTTTAGCAGAACAGTGTTTAGCCAATGGTATAAATATATATGAAAATTCTCCGGCTGATAAAATTGTTGATAATCAAAAAGAAGTTATAATTCACTCTGGAAAAAATATTATTAAAGCAAAGAAAGTAATTATTGGTTGCAATGGTTATCTTGATAATCTTTTAGGATCAAAGAGAAATTATTTTATGCCTATAAATAATTATATTATTGCAACAGAACCTCTCGGAAAAGATCTCGCAAGAAAATTAATAAAAAGAAATTGTGGCGTAATAGATTCTAGATTTATGATTGATTATTATAGATTTTCAGAAGACTACAGACTTCTTTTTGGAGGACCTGAAACAATTACATCTCATTTTGTAAAAGACGCAAAGAGTTTTGTCTCTAAACGAATGTATAAAGTTTTTCCTGAATTAAAAAAATTTAAAATTGAATTTTCTTGGGGAGGTACCTTGGCAATATCGATTAATAGATTGCCTATTTTTGGAACTATAATGAATCAAAAGTTATATTATGCTCATGCTTACTCTGGGCATGGGTTAGCTATGAGTATTATGGGAGGAAAAATGGTAGCTGAAAAAATTTTAAATAAATCAAATAATTTTGATATGTTTGAGCAAATTAACCATTTTAAAATTCCAGGTGGCAACATGTTTAGAAGACCATTGTATTCTTCAGCCATAATTTATTATAGGTTAATGGATTATTTAAATAGGTTGTAATTACTTAATTGCTCTTCTTAATCTGTCATTTATAGTTTTGCCAAGCCCTTTGTCAGGTATTTCTACTACAGCAATTTTTTTGCATCTACTTTGATCTAATTTATGAAGATAATGATAAAAATTTTTTGCTGCTTCATTTAAATTTTTTTTATTACTCAAATTTAAATTAATTATTTTAGACTTTAATTTATTATTGCCAAAATTTAATAAACCTTCATTTTTTAGTATTCTCTTAGCATTCATTCTTATAGGCTTTATAGTTGAGTAATGTTTTTTTAAATTACCAGGAGAAATAGATGATTTCTTTTTAATTTTTACTTTTGCATATTTATTTAGCTCTTCTACAGTTATGCTGCCATATCTTAATACTTCAATTTCATTATTGGTATCAATTCTAACAACTGTGGACTCTAGTCCATGAGAAGACTGTTTATCTTTTAAAACAAATATTTTTTTTACTAGAATAGGATCGATATCCATAATATTGGTTACGGAAGTTCTTTCTGACAGATTAGCACTAGGAGCTGCAATAGGTAGGTCAAATAAAGTAATTAATTTTTTAGCCAATTTATTACCGGGAATTCTGCAGCCAACTAAAGTTGAGTTGTTAGAGACTAATTTTGATATTTTAGAATTTTTCTTTTTTTTTAATATTATTGTCAAAGGACCAGGCCAGAATTTTGAACCTAATTTTTTTTCAAATTTATTTAAAATAAAATATTTTTCTATTTGTTTAATACTTTTAAAGTGACAGATAATTGGATTACTTCGTGGTCTTTTTTTTACTTTAAAAATTGATTTTACAGCCTCATCATTTGTTGCATCTGCTCCAAGACCAAATACTGTTTCTGTGGGAAATATTACAAGTTCTCCACTGCTTAATAAATTTTTTGCAATA
>CACKQA010000044.1 GCA_902602135.1 uncultured Alphaproteobacteria bacterium
CTGAAATAACAACTTTTTTTGCTCCTGCATTTAAATGAGAAATCGCCTTTTCTTTTGAAGTAAAAACACCACTACATTCAAGAACAACATCTACCTTTAGTGATTTCCAAGGAAGGTTATTTGGATCTCTTTCGGAATAAAAATTAATTTTATGTTTACCAATTTTTAATCCATTTTTGATTGAACTAATCTCATCTTTAAGAATACCGTGAACACTGTCATATTTAAGTAAGTGAGCACTGCTTTCAACACTTCCTAGTTCATTAATAGCTACAATATTAATATTTTTAGGATTTTTTTCTAATAAAGCTCTAAAAACAAGTTTCCCAATTCTTCCAAATCCATTTATTGCAACTTTCATATTTCTCCTTTTTATAAATTTTTAATTATTTTTTCAATTAAGTAATCATCTGTTATCTTAAAGTACTTATATAAATCTTTGTATGGACCACTTTCACCAAAAGTT
The DNA here is from genome assembly GCA_902602135.1 of uncultured Alphaproteobacteria bacterium. Taxonomy (GTDB): domain Bacteria; phylum Pseudomonadota; class Alphaproteobacteria; order HIMB59; genus CACPNW01. Next base: position 467 of record CACKQA010000044.1, read on the forward strand.
GACATGCCTACAAAATTTTCATTTTTTATATATTTTTCCCAACCATTTATTACTCCAGCCTCAATAGCAAAAATAGGTTTATTTCCTAAAATTTCATTTTTATAACCATCATCATTTTTCTCAAACAATTCAAATGAAGACATGCTTACAACTCTTATCTTTAAATTATTGTTTTCAAAAAGTTTATTTGATGCAGAGCAAGCAATCTCAACTTCAGAACCAGAAGATAAAATTGTTGCATCATATTCTTTAAAATCTCTTATTTTATACGCACCTTTATTTACAAGATTTTCTTTGCGATTATCTTTTTGTAACATTGGCAGATTTTGTCTTGTTAAAACTAAGATTGTTGGTCCAGTATTGTTGATTGCACATTCCCAAGCTTCTATAGTTTCAATAATATCACAAGGCCTAATGACTGTTAAATTTGGTATAGATCTTAAAGATGCAAGATGTTCAACTGGTTGATGGGTTGGTCCATCTTCTCCTAATCCTATTGAGTCATGCGTCATTACATAAATAACTGGTATATTCATAATAGCTGATAACCTAATTGAAGGTCTGCAATAATCGGTAAATACCAAAAACGTTCCTCCATATGGAATTAAACCTTTATGTAAAGCAATGCCATTCATTACTCCCGCCATTCCATGTTCTCTGATGCCGTAATGAATATAATTTCCATTAAAATTATTAGATGTAATTACATTCATATCCTTTGCCTTAGTGTTATTTGATCCAGTAAGATCAGCAGATCCACCAATAAGATTTTTTTGATAGTTTGAAATTAAATTTAGCGTTAGCTCACTTGATTTTCTTGAAGCACAATTTGTTTTGTCATTAAAATGCTCAGATTTTAATTCACTAAGTTTTTCTGGAATTTGATGATCAATTTTTTGATAAAAACTATCTTTAAAATTTTTACTTTCAATTAATTCTTTGTTTTTTGATAACCATGAATTTCTTGATTCTTCATTTCTTTTATAGAAACTTCTCCACTCAAGTAATAAATCATCTGGAATTTCAAACGGCGAATAATTCCATTCTAATTTTTTTCTTGTTAAACTAATTTCATCTTCACCAAGAGGTGAACCATGTGATGAAGCTGAACCCTCTTTGTTTGGAGAGCCAAAACCAATTTTAGTTTTACAAGATATAATTGTTGGAGCATCATTTTTTTTTGCTTGAATTATAGCTTGATTAATTTCCTCATATTTATGACCATCTATTTCAATTATATTCCAATTATAAGCTTCAAATCTTTTTTTCACATTGTCTGAAACTGAAAGATCTGTTGATCCATCTATGGAAATAGAATTATTATCAAAAAACATAATAAGCTTATTTAATTTTAAATGTCCTGCGAGACTACACGCTTCATGACTTAAACCTTCCATTAAACATCCATCTCCAGCAAAAACATAAGTGTAATGATCGAATAATTCTTTTCCATAATTATTTGATAATTTTTTTTCCGCTAGCGCCATTCCAACTGCATTTGCTAAACCTTGAGACAAAGGCCCAGTAGTTGTTTCTATTCCTTCTGCACTTCCGTATTCTGGGTGACCTGCAGTTTTATTATGTAATTGTCTAAAATTTTTAATTTGATTTATGTCAATGTCTTTATATCCTGTTAGATACAAACAAGAGTATAAAAGCATTGATCCATGACCATTTGAAATAATTAATCTATCTCTATCAATCCACTCCGGATCATTCGGATTAAACTTTAAATGATTTTTATAAAGAATTGTTGCGATGTCTGCCATACCCATAGGCATACCAGGATGACCAGATTTTGCTTTTTCCACTGCATCCATTGATAAAAATCTAATACAATTTGATAATTGTCTTAGATTGTTGATATTATTTAAATTATTCAAATACTTACCTTTATGGTTGATATAAAATTATTTAATATGGGTTCATTACAGTGACAATTATAAAATTACAAACTATAAAATTATAATGGAAATACAAAAAAAAATTACAGTTCTAAGCGAAAACTTAAATAATCTAAGATCAGCTTTAGAAGATTTTAGGGATCATCATATTTCTAAAAAAGAAAAAATTAGAAATCTTGAAAATGAAATTAAAAATTTACGAAAAAAAATGTCCGAGTATATTGATGAATTGGAACTTCTAATTAAGAAATAACCATGCCTTTTTATAAGACAAAAATTTTAAATAGAGAAATATCATTAGAATATGAAAAAAAAGATGAAAAAAAAATCATAGATTCAATAAATTTAATTAATGAAAAAATTTATGATAAATTACAAAATCCAAAATATTCTAATGGAAAAATAAGTGATACTATATTGTTATCACTTCTCTCTATTGAGCTTCAAGCAGAGCTTTCAGAAAAATTAAATATAGAAAGAAGTTCAGAAGTAAATGATACCAAGAAACAAGAATATCTAAAGAACAATTTAGAACTTAAAGACAAAATACTAAAACTACAAAATGAAAAAAAAATTTTAGAAGATGAAAAATTGAAATTAGATCAAGAATTTGATGAAATAAATAAAAATGTAGAAGGTTTAATTAATATAATTAAGAATTCTTATTATGAATAATATTAAAGATGAAAAATCAATTATCAGAAAAAAACAAAAAATTATAAGAGATAAGATTTTTAATAATAAACCATCTCATTTTGCTTTAACTTTGTTTAATGAGCTTTTTGAAAAAATAAACTTCCAAGAAATTAATATAGTTTCTAGTTTTATTTCTATAAATTCTGAGATAAATACAAGAGAGCTTAACAATCTTATCTTTATTAAAAAAAAAATTTTATGTCTCCCTGTAATTGAAAAAAAAAATAGTCATTTAATCTTTAAGCAATTTAAGCGTGAAGAGAATTTTGTAAGAGGACATATGAATATATCAGAGCCTCAAAATAAAAATAAAATTTTAAATCCTGAATTAATTTTTGTACCTTGTTTAGCTTTTGATAAGAAGGGAAATAGATTAGGTTATGGCGGAGGTTATTATGACAGGACATTTGCTTATTTAAATAAAATTAATCACAGATTCATCTCTGTAGCCTATGCATATGAAGAACAAAGGTTAGATTACATACCCATAGACAAATTTGATTTTAAAGTAAATTATGTTATTACTGAAAAAAATTTATATAGTTTTCAATGAAAATTCTTTTTATAGGTGATATTGTCGGTAAGGCGTCACGAAAAAAAATTAAAGAAATTATCCCAACACTCAAATCTAAATATAATACAGACATGATTATTGCTAATGGTGAGAATGCTACTTCTGGTTATGGACTTTCAAAAAAGGATGCAGAAGAATTATTTTCTAGCGGAATCGATCTACTTACACTTGGGAATCATGCATGGGATCAAAGAGATATGCTTTCTTATATTGAAGAAAATCCAAAAATAATCAGAGCTTTGAATTATCCTTATGGGGTTCCTGGAAAAGGATATTATAAGCTCGAACTTTTAAATGGAAAAAAAATTATAGTAGTACAAGTATTACTCAGATTATTTATGAATTTATCATTAGATGATCCCTTTAAAGGCATAATTGAATTTCTTCAAAAAGAGAAGTTAGGCAGTACATGTGATGCGATAATTATTGATATGCATGGTGAAGCAACTTCTGAAAAAAAGGCATTTGGATATTATGTTGATGGACAAGTTACGGCAGTTTTAGGCACACATACTCATGTACCAACGGCAGATAGTGTTATTTTACCTAAAGGTACAGCCTATCAAACAGATGTTGGAATGTCAGGTGATTATAATTCAATAATTGGTTTTGATATAAATAATCCAATACATGGATTTGTTAAGGGGTACAGGGCAGAAGGTAGATTTACACCTGCTACTGAAAACATAACAGTATGTGGGGCTTTAATAGAGATTGATACTAATACTGGTTTAGCTAAAAATCTCACCCCAATTCAAGAGACATAATTTACATATATTAGACACATTTATCTAATATTTTATATCTTTACTAACATCGGATTAAATATTTATAAATCTACTCGTAATGGCAGGGCACTCGAAATTTAAAAATATTATGCATCGTAAAGGTGCTCAAGATAAAAAAAGAGCAAAAGTTTTCTCAAGACTTGGAAGAGAAATTTCTGTTGCTGTCAAAGTAGGAGGTGAAGATATTGAGAGTAATATTAGATTAAGATCTGCAATTTCGTCGGCCAAGTCACTCAATATGCCAAAAGATAATATTGAGAGAGCAATAAAAAAAGGTCAAGGAAATGATCCTGATAGCAATTATGAAGAAGTAAGATATGAAGGATATGGCCCTGAAGGTATTGCAATAATAGTTGAGGCACTTACAAATAATAAAAATAGGACAGCTGCTGAGATTAGGTCCTCTTTTAGTAAATATGGAGGTAATTTGGGTGAAACAGGAAGTGTTAGTTTTGGTTTTGACAGATTTGGAAATATTACTCTCGATAAAAACTTAGTTAAAGAAGATCAGCTTCTAGAATTTCTTATTGAAAATAATAGTGAAGATTATGAAATTAATGAAACAGAATATTCAATATACTGTGATCAAAACCATTTGCATGAACTTAATGATAAATTAATTAAACAGTATGGTCAGACTAACTCTGCAAATTTAATTTGGAAAAGTAAAAATAATATAAATATTGGAAAAGAAACAGCCGACAAACTATTTAAATTACTTGAAGTTTTAGAAGACAATGACGACGTTCAAGTTGTATCATCAAATTTTGAAGTTGATGATAATGTTCTATCTTCACTCACAGCGTAATGAAAGGAATATAGATGCCTGATAAAGCCTGGAAAAAAAGAGAAAGAGATGTTGCAAACTATTTCAATGGGAAAAGGACACCTTTGAGTGGCGGTAATGGTAAAGTGACAAGAGCTGATGTAATCCATGAAGAATTATTTATAGAATGTAAACTAAGAGCAAAACATACAGCAATTAGTTTATGGGATGATACTGCAAAACTTGCGAAAGAAGAGGGTAAGACACCAGTAATAGCATTATGTGAAAAAAATAGACCAGGGTTTTGGGTTATGGTTCATAGTAGCGATCTTGAAAAAATTAAAAAATAATAATTATGGCAGATATTAATAGTACAAATTTATCGACAGAAGCACCAGATTTTTCAATGCTTGCTTTATTCATGCAGGCTGACATTGTTGTCAAATCTGTAATTATAATATTAATCTTAGCCTCTCTTTATTCTTGGAATGTAATAATTTCAAAAATTTTAAGAATTAGACAATTAAAAAAACTTGAAAAAGAATTTGAAGATATTTTTTGGTCTGGAAATTCATTTGAAGATTTATATGAAACTTTAAACTTTAATCATACAGATCCAAAATCAAAATTATTTTGTGCTGCAATTTTAGAGTGGAAAAAAAGTAAAGCTCAGTTTGAAAATGATACATCTGATATTAATTCTTTAAAAGATAGAATGATGAGATCAATGACAGTTGTTTTCAATAAAGAAAGTGAAAATGTTGAAAGAAATTTAACATTTCTCGCAACTGCTGGATCAACCGCACCTTTTATTGGGTTATTTGGAACAGTCTGGGGTATAATGAATAGTTTTAAATCTATTGCAATAGCTCAAAATACAAATTTAGCAGTAGTTGCACCAGGAATTGCTGAGGCCCTTTTTGCAACTGCATTAGGTCTTTTTGTGGCTATACCTGCTGTAGTTGCTTACAATAAAATTTCAAACGATTTATCAAAATATTTTATATCCTTGGAAACATTTATGGATGAATTCTCAACAATTTTTTTTAGACAATTAGAGAAAAAATAAATTGATTACTTCAAATAATTTAAACAAACGAAAAAAGCAAAGGTACACTCAAATGAGTGAAATTAACGTTACACCTTTTGTAGACGTTATGCTTGTTTTACTAATTGTTTTTATGGTTACCGCACCTCTTCTAACGGTTGGAATTAAAGTTGATTTACCAAAGGTTAAAGCTACTGCATTAACTGATATTAAAGATCCAATTGAGATAACCGTTAAGTTAGACGGAGAAGTCTACATTGGAGAATCAAAGGTTGAAGTAGAAAATTTAATCCCTCGTCTAAACGCTATTACTGAACAAAACACAGAAGCAAGAATTTATATACGAGGTGATAGAGTGGTAGCTTATGGAAGGATTATGGAAATTATGTCCATAATAAATTCAGCAGGATATATTAAAGTTGCATTAATTACTCAAAATCTTGAGCAATAGATGGATCGTATAAGCTATAATAGTTTAAAAATTATAAACTTTTTTGAAAATTTAAATCCTAAAACATCAGGAGTTATTTTTTCAACACTAATACATTTAATTATCCTTTTGTTTATGGTCGGCTTACCAAATTTTTTTTCTACAAAAGAAATCTATGTTCCAAACGTAATACCTATTGAAATACTTAATGTTGACGAAAATACCAATTTGAAAAAATCTGATACTGAAAAACCAGAAAATAAAAATAAGGAAACAATTACTAAGCAAAAAAAATTTAATTCATCAGATCAATTAGAAGTAAAAAAAAATGTTGAAATAAATAAAACTGAAATTGAAGAAAAAACTAATCCAAATCAACCAGTTTTGGAAATGAAACAAACTCCAAATTTAGAAGTTAAGGAAACAAAAAAAATAGTTATCAAAGAAAAGGAAATTTTAGAGGTTAAGAAAAAAGTAGAAACAATTAAAACCGATATAATTAAACCTAAACTCAAGCCAAAGCCAAAAATTATAA
>CACKQA010000045.1 GCA_902602135.1 uncultured Alphaproteobacteria bacterium
TATTTTAATTGATTACTGGACTAAAAGAACTAACGATAAATATATTAAACTTATTGTAGGTAGATTAAACGGTGCTATAGCCGGAACCCTTCAACTTGCATATGAGGCTCCCAATATTGAGTCTAGGAAAAATATCGCACGTATAAGAAGACAGTTTGTTGCACCGTGGGCAAGGGGTTATGGTTTGGCTAAAACAATGATTGATCACACTGAACAAATTGCCAAAGAAGATAATATTAAATCTTTGCAATTAGCTGTAAGAGAAACACAAGATGCAGCAATAAAACTATTTACAGGTAAAAATTATATAAAGTGGGGTGAAAACCCATACTATGCTTACATTAACGGAAGTTTTATTAAAGGTTACTATTACTATAAAAATCTGTAGTGAAAATTATACCAGCCATTGATTTAAAAGATAATAAATGCGTTAGACTTTCTAAAGGTAAAGATGACACCAGTGTTGTGTACAATGAAGACCCAGAAAAACAAGCTATCTATTTTGAACAAATTGGTTGTAAAAAACTTCACTTGGTTGACCTAGATGCTGCTTTTGGTAGATCAAATGTTAATTTTGAAACAATAAAGAAAATTAGAAAATCAATCTCAATACCAATACAGTTAGGGGGCGGAGTTAGAAGTTTAGATTTAGCCAAAAAATATTTTGAAGTTGGAATAAATAATTTGATTATTGGCTCAATGTCAGTTGAAAAACCAAATGAAGTTATAATTTTATCAAATATGTATGCGGATAAAGTATATATATCATTAGATATCCTTGAGGATAACATAATGATAAAAGGGTGGGATAAAAATTCAGGAAAAAAAATACAAGACATTCTTGATATTTATACTAACTCAAAAATTAAAGGATATGTAATTACAGATATTCAAAATGATGGAATGCTAAAAGGTTTAAATTTGGATTTTGTTAGTAATTTCATAAAAAAAATAAACTTAATTAAAAAATTTAATAAAAAAATTATAATTGCAGGAGGCTTAAGAGATTACTCTGATCTAACAAATTTAAAAAAACTAAACACAAAAAATATTGAAGGAATAATTTCAGGTAAATCTTTCTATGAAGGAAAGATTGATCTAATAGAAGCCCAAAAAATTCTAAACTAAAATGGTAAAAATAAGAATCATCCCGTGTTTGGACGTCAAAGATGGAAGAGTTGTAAAAGGTATCAATTTTTTAAATTTAATTGATGCAGGCGATCCTGTTGAACAAGCAAAACACTATTCTGATAATGGTGCTGATGAAATATGTTTTTTAGATATTAGCGCATCATTAGAAAATAGAGATACTATGATCAATGTAGTTAAAAAAACTGCTAACGAGGTTTTTATCCCCCTTACAGTTGGCGGTGGAATTTCATCAATAGAAAATATACAAGCCTTACTTAAAGCTGGTGCCGACAAAGTTTCTATAAATTCTGCAGCAATTAAAAATCCCAATATCATTAAAGAGGCTTCTGAATATTTTGGAAACCAATGCATTGTTGTGGCTGTTGATGCAAAAAAACACAATAATGATTGGTTTGTTTATTCTCATGGCGGCACTAAGAAAACTGATTTACTTGCTTTAAGCTGGATAGAAAAAGCTCAAGAACTGGGAGCTGGGGAAATTCTTTTAACATCAATGGACAAAGATGGCACAAAATCTGGCTTTGATAATGAACTACTGGGTAAAGTATCAGAATTTATAAAGATACCAGTTATAGCTAGTGGGGGAGTTGGAACTCTAGATCATTTCTATAACGGTGTTGTTAAAGGCAAAGCTGATGCATTATTAGCAGCCTCAGTCTTTCATTTTAATGAAATTAGCATAAAAGAAGTAAAGGAATATTTAAAAAATAAAAATATAAGCATTCGAGATTAAATTTTATGAAAATTGAAGACTTAAATGAAATTATAAATAATAGAGCACAAACAAGAAAAAAAAATTCTTACACTAACAAGTTATTAAAGTTGGGGCCCAAAAAAATAGCTCAAAAATTTGGAGAGGAATCCTCAGAATTAATTATAGATTTTTTAAAAGGATCAAAAAAAAGAACAATAGAAGAGGCTGTTGATGTAATTTATCATCTTCTTGTTTTATTAAAATCAAAAAAAATTACTATGAATGAAATCCATAAAGAACTTGATAAAAGAAAGTAAAATAAAATGTATGACGAAAACAATATTTTTGCAAAAATATTAAGAAAAGAAATTCCTTGTGACAAAGTTTATGAAGATGAATTCAGCTTGTTTTTTAATGATATTAACCCTCAAGCTAAAATTCATGTTTTAGGAATACCAAAATTTCCTTGTACAACCTTTTCTGATTTTTTAAAAAATGCAGATGATGAAAATATAACCTCTTTTTTTAAGAGCGTCCAAGTCGTAATAAATAATATTAATATTGAAAATACTGGTTATAGGTTGATATCTAATTCAGGAGAGGATGGTGGACAAGAAGTGCCACATTTTCATATTCATATTTTAGCAGGTGAAAAAATTGGAAGCTTAAGATAAATTAAAGTTTTTCTTTTATTATTACATAATTAACAATTTCACTAACACCCTTTATATTTTTAAGAGCAATAATCATTTCATCTAACAGATCTGGGCGCGCCGTAATTCCCGCTATATAAATTTTACCGTTAATAGTTTCAAAATTAAATGTAATTGCTTTAATCCCAACTATTTTAGCGGCTATAGCTCTTGATTGTGTGTTGATCCACAAATCACTTGCATAATCTTTTAGGGTTGTTCTATTTCCTATTTCTATTTCATTTATAATTTCTTTAACCCCTTCAGCTTCCCAAACCAACCTTACTGCATCAATTCTAATTTCTTGATTATCAACTAGACCAGTTAATAAAACTCTACCCTCTAATACACTTGTGTTTATATTTACAAAAAGATTGTTTCCTGCATTTAAGAATTTAGCGGCAATATTAACTTTAATTGTTGCATCATCTACTACCGTACCAAGAGATCTTTCTCCCTCAGCAACCACCATTGCACTGCCACCACCTGTAGCAAGCACACCTGCAGGTGAGCATCCATAATTAAGAGATGCAAAAATTAAAAATATTGGAATAAATAAAATTTGAATTATTTTTTTGATTTTAACAACCATTTGTAAATTTTGTTTTTATTAATATTTGTAAATTTATGTACTATTTCGACGATGTCGGTCAAAGAAAATTTTGTAGCCATCCTTTTTAACTCTTTGCTATACAAATCAATATTGGCAAAATCTTGATTTTTTGATGTTTGTCTATCAATAACAGCAACAAACTCTCCTTTAATATTTTCTTTATCTTCTAGTATTTTATTTTTCACATTGTTTGGGGCTCCCCTAAAAACAAATTCATTTACCTTTGTAAGTTCTTTACATATTGATATTCTTCTTTCAGGCATAATATTTCCTAGGCACTCAAGAAAAACAATCAATTTATGACTTGAGACAAAAAATACAGAAGTCCTCTTTTCTTGAACAATACTCTTAACAAGATCCTCTATCTTTTTTTTAGATTTTGGAACAAACCCAAAAAAAGCAAATTCAGATATTGGTAATCCAGATAACTGCAAACTCGACAAAATTGAAGAGGGGCCAGGCACAGTTGTAACTTTAATATTATTTGCAATACAATATTGTACTAAATTATATCCGGGGTCTGAAATAAGTGGCGAGCCTGCATCAGAAATTAGGACACAATTTTTATTTTTTAATACAACTTTAATCTGATTTATAATTTTATGCTCATTATAATCGTGTAATGCTATTAATTTCTTTTTAATGCCTAATTTATTTAGTATTTTAAGTGAGTGTTTAGGATTTTCACAAATAATGATATCACATTCTCTAAGAACTTTTACAGCCCTGTAGGTTATGTCATCTAAATTGCCAATAGGTGTTGCAACAATTGAGAGACCATTAATAATATTATTCATTATTTATATATTTATATTTATAATTTCATGTACTCCAGTAAATTTATCTAAACAAGATACAAAAGATACTCAAGAAACAACTATTTCTGAAAAATCAATTGAAGCTAAAAGTGCAAAAAGAGTAATTGAAAAAAAAGAAAGCAAACAAGATAAGCAAAATAAGATTTTAGACGATGTTGTCTTAGATAAAACAATCATTGCTTTATTTGCAAAAGATGACGATAAAAAAACCACAAAACAATTCTTAAATATATATGAATTAGGAGTTTATAATCTTGGTATAAGCGATGTTGTTATAAAAATAGAACTTTTTGAAAATGAAAATGATCTAAAAAAAATTATAGAAAAAAATCTACTACCTGGGAAGATTTTTCTAGGACCAATTCAATCTAAGTATGCAAAAATCTTAGATAATTATTGTATTCATGAAGTAATATTTTTTTCATACTCTTCTAAGTCTTCATTAGCAAAAAATTGCGTTTATTTAGTAAATTTTTTTCCTCAAAATGAACTTTCACAACTTATGTTATATTTAAACGATGACGCAAAAGTTGCGCTACTTTATCCTGAAAACGAATATGGATATTTAATAAACAGTCTAATCGATGATATAATGTTTGAAAGCCCTGCAATATTAGTCAACAGATCTTCATATAAAGATGAACTAACAAATGTAAGAGAATCAATAAAAGAATTGGGAAAATATGAATTGAGAAAATATGAATTGAATAGACAAAAACAAATTCTATCTTCAAAAAAAGATGAAAAATCAAAAAAGAGATTAAAAAAATTAGAAAGATTTAAAACTACAAGTGACTACGATTTTACACATATCTTGATTGCTGATTATGGTTTGAATTTACTACAGGTTGCACCTCTTCTACCATTCTACGATATAGACCCTAATATTGTACAGTTTATGGGAACTGGAGTAATAGATGATAAAACTTTTTTCTATGAACCCTCTTTACAGGGAGCAATATTTCCAGGAATTCCTGAAACTAGTCGAATAAATATAATAAATAATTATATGGAAATATATGATGATGAGTTTTTGAGAATCTCAACATTACCTTATGACTTAATAGGTTTAATTAATTTCATCTTTAGAAAGGAATATAAACTTGATGATGTGATTAAATTATTAAACAATCCGAACAAAAAATTCGATGGTATTGATGGAAACTTTTATTTTAAAGATAATATGATTGAAAGAGATCTTAATATATTGAAAATAAATAACGGAAATTCTTTTGTGATTAATTAATTAAAAAGTTAATCAATTTAGTTACAGCTATAGACCTATGGCTAATTTCATTTTTTTCTTTGGTGCTTAATTCAGCCAATGTTTTGTTATAATTTTTAGGAATGAAAATTGGATCATAACCAAAACCGAATCTACCCTTAGCTTGTTCAGAAATTTTTCCATTTATTTTGCCATTAAATATTACGTTTTGATTTTCTTCAGCAGTTAGGCTTATTGAAGTTTTAAAGTAAGCATTTTGTTCACTATTTTTTTTAGTACTTTTAATAACACTTTCAAAACAAGCTTCATTGCTTTTGAAATTATTTAAAAATCTTTTTGAAAGAACGCCTGGTTTCCAATTTAAACTTTCAATGCATATTCCTGAGTCATCAGCAAAACAAGGAATGCCAGTTTTATTAAATCCATAGTCTGATTTAATTTTTGCATTTTCTTCGAAAGTTTGTCCACTTTCTTCTGGCTCTTCACTTATCTTTAGGTCATTTAATGAAATAAGTTCTAGATTAAATTTGTTAAAGATTTTTTTAATTTCAATTATTTTATTTTTATTAGTTGAAAAAAATAATAATTTCCTCAATTTATTTCAAAGCCTCTTTTTGTTTAGAAATTATCTCTTTAACTCCAATTTTTGCTAACGAGAACATTTCTGTAAACTGAGCATCATTGAAAAAAAATTCCTCCCCAGTAACTTGTATTTCAGATATTTCATCTGAATCACAGATTACAAAATTTGCATCTACTTGAGCTTCGGAGTCTTCCTTATAATCTAGATCCAATAATGCTTTATTTTCAACTATTCCAGTTGATACTGCTCCTATAAAGTTTTTGATTATTGGTTTTTGAAGATTATAATTATTCTTCAATTTTTCTATTGCTAGATATAAAGAAATAAAACCACCACTGATAGAAGCAGTTCTTGTCCCACCATCTGCTTGAATAACATCACAGTCTATTTTTATTTGACGCTCTCCAAGGTTTGAAAGATCCACAATAGATCTTAAGCTACGCCCAATTAACCTTTGAATTTCTTGCGTTCTACCCGACTGCTTTCCTTTTGCTGCTTCTCTATCCATTCTTGTATTTGTAGACCTTGGCAGCATACCATATTCTGCTGTAACCCAACCTTTGCCAGTATTCTTTAACCAGTGAGGAACTTTTTCGTCAATTGTTGCAAGACAAAGTACATGTGTATTTCCAAATTTTACTAAGCATGAACCATCAGCATGAATATTCACGTTTTTCTCAAATGAAATTATACGCATTTGATTGAAGGATCTATCTTTTCTCATATAAATTTAATAATAGTAGATAAATATTATTTTTAAATAAAATTCTTATGTCTGATAATGTATATGCACAAATTAATGATAGATCGAAATTAATTTTTAAAAAATTAGTTGAGTCATATCTTAAAACTGGGTCTCCAGCAGGATCAGAAACAATTATGAAGATGGGAGGCTTAAATCTTTCTTCAGCATCAATTAGATCTATTCTGTCAAATTTGCAAAAAGAAGGACTTCTATACGCTCCACACAGATCAGCAGGGAGAATGCCTACTGAAAAAGGAATGAGATTTTTTGTCGACGGATTGTTAGAGTTCGGAAGAATTTCAAAAATAGATAAAGAAAATATTAAACAACAATGTTTAACAAAAGGCAAATCTTATGAAGAGGTGCTCGATGTTGCTTCTAAAGCAATTTCAGGATTGTCGAGTTATGCAGGAATAGTTATTGCACCAAAATTTCAAAAAAACCTAAAACACGTTGAATTCATAAGGCTTAATAGTACTCAATTAATGCTCATTCTTGCTTATGAGAATGGAGAAGTAGAAA
>CACKQA010000046.1 GCA_902602135.1 uncultured Alphaproteobacteria bacterium
CAAGTTTATATAATTCATCATTAAGATTTTGATTTGGACCAACAATTGAGTAATCTAACTTATGAACTTCTTCTAAAAAATAATCAGGATCTACACCATGGTTATCCATCATACCTCTCAGAGTTGTGCCATGTTGCTTGTAATATTTTGCTTGTAGTTTTTTTGCTTCAGCTAATTCCATATTTAAATTTTTAGCTACAAATTCACCCATTAACTTATGTACTTGCTGAAAAATTCCACTGTCTGCAGAGTAGAGTGTGTTGTCTAGATCAAATATCCAGGTATTGATGTTATCTTTAAAGCTCATTTAATTACTTGTTATTTGTGTACCAATTCCATGTTCAGTGAATAACTCTAATATTACTGAATGAGGAATTCTTCCATCTAAAATAGTAGATTTTTTAACACCTTTTTTCATTGCATCAATACACGTATTAATTTTCGGCTTCATACCTCCAGAAATATATTCTTTATTAGCAATACTTTTAGCTTCTTCTAAAGTTATTGATGAGATTAATTTTTCATCTTTGTCTAAAATTCCAGGTACATCGGTTAGTAATAATAATTTACTTGCCTGTAACTCACCTGCTATAAAACCTGCAACAGTGTCAGCATTAATATTATATGTAAAATTATTTTCATCCTTACCTAAAGGAGATATGACAGGTATTTGACCATTTTTTATAAAGTTAGTTAGCATATCTTTGTTTAATTTTATTGGTTGTCCAACAAAACCAATATCAACTATCTTTTCAATATTTGAATCACTATCTTTAATTTCCACGTTCAATTTAGTTGCAGTGACTAAGTTATCATTACCAGATACTCCTATCGCTTTTCCTCCTGAGGAACTTATAGATTCGACTATTTCTGAATTGATATCCTTAGATAATACTTCTTCAACTATCTTAATTGTTTCTTTATCAGTAACTCGTAATCCTTCAACAAATTGTGTTGATATATTTTTTGATTTAAGTCTTTCGCCAATTTGAGGTCCTCCACCATGAATAATAATTGGTGACACACCTACTTCTTTTAATAATCCAATATCTCTTGAAAAACTCTCAGACAGTTTTTTATTTCCCATTGCATGTCCACCGTATTTTATTACAATGGTATCACCACTATGTTCTCGAATGTATGGAAGAGCTTCAACTAAGGTTGAGGCTTTATGTATAAAATAAGCCTGATCACTCTCTGATAAAAAATCAAATTTCATATTTATTGTGATAACCCATATATAGATCTTTGAATCTCTGTAATACCATTATTTTTTTTGGTCTCAGATTGATATATTTTCGTAAATGATTTTTTATAATTTTGCATTAAACTTAAAATTGATTTTTTTTGATATTCTAAATGGTTATTAGATATTTTATCTATTTTAGTTAAAATTATGGAAAATTTTCTTGAGCAATCGCTCAATAAATCCAACATATCAATATCAGAATTTTTGATACCAACTTTTGAGTCAATGAGTAAAAAAACATGATCAAGTGTATCTCTATTTTCTATATATTCTTCAATCAAGATCATTAAATTTTCTCGTGCAACTTTTGATACTTTGGCAAAACCATAACCGGGTAAATCAATCATATTTATTTTTTCACTAATTAAAAAAACATTTATAGCCTGTGTTCTTCCTGGAGTTTTACTAGTTTTCGCTAGTTTTTTTGTTTTAGTTAACGAATTTATTAAACTAGATTTTCCAACATTAGATCTACCTATAAAACAACATTCTTTTTTTATATCTGAATAAGGAATGTCTTTAAATGACTGAAAGGAACCTAAAAACTTATTATTATTAAAAAAGTTATTTAAATTTTTATTTAAGCTAGCCATTTTTGGCTAAAATTCTTCTTTGAATATACCATTGCTGCGCAATTGATAAAATATTGTTCACTGACCAATATAAAACTAAACCAGCTGCAAAACCAGCTAGTACAAAAGTAAATACAAATGGAAGTAATGCAAAAATTCTAGCCTGTGTTGGATCAGCGGGAGCAGGATTTAGTTTTTGTTGTAACCACATAGTGAAGCCCATAATGATAGGAAGAATACCAATATCAATTATTGAAAGTATAGGTGGCACATCCCAAGGAACTAATCCAAATATTGTCATTAAGCCTAATGGGTCTGGTGCAGATAGATCATGAATCCATCCATAAAAAGGAGCGTGATACATCTCTATCGTAACAAACAACACTTTATATAAAGAGAAGAAAATTGGTATTTGTACTAAAATTGGTAGACAACCCGCAACAGGATTAGCTCCCTCTCTTTTATACAAGGCCATTAGTTCTTGCTGCATTTTTTGTCTGTCATTTGGATATGTTTCTTTTAATCTTTGCATATCAGGCTGAAGTTTTTTCATCTTTGCCATAGATTTAAAAGATGCCTGTGCGAGCGGAAATAAAATTAAACGCATTAAAATGGTAAAGGCAATTATTGCTAGACCAAAATTACCTGCGTAACCAAAAAACCAATTAATGGCATATGAAACAGGTTTAGTTAAAAAGCTAAACCAGCCCCAGTCAATTGCATCAGTAAATCTTGGTATAGAGAGATTTTCGTCATAAGCACTTAAGACATTTAATTTTTTTGCACCTACAAATAATTTTCCGCTGTAAGATATATTTTCGCCTGAGTTAATTTTATATATTTGACCAACGTAACCTGCTCTATAGCTATCACGTCCATTATTACCGTATCTATAATTGACATTAATAGATTGGTCAGCATCAGGAATTAAAGCAGACATCCAATATTTGTCTGTAAAACCTAACCAGCCTCCTTGTGTTTTATTATCGCAAAACTCTTTTTTTGTTTGCATTGATGAATTACAATCATCAGCAATATCATCATAATTTTTTTCCAATAATTCATCGTTTATTAGACTAATTAAACCCTCGTGAAGTATAAAAAAATTAATTGTATCTGGTGTATTTATTCTTTTGATTAATCTGTATGGAAAAACTTCAATATCTTCACCACTGTTGTTTTCTATTTCTTGTGTAATTGTAAACATATACTCATCATCAACCTGATAATTGATTTTGAAGGTTATGTTTCTATTATTCGTCCAACTAAGTGTAACAGGGCTTGAGGGGCTTAGAGTGGTAGAGTTAGTCTTCCAATTTGTTTCTAAATTTGGTAATTCAATGTTAGAATTTTTTAGCTCCTTCCAACCTGTTTCAATATAATATGGATTAGCAGTCCCATCTGGTAACAAAAGCTGGATATTATTCGAATCAGGTTCTAAGCTAGTTTTATATTTTGATAATATAAGATCATCTAAAATTGCTCCTTTTAGATTTATAGAACCTTTAATAGATGCATTTTCAAAAATAACTCTGTCGGTTTGAATTAAAGCTTCATCTCTACTTTGTATTTCTGAAACAGCTT
Organism: uncultured Alphaproteobacteria bacterium; assembly: GCA_902602135.1. Taxonomy (GTDB): domain Bacteria; phylum Pseudomonadota; class Alphaproteobacteria; order HIMB59; genus CACPNW01. The sequence goes on from CACKQA010000046.1 coordinate 3,406, forward strand.
GTCTGCTTTGTCCATCAATGGATGTTGCAGGCTCTAAGACTTCATCTTCTTCAAAGGATGTTGTTTGAATTGGTTGAGTTGGAAATAATAATTGAAAAAAAATAATTATCGCAATTGAAATACCAATAGCCAAATATAAATTTCTTTGCTCGTTCATTTATCTAACTCAGATTTTTTTGGTACTGGATCAAATCCGTGGGAACCCCATGGATGACATTTTGAAATTCTTTTCACCGATAAAATTGACCCTCTAAATAAACCATGTTCTTTCAATGATTTAATGGAATACTCAGAACAGGTTGGTAAATATCGACAATTTTGCCCAAGGATTGGAGAGATCAATAATTGGTATAATCTAATTATTACAATTAAAGGTAACAAAATATATTTACTAACCATTTATCTTTCCCTTAAGTTCTAATAAAAGTTTATCAAATTTCTCTTCGAGCAATGACGTTTTAGCTATTAACACATAATATGTATTAATTTTACCATTAATAATAGTTTTTCTAGCTAATTCTCTCATTATTCTTTTTGCTTTATTTCTTTTAACAGCATTTCCAATTTTTTTAGATGCTGTGTATCCTATCCCAATAGAATTTTCTAGATCTTGATTGTGTAAAATTTGAACATTCATATTTTTACTTTTAACAAACTTTCCCTCATTTCGTATCATAATGAAAGTTGATCTTTTCTTAATTGTAAATATTTTATGGGCCATTAGGCCTATTAAGCGCTTAACTGAGCTCTTCCTTTTGCACGGCGTCTGTTAATAATCTGACGACCTGCCTTAGTAGCCATTCTAGCTCTAAAGCCGTGTCTTCTTTTTCTAATTACTCTACTAGGTTGGTATGTACGTTTCATATTAAATCTTTGGGCCTAATACGAATTCATTATATATAAGTCAAATATTTACTTGAATATTCAATGATAATTATAAGAAAAACTGATGAATTACAGCAAATCTTAGTTTTAATTAAAGACAAAGGTCAATCTATTGGTTCAGTTTTAACAATGGGTAACTTACATGACGGACATTTATCGCTAATCAAAGAAGCACAGTTAAATAATGATTTTGTTGTAACTTCAATTTTTATTAATCCAACACAATTTAATAATGAAACAGATTTCAGTTCTTATCCAAAAACAATAGATGATGACATCGCTGAATTAGAAAAAATAGATTGTGATTTATTATTCTTGCCAGAGATACAAGAAATCTATCCAGGAGATTTACTAAAACAAAATATTGTAAACAATTTTAGAGGTATTCTATGTGATAAATATAGACCAGGCCATTTTGATGGAGTTACTACAGTTGTAGATATTTTTTTTAGTATAATTAAGCCAAATACAAGTTACTTTGGTGAAAAAGATTTTCAACAAATAAAAATAATTCAAGAGTTAGTAAAAATTAAAAATCACAATATTAAAATTGTTTCATGCCCTTCTATTAGAGATGATAGGGGTATGAGCTTATCCTCAAGGAATTCAAAATTTACCAATGATCAATCAAAAATATTTAATCAATTAGGAAGTAAAATTTATGAATTTATAAATTTGTGTAAAAAAAAATCTAGTAATATTAATCTTGATAATTTTAAAAAACAGATATTAGAAAATAGTATTAACAAGATTGATTACATTGAAATCAGAAATGAAATTGACTTAGAAATAACTGATGTTTCTTCTAAGGCACGACTTTTTATTGCTTTATACATTGGTGAGATAAGAATTATTGATAACTTTAAATTATACTAAGGTATTAACCATTCGTATTCTGGTTCATTATTAATAAATTTTAATTTCAATCTTCGATGACCTGAAATTTCTAAATATAGCCAATCAATTTCGTCAATTTTATTTTCGACTACGGTAAAATTTTTATAACCTTGCTCACTTTCTTCAAGACTTGGTTCTTTCCCAGTCAGATGTTCTGGAATCCCATCTTCTGGAAACTCAGTAACTGAGCTTGGGTCTTTTAAAGTTAAATAACATTTTCTACTGAACAATCTTGTCTTATCCCACATTTCTTTAGCTTTCTCATTTTGATTATTTATTGAAGAAGTTGTTTTGATACGCAATTGAATTTTCATTTTATGATCATAAAAAACAAAAAGAGATTTATTATTTTTTTGTAAATTAGAAACTTTAGGGGATCTAAAATCTGTATGAAAGTTTAGTATTAAATTAGCAGGGTCGAATTTTCGTAAAACTACCACTCTCGAATCTATTCCGCCTTCAGCATCAACATTGCTAATTACAGGGGTGTGAAAAGCATGTTTTCTATCCTTAACACCTCTGGTTAAGTTTTTTTTAATATCTTCAAATATTTCCTGAGTATTTTCTTTTGAAGAAGTCGACATGGTTCCTGTAATATAAATTGTTTTGAAGAAATAGCTAGATGATGGAAATAAATAAAATAGCGAATTTATTGAATCTTGAGCATGTTAAGTTTTTAATATCTATCTTTAAAGAAAATAATATTGAAATTCGATTAGTAGGAGGATGTATACGAGACGCTCTTCTTGAAAGAGAAATAAAAGATATTGATACAGCAACAACTTTGGAGCCTCAGGATGTTTTGTCATTACTAAAAAAGAACAATATTGAATATGATGATTTTGCTATTCAATATGGATCTATAATTGCTTATCCTCATAATCGAAAAATACAAATTACAACTTTACGTGAAGATGTTAATCAAATGGGAAGACATACAAATGTAATTTATACCAACAGTTGGAAAAAAGATTCAGCTAGAAGAGATTTTACTTTCAATGCTTTATATGTTGGGAATAATAATAAACTACATGATTATTATAATGGCCAATCAGATTTAAATGAAAGTAAAATTAGTTTTATTGGTGAAATAGAGGATAGAATAAAAGAAGATTACTTAAGAATCTATCGATATTTTAGGTTTAGAGGTCTATTTAATTTACCTAAAACATCTTTAAGTGACCAAAAAATTGT
>CACKQA010000047.1 GCA_902602135.1 uncultured Alphaproteobacteria bacterium
AGTATTTCTAAATTATATAGAAACCATATAAGCTAAATAAAAAAAAACAAAATAAATTGTTCAAACCTTATTTGTTTTGGTCTTAATTATTACAAAAAATAAGCCAAATACTAGCAATATAAAAGGAAAACTCCAAAGAAATATATTGTTATAATTTATAAGCGGTCTAAAAAGAATGTATTCACCATATCTTTCAACTAGAAATTTCTTTATCTCCATCTCACTTTCACCTTCTTCAAACTTTTGTTTAACTATTTTTTTTATATCATTTGAGAATTCAGCATCTGAGTCATAAATACTTTGGTTTTGACAAGTCATACATCGTAACTCAAGGGTCAAGTTTTTTACTCTTTCATCAATATTCTCGACCGCATATATTTTAAAAGTAAAAAAAATAAAAATTATAATTGTTGTATTTAAAATTCTAAAGAAGTGGCTCAATTTCATTTTTTAAAATATCCTTTGTTATCGGGCCCATAAGTTTATAGACTATCTTACCATCCTCATTAATTAAATATGTTTCTGGCAAACCAAAAACACCAAATTCCAAAGCAATTAATCCATCAGAGTCTACACCTACAAAGTCATAAGGATTTCCATCATCCTCTAAATACTTTTTTGCATCTGAAGTTGGGTCTTTATGATTAAATCCCAACAAATAAAGTTCTGGATATTTTTTACGTATTTCAAAAAAAAGTGGATGTTCTATTTTACAAGGACTACACCAAGAAGCAAAAAAATTAATTAAGGTCTTCTTATTTTTTATATCTTTTGTTTTGATTATATCATTTGCATTATACAAAGAACTACTTTCAAAAATAGGAACATCTTTATTTAAGAGTGCACTCGGTGGTTTATTAGGATCTTTACCACTTAATAAATAAACTAGTGAAAAAATACATATGATTAAAAGTACTATTAATGGTGTTAAAATAAATATCCTGTTCATCTTCTAGAAACTGCTATTAAACCTGAATACATCATTATTATCACCCCAAGCCATATAAAGCTAACAAATGGATTAATTAAAACTTTTACAAACCACTCATTATTTTTTTGATCACCAAGGATAAAATATATATCCTTATTCCACTGATGTAAAATACCAGCCTCAGATGTAATCATCTTTGACACTGGATAATAATTTTTTCCAGCCTCTATTTCTTTTGATTGATTTTTTTCAATATCAAACAAAAATTTTCCTCTTAAAGATTGAAAATTATTCTCATTAGTTGTTTCTATTTTTTCAAACAAAACTGTTTTTCCATTTACATTAAACTTATCTCCCTCATTAAGGTTAAAATCTAGCTCATTTTGAAAAACACTAGAACAAGTGATACCAATTATAGCAATACCAACACCAATATGTGCTATATGAGGATTAATTATTTTGAAAAACTTAGTGTTAATTTTTATTTTATACGAAGAAAATATAGCAATAATTGAAGCCAATATTATCCAAAAACCTAAAAGTAACCCAACAAAACCCCATGTATTAAAATCCAAAAAATATGATTGAAGTATAACTAAAATACTTAAGATAATAAAAGCTAGAACATATTTTTTTGAATTATTTATCTTATTTGTTTGCCAGGATAAAATTGGTGCAATACTCATCAATAAAAAACCAGGGATCATTATAGGAATTACTGTTGAATTAAAATAAGGGCCTCCAACTGATATTCTCTTATTATACAAAACTTCAATTATAATTGGGTATATAGTTCCTAAAAGAATAGTTAAGGTAGCTATAATCATTAAAATATTATTTATTACAAGTGCTGAAACCTTATTGATAAATAACAAGTTTAAAGCATTTGATTTTTTTGGTTCTTTTAACAAAAAAACTAAAAAACCAAATCCAGTTACAATAAAAAAAATTAGTAATATAAATATGCCTCTGGATGCGTCTGCAGCAAATGAATGTACGCTTGTTAAGATTCCAGATCTTACCAAAAATGTTCCAAAAACACTTAATGAAAAGCAAAGAATTGATAAAAAAACTATCCATTTTTTAATAGCTTGCTCACCTCTTACCATCATGAGTGAGTGAACTAATGCAAGTCCAGCAATCCAAGGCATTAGTGAAATATTTTCAACTGGATCCCAAAACCACCAACCACCCCATCCTAATTCATAATATGCCCAATATGAACCTAGAGCTATTCCACCAGTTAAAAAAGTCCAACTAATTAATGACCATTTTTTAGCAACATATAGCCATTCATCATCTGTATTTTGAAATAAACCAGCGATTGCAATACTGAAAACTATAGAATAACCAACATAACCAGCATACAAAATTGGAGGATGAACAGCCAACCCTGGATCTTGTAAAATAGGATTTAAACCTAAACCCTCCTTTACTAATATTGAATTAACGAGAAAAGGATTAGAGGTAAAAACTATAAATAGACCAAACAAAATATGAAGAAAAGCTTGAATAATCAAAGTCAATTTTTGAAAGTTATCTTCTATATTTTTAGTAAAAGAAAAAAAGAAGCTAAAGATAGATAATATACAAAGCCACAGAAGCATCGACCCTTCATGATTTCCCCAAGTACCTGAAATTTTATATATTAATGGTTTATTTGAGTGAGAGTTTTGAAAGACATTATAATTTGAGAAATCAGATACCAAATAGGCATACATTAATGAAAAAAAAGATAACAAAGTTAATAATGACGAAAGGCGGATGAATAAATTAAATTTCTGTTTTTGAAACTTAAAAATGTATCTCGATAAAAATAAGTAAAAATTAATACCTATCGCAAAAACTAAACTTAAAAAACCAACTAATGAACTCATTTATATTTTTTATTCCAATAACCTGTATCTTTCAGATCCTCTTTTATTGATGCTGGCATATAATTTTCATCATGTTTTGCAAAAACATTAGTTGCATTAAAAATGTTTTTATCAACAAAAGCACCCTCTATCACTGCACCTTGCCCTTCTCTAAATAAATCTGGAAGAATGCCTTTGAAAGTAACAAGTATAGATGCTTTTTCATCAGTAATTTTAAATTTAAATGAACTTGAAGAAATTTTATTAAAGCTATCATTTTCTACAAAACCGCCTATTCTTATTATTTTATTTATTATGATATCTGATTTATCAATTTCAGACGGTGTATAAAAATACGACACATTTTCTCTCGTATTATATAAAATAAGTAAGATTGCACTTAATATAATTACCAAAGTAAGCAATATAAGTAGCAATCTTTGAAATCGTAAACTCATTTACTTTTTATTCTTCTAAATTTTAAGAAACTAAAAAATAATAGCAAAAAAATTAAAAGAAAAGCTGTAATATAAGATCCTAAAATATACCAAAAATACATAGCTTCTAATAACAAAAATATTAAGGAATTAAACTTAATCCAATGGACTAAAAGTCACAAATTAACTTAAATTAGTTTTTCTTGAAATTATCTCTGTTTTTATTCTTAAAATAGCTATTGCTAATCCAATCATCATAAATGCAAATGTCATAATTATTAAAGGTATCATCATTGAAGGATCAATACTAGGTTTTGATAATTTACTTATTGTTGCAGGTTGATGTAGAGTATTCCACCAATCTACAGAAAACTTAACTATTGGCAAATTTACTGATCCAACAAGAATAAACACAGCAACAACTTTTTCTCTTACAATCCTATTTTCAAAAGATAAATTCATAAACATAATAATTAAATAAATAATAAAAAGTATTGCAACAGAAGTTAAGCGTGCATCCCAAACCCACCAAGTACCCCACATTGGCTTTCCCCATAAAGATCCACTTATTATACATATTAAAGTAAAAACTGCGCCTATTGGAGCTACTGCTGTATTAAATATAAAACCAAAGGGTATTCTAAAAGCAAGTGCTAATATACTATATAGAGTCATTGTTGCATAAGTTAGTAAAGCTAACCAAGCACTCGGGACGTGTACATACATTATTCTTACCGTTGATCCTTGTTGATAATCATCCGGTGATAGATAAAAAGAAAACAATAATCCTAAAGCGAATAAAAGGACTGATAAGATCAAAACTGGTTTAAATATATAATCGGTTACTTCATTAAATTTAGCAGGATTTACTAAGAACTTCATGTTATTTATTTTCTAATGATAGTTTAAGGCACAATCCACTAGCCCAGGGATTTATAGCAAAAACTATTAATAGTATTCCAAATAATATATTTATAAGAGAATTAAAGCTCTCTTCCATATTAATTATGCCTACCGAAAAAATAATTATTGGAATACTAAATACCATAACTATTAGACTACCTAGCAGAAAGTTACGTTGATTCATTAGGTTCATTGAAGATGAAATTGAGCCTAAACAGGATAGAATAAATGAACTTATCCCAAAACTTGTAATTAAATAAATAATTTTGTCATTCGCAATATTCAGTAAAATGCATGCAATCGGTATTGATAATAAAAAGGGGATTTGCACAAACAAAAAATTTGATAGAGTTTTTAAAATAGCAATAAAACCAAAACTAAATCCATTTAAATGCATGATTACTAAATTGCCATTCTCAAAGTCATCTTGATAAAATTTCCTTAGGGATAATGTTGAACTTAATAACAATAATGTCCATAGTATACCTACGCCTACAACAGAAATCGTATCCTTATCTGGTCCAATAGAGAAAATAAATATAAATATTGATACAAAAAAGAAAATGATATTTGTTAATATATCTTGAAAGCCACTTAGGTTTAATTTGTATTCTCTGTAATAAAAGAAAATTATTTTAATTAAAAATTTAATCATTTTTATAACTGAACTTCTTCTGTCACATAAATCCCTGGATTTTGATGTGAACTAAAAATTATAGATCCTCCTTGACTACAATGGTCTTCAAAAGTCTGTTTAATTAATTGAACTGAATCTTCATCTAAATTAGATAGAGGCTCGTCTAATATCCAAACCTTTTTATTTTCTATTATTAATCTTAAAAATTCTAATTTTTTAGTTTCTCCTAAGGATAATGTTCCAACTTTTTTATTTAAATAGTTTTCTAATTTTAGAGTTTTTAATGCAGTTTCTAATTGAGAATTATTAATATTTGAAAAAAAAATTCTACTCCAGATATTAATATTATCTTTAACGGTTAATTTTGTTAGGCTTGATGTTTTATCAGCAATATATGTAACGTTATCATAGAAATCATATAAATTTTTTTTTAATAATTTCCCTTTCCAATATATTGTTCCAAAAGATGGTTCAATTATGTGTAGAATTGTTTTTAGCAAGGTACTTTTCCCAGAACCATTTTTACCTCTTAAAATTGTAATATTTCCAGATGTTAGTGATAGATTAATATTTTCAAATATTTTTTTATCTAGTCTCTCTACTGATAAATCCTTAACAATTATCATTATTAAAATCTAATTATTTTTTAACTTAAAACAATAAAAAAAACGGGGCAGAACCCCGTTTTATCTTTTGAAAAAGATAAGAAAAAGAAAACTTTAATTGAAAGTTTTCTTGAAAAAATGAAGTGTAACTATCTTCTCTTTTTCTTCTTTTTAGCAGCTTTTTTCTTTTTCTTTTTAGGAGCTGCTTTTTTCTTTTTCTTAGGAGCAGCTTTTTTCTTTTTCTTTTTAGGAGCTGCTTTTTTCTTTTTCTTAGGAGCTGCTTTTTTCTTTTTCTTTGGAGCAGCTTTCTTTTTCTTCTTAGCCATAAAATACTCCTTGTATTTTGTTACCCCGGAGGAACCTACCTCC
>CACKQA010000048.1 GCA_902602135.1 uncultured Alphaproteobacteria bacterium
AGCAGGTGTTGATATAGAAAATACAGATGCCCTTGTTGAAGATATTTCTAAGCTAAGCAAATCAACTAACAGAAACGGAAATTTTGATAAAATTGGCGGATTTGGTGGTATTTTTGATCTTAAAAATTGTAGATATGAAGATCCTTTATTAGTCTCTGGTACAGATGGTATAGGGACAAAAATATTACTAGGGATTGAAACTGACATTTTAGATGGTTTGGGTCATGATCTTGTTGGTATGTGCCTTAATGATATTCTTTGCCATGGGGCAGAGCCATTATTTTTTTTAGATTACTATGCTTCTTCCAAGATTGATAAAAATTCTTTTTTAAAAATTATGAAAAGCATAACTGAAGCTTGTAAGATAAATAATTGTTCTCTTATTGGTGGTGAAACAGCAGAGATGCCTGGGCTCTATAAAAAAGATGATTTTGATTTTGCTGGATTTTGTGTTGGTGCAGTGGAGAGAAAAAAAATTTTACCTAAAAGAGATATCATGAAAGAAGATGATCTTCTATATGGGATTAGATCTTCGGGATTTCACTCAAATGGATATTCTCTCATTAGAAAGGTTTTAAAAGATAAAAATATAGATCTACATAGAAAAACATATTTTAAATCATCTTATGAAACAAATGCAGCAGCCTTAATGGCTCCAACAAAATTATATTTTCCTTATTTAAAAAAAATTTTAACAACAAATCTTATCAACGGTATTTCACATATAACAGGTGGTGGTATTATTGGTAATGCACCAAGAATGCTCTCTGAAAATTTATCAGCAAGGATTGATAAAAAATTTATTTGTGATGAAGAAATTTTCCAATGGTTTCAAAGTTTAGCTAACATTTCAGATGAAGAAATGTTGAAGACTTTTAATTGTGGAATAGGTTTGATTATGACTATTTCAAAAAATAATTACAAAGAATTTGAGCAATTAATAAAAGATGAAAATTTAGATATTTTTGAAATTGGGAAAATAGAAGTTAACAAATCATCAAGGTGCACAATTAGTTGAAAAAATTACAAGTTGCTATTTTCATATCGGGAAGAGGTTCAAATTTAGAATCACTAATACAATCATCATTTAAAAAACAAAGTTTAGTAGAGGTTCAATTAGTCGTCTCTAATAACTCCAAAGCAAAAGGTTTAACTATTGCCAAAAAAAATAAAATTCCATTCATACATTTTATTCCAAGAAAAAATTTCGAAAACAAAGTCATAAAGTATCTAAAAAATATAGACATCATTTGTTTGGCTGGTTTTATGCAAGTTTTAGACTCAAAATTTGTAAGGCAGTGGCAATCGCGATTAATCAATATTCATCCATCTTATCTTCCAGCTTTCAAAGGCTTAAATGCTCAGGATCAAGCCATAAAGGCTAAAGCGAGCTATTCTGGTTGTAGTGTTCATTACGTAACTGCTAAAATTGACTCTGGAAAGATTATATTGCAAAAAAAAGTAAAGATTTTGAAGAAAGATAATACCGAATCACTCTCAAAGAAAATATTGATAGAAGAGCATAAGGTTTATCCTAGAGCATTACAAATGGTTGCAAAAACACTTTTAACAAGACAATAGTAAGATGAAAAATCGACTAAAATTCCTAAAAAAATTCGAGGTAAGGCAATCTCATTTTCCCAGATTTAACGAGGAGTGTGGTGTTTTTGGAATAAGTGGAACCAAAGATGCTGCCGCTTTAACAGCTCTTGGTTTGCATGCGTTGCAACATCGTGGTCAAGAAGGTTGCGGAATTGTCAGTTATGATGGCAACTCCTATCACTCAGAAAGAAAATTTGGATTAGTTGGAGATAATTTTACGAAGAAACACTCATTAGAAAAGTTAAAGGGAAAAATTGCTATAGGGCACAATCGTTATTCAACCACGGGTGGCGAAACAATCAGAAATATACAACCTTTTTATGCTGACCTTCATGGTGGAGCTATTAGTATTGCTCATAATGGTAATCTAACCAATGCACTCCTTCTAAGAGAGCAAATGGTTTGTGAAGGAGCAATATTTCAAACAACATCTGATACTGAAACTATTGTTCAGCTTGTAGCTCGTTCAAAAAAGAAAGATATTTTAAATAAAATTATTGATGCTTTAATGCAAATTCAAGGTGGTTATGCGTTATCAATTATTGCTAATGGTACATTGATTGGCGCAAGAGATCCATTAGGTATTCGACCACTTGTTTTAGGTAAATTTAAAAATGCATTTATCCTTGCCTCTGAAACTTGCGCTTTAGATATTATAGGTGCAAAATTTATCCGCGAAATTGAAAATGGTGAAGTTGTAGTTATTAAAGATAATAAAGTTGAAAGTAGAAGACCATTTCCAAAAAAACAAATTAAACCATGTGTTTTTGAATATATTTATTTTTCACGACCTGATAGTATTTTAAAAAATAAAACTGCCTATGAATATAGAAAAAATTTAGGCACATACTTAGCAAAAGAAGCCGATATAAAACCAGATGTAGTCGTTCCAGTTCCAGACTCTGGTGTTCCCGCTGCGCTTGGTTTTAGTCAAGAGTCTGGTATTCCTTTTGAGTTAGGATTAATACGAAATCATTATGTGGGTAGAACATTTATTGAGCCAACTCAGCAAATTAGAAGTTTAGGTGTAAAGTTAAAATTAAATCCTAACCAAAGTTCTATTAAAAAAAAGAAAGTTGTTTTAATTGACGATTCATTAGTTCGTGGAACAACATCCACTAAGATAATAAAAATGCTTTATGATTTTGGAGCAAAAGAAGTCCATATGCGTATTGCTTCTCCAGCAATCAAATATCCAGATTTTTACGGAGTTGATACTCCGACCCAAGAAGAATTATTGGCTGCAAATAAAAATTTAGAGGAAATGCGTAAATATATTGGTGCTAAATCGTTAAAATTTTTATCATTAGATGGTCTTTATCAAGCTCTTGGTTATGATGAGAGAGATAATGATAATCCTCAATTTACTGATCATTATTTTACAGGAGAGTATCCGGTCAGACCTTTAGATTACTTGAATGACGAAAGCTTAAAAAAACTATCATTTTTAAGTCTTGCTTCAAATAATTAATTAATGAATTATCTTTTTTCATGAACGTTCTTGTCATTGGTAATGGTGGAAGAGAGCACGCATTATGTTATGGTATAAAACAATCTCCTAATTGTTCTAATTTATATTGTATTCCTGGAAGTGATAGTATCAGTGAGATTGCTTCTTCGATTATCACAGATGTTAATGATCATGATGCTATTCTTCAATTTTGTCTAGAAAGTAAAATTGATCTAGTGGTCATAGGTCCAGAATTGCCTTTAACTAAAGGATTATCAAACCTTTTAATGGGTAATTCTATATTAGTTTTTGGTCCTGATCAAATGGGAGCTGAGCTAGAAAAATCAAAAAAGTTTACAAAAGATATTTGTAAAAAATTAAATATTGCAACAGCTGCCTATGACGTATTTGACAACTATGATGACGCCTTCATTTTTTGTCAAAACCAATCATATCCTCTTGTTATTAAAGCTGATGGTTTAGCAGCAGGAAAAGGAGTTATTATTTGTCAAACAATTGAAGATGCAAAAGATGCACTGATCAAATGTTTTAAAGATAATTCTTTTGGTGATGCTGGTTCAGTTGTTGTTATTGAAGAATTTTTAGTTGGTGAAGAGGTAAGCCTATTTTCACTTGTTGATAAAAATGGATTTGTGTTGCCACTTACAACAGCACAAGATCATAAAAAAATCTTAGAAGGAGAAAAAGGTTTAAACACTGGTGGTATGGGAGCATACACACCTGTTCCTTCTATTTCATCAAATAAAATGAATGAATTATCCAAAACATTTGTTGAACCTATTGTTCAACATCTTGCTAAACAAGGCATCAACTATCAAGGAATGTTTTATGCAGGATTAATTCTAACAGATAAGGGTCCAAATTTACTCGAAATCAACGTTCGTTTTGGTGATCCGGAAACACAAGCAATTATTCCACTTTTAGAAACCGATTTATTATTACTCCTTCATGCATCAGCAATAGGTACCTTAAATGAAATGGAGCAAATTAAGTGGAAAAATGATTATGCCATGACAGTAGTAATTGCTACTAATGGCTATCCTGAGGATTATAAAAAATTAACATCAATTAATAATTTAGAAAATCTTATTTTAACAAAAGATGAGTATCTGTTTCATGCAGGAACAATTCTTAAAGAAAACAAATGGCTATCTAATGGTGGGCGCGTATTAAATATCTCTAGTACGGGTAAAGATTTAAAAACTATTAGAGAAGCTATTCACAATTTAATCAATCAAATTAATTGGGATGAGGGATATTATCGAAAAGATATTGGCTGGAGATATATTGATGAGTAATGCATTTTTAGCTGAAGGAAAAACAAAAATAATTGAGAAAACAAATGATCAAAATATCATTCGAATTGTAACAAAAGATTTTTTAACTGGTGGGGATGCTGCGAAGAAAGAGGAAATTAAAGATATTGGAATTCAAAAGACAAAACAAACAAGTAATGTTTTTAGCATGCTAACCAAGGCAGGTATTGCAACATCATTTATTGAACAAGATTCGCCAAATAGTCTTTTAAGTCATAACTGTAATATGCTTCCTTTGGAATTTGTAGTTAGACGTTATGCTTGGGGAAGTTATTTAAGTAGAAACACTCAATTTGCAAAAGATAAAAGTAATCCTCATCAATTTGAAAACTTAGTTTGGGAAATATTTCATAAACAAGCCGTTGTTATTCCTCCACATGTTGCAGAACCTGTTCAAATGGATGAGAGTGAAGCGAGAAGACAATTTTTGAAAGATGGAAAATGGGAAGAGGGTGTATTTACGGATCCTTTTGTTAAAACTGGAGAAGAGTGGGAATTATTCTCTGCCAAACAACCTCTTACAAGTAAAAGCTTGATGAAAACCAAAAAATTATTGTCTGATCAAGAATTAGAAATAGCTATTAATAAAATTATTCTTCCAAGTTTTGAGCTTATTGAAGACAAATGGAAAACTATTAAGACAATTGATGGTCCTATACATTTGGTTGATATTAAGTTTGAGCTTGGTTTTAAAGTATCGGATAATTTGTTAGTTTTATCTGATGTTGTTGATAATGATAGTTGGCGAATATGGCCTGGCGGAGATCCAACTAAACAATTAGATAAACAATCTTTTCGTGAAGGAGAAGATTTAGTAAATGTTGCCAATAAATATCAATTAGTAACGCAGTTAACTGATCAATTTAATTTAAGTTAATAATTTATTTTTCTATAATCGTTAAATGACCCATTTTTCTTTTTTGTTTAATTTCTGTTTTTAAATAATCATAAAAAAATTCGTTATCCTTAAATTTTTTATTTCGGTACGGTGATATCTCATCACCAATTAAATTAATCATTTTGGCATTATACAATTTTTTTGTTTCAATTTTTTCTAAGCCGCATACTGCTCGTACATGATTTTCAAATTGACTAATATTATGCGAGTTCATTGTCAAATGCCCAGAATTATGAACACGAGGAGCAATTTCGTTGGCATATAAATTATCATCAGTATCAATAAAAAATTCTACACATAACGTTCCAATATAATCTAGTTTTTCTACAACGTGTTTAGCCCACTCAATCGATTTTTTTCGTATGTTATCAGAAATATCACTTGGTATTGTTGAATATTTTAAAATTTGTTCTTCATGAACATTCTCAATAGGA
>CACKQA010000049.1 GCA_902602135.1 uncultured Alphaproteobacteria bacterium
ATGGTCACTCGGATGTATTGATCGGGTTTGTTTCATCAAATAAAAAATATGCTGGAAAAATTAGAACTGCTGCAAAAACTCTAGGTATATGCCCTGGATCAGATGAAGTATATTTAGCAATTAGAGGATTGCCAACACTTGAAATTCGAATGAGAGAAATTGAAAAAAATGCATTGTTAATGGCAAAATATTTATTAGAACATGATCTTGTATCTGATGTTTTCCATCCAGCATTACCGCATACAAAAAATCATAAAATATGGAAAAGAGATTTCTCTGGTAGCACAGGCTTATTTTCATTTATGATGAAAAAGAAATACTCAAACAATCAAATTGAAAAATTTTTTAATAAACTTAAAATATTCAAATTGGGATACAGTTGGGGTGGATTTGATAGCCTTATTACCTTTCCTCCATTAGATAAAAGAGAGTTTAAAAATAGAAATACTGGAACTTTAATTAGATTATATTGTGGATTGGAAGACATTGATGATCAAATAAAAGATATTAAAAATGCATTAAAAATTTTAAATTAAATGGATTTATATTTTTTTATTTTTGCATCATTGGGAGTTTTTGTATTTGGTTTATCTAAAGGTGGTGTTCCAGGACCTATCGCGATGCTAGCAGTGCCAGTTATGTCGTTTGCAATGAGTCCTTTGCAAGCTGCAGGAATATTATTGCCACTTTTAATAATAATGGATTTTTCAGCAATCTATTTGTATTGGAAAAAATGGATAAACAGTATTTTAAAAATTGTAATCCCAGCATCTATAATTGGTATTTTATTTGGAACTTTAACTTTTGAGTTTACAGACGAAGATCAGATAAGAATAATGGTTGGTGTTATATCAATTATTTTTGTTCTAGTTTCAATTATTCAGAAAAATAATTATTTACTTAAACCAACAAAACTTAAAGGATACTTTTGGTCATCAGTTGCTGGATATACAAGTTTTTTAATTCATGCAGGAAATCCACCAATTAATTTTTATATGTTGCCTTTAAAGCTAGATAAAATTTCATTTATTGGAACAATGACATTGGCATTTATGGTTATAAATCTTGTTAAATTAGTTCCATATTATTTTGTGGGATTATTAGCGCCTTCTAATCTTATGATTTCTCTCTATTTACTGCCACTAGCTTTTATTAGTGTTTTACTTGGGTACTTTCTACAAAAAAGAATTCCAGAAAAATTATTTTTTAATATTGTTTATGTTTTACTTTTTTTGAGTGGCTGTAAGTTAATATATGACGGAATAATTTAATTTATATAAATAATTATATTTTTGTTTTATAATCAGCTCTTTTAGTTTTTCTAAAACCAAAAGGTCCAGGAATAAATAATGTCATTGTGTTTGTATTAGGTTTTAAGTCAACTCTGTGCAGATGATCAGCAGACCTAAAACCAATGTATCCAGGGGGTCTCCAAAATTTTCCTTTTTTTGTTGTTTCCCAATAACCACCTTTTAAAATAATTGTTATATAAGGACAAAGATGATTATGAACTCCTTCACCGTGATCATCATCTAACATTTTATGAATCAGAATATTAAAAGGAAACCATTTTGGTCTTTTTCTAAATAATAGGTAATATCTTTCCATCCATGGTTTTGCTTTATGAAATTCTGGATGAGATGGTCCTCTATCTAGAACAATTTTTTTTCTTCCAATTTTTTCTAAAAATTTTAATAACACCTATCTTAAACTAGCCTCAATATTACCGCCATCAACAGTAATAATATTCCCAGTTGTTTTTTCAAAGGATAATTGAGCAAAAAATGCTTCAGCAACATCTTCTGCAGTTACTTGCTTTTGAAGTAAATTATTATTTAAATATTCAGTTGAAGACATATTTCTAGCTTTTGCTCTTTCTTTAATAAACTGATCAGTTAATAAACCACTTTTTATACGATCAGCATTAATTCCATTAACCCGAATGTTAAATTTTCCAAATTCTAAAGCATATTGTTTCATAGAAAATAACGAGCTAGCTTTTGCGATACCATATGGTCCAAAATCCTTACCAGGATTTATAGATTGTTTTGACAAATTAAGAGAAATCGAACCTCCAAAACCTTGTGATACCATAATATTTGCAATTTTTTGGACTATGTTATGATGACTATAAAAATTTACCTCTAAACTTTTTTCCAAAATATCTTTTTTAACATTTAGCATACTACCTTGAAATGCGGCACCAGAGTTTGCTATTAGAATATCTATACCTCCAAATAATTTTAATATCTTATTTAATGCTTTATTAATTTGCGAATTATTAGTTAAATCACATGCAATACATAGGCATTTCTTTTTGATATTTACATCAAGATTTTTAAAGTTTTTATCTAAAAGTATAACTTCAATATTTTCATTTATAAATTTATTTGCAATCGCACTTCCAATTTTTCCAGCTCCACCTGTAATTACTGCAACATTTCCATTAAATTTTTTTGTATTTTGATTATTCAATTTTGCTCTTTCTAAAGGCCAGTATTCCATTTTAAAAATATCTGTATTGTTAATTGATTTAAATTTTGAAACTAAATTTGCTTTAATTATAACTTTTTTCATTGCATCAAATATATCATAGGAAACCTGCATTTCTTTTTTATTAAGACCTATTGATAGAAAACCTATTCCTTCTAAAATAATAATTCTTGGTAAAGGATCAGCAATTTTGGAATTTGTAATATTTTTTTTATATTTTTTAAAATAATTTTTATATTTTTTAATATATGCGCTAATATGATTAGATATCATTTTCCTAGATGATAAATGTTTATTGGGTATTATTAATTGTTCTGATTTTATTCTAATAACATGATCAGGCGTAACAGGTCCCTTATTAAATAAATTAAATAAATCTTTTCGATTTGTAAATTTTACGTCTTCAACCTTATTATTAAATTTTATTATCCATTTTTTGTTTGTAAAGGAATGGTATAAATTTCTAATACATAGCTGAACATCGGTAATATTTATTTTTTTGTTATTAATATTATATTTTATTAATTTTTTTTGCTTGTTTAAAAAATTTTCAGCTAATGTCACAAGCTTAATCATTCTATCATAACTTTGTTTTGCTGAACTTCCAAAAGTGAAAATGCCATGATTTAAAAGTATTAATCCTTCAACTTTATGATTTTTTGTAATTACCATATGACATAATTTGGCAAGTTCAAATCCTGGCATTACGTAGGGAACTATGGCAATTTTATCTTTATAAATTTTATTTAATATCTCTTTTGAATTATCTAGATTGACTAAACTTAAAATCGCATTTGAATGTGTATGATCTACATATTTAAATGGTAAATAAGCATGTAAAAGAGTTTCAATTGATGGATTAGGAGAACTTGAGTCAAGTAAGTTTGATCTCAAATAATTAACCATCTTTTCATCACTCATTTTTTTTAAGGATAGAGTTTTAAGTAAAGGATCAAGATACAGACCTGGTAATCCTCTTTCATTTAAGTTTGACATATCCCATCCACTTCCTTTTACAAAAAGTACATCGTTATCTTTTCCAAATAAATTTTTTTTAATTGATTTTACAGATGTATTGCCTCCTCCATGTAAAACAAGTTCTGGATTATTACCTAATAAATGCGTTGAATATATTCTTAATGCTAAATCTGTGCCTACTTTTTTTAACTGATATTCTTTAATATATTTTTTAGCTAAACTTTCTTTCCACTCATTTTTCATATTAATTTTTTAATCCACCTATAGATCCTTCATTACTATCTACAACTCCTTTTTCTGTAATCAATTTAGTAATATATTTTGCTGGAGTTATATCAAAAGCATAGTTTTTACAGTTTGAACCTTCAGGTATAATTTTAATTTTCTTTCTATTATTATTTTCGTCAATACCTTCAATAATGGATACTTCGTCTGGATCTCTTTCTTCTATAGGTATTTCTTCTACTCCATTTTTAATATTAAAATCTATGCTAGAAATTGGTGCTGCAACGTAAAAAGGAATATCATTATCTTTTGCAGCTAAAGCCTTTAAATATGTGCCAATTTTATTACAAACATCACCATTTAAAGAGGTTCTGTCTGTTCCAGTTATACAAAGATCTATCATGCCATTTTGCATTAAATGACCGCCAACGTTGTCTACGATTAATGAATTTTCTATCTTTTCATGCATTAATTCCCAAGCTGTAAGACTGAAACCTTGATTTCTAGGTCTGGTTTCATCAATCCAAACATGTATTGGGATTTTGTTTTGATTTGCAATAAATATAGGCGCTAAAGCAGTACCCCAGTCAACAGCAGCTAACCATCCAGCATTACAGTGAGTCAAAACATTTACTTTTTTTTGTGTTTTTTTATAAATCTTTTCAATAAGTTTAGATCCATTTTCACCTATTGCTTTGCAATTAATTATATCTTGATCTCTGATCTCATTAGCAATTGAAAGAATTATTTCTTGTAAGTTAGATTTTTCCATATCTTTAATCTCAGTGATAATTTTATCTACTGCCCAGGATAAATTAACTGCTGTGGGTCTTGTTGACTTAAGACTGTCACCTGCTTTTTCTAATTCTGAAAAATTTTTAGTAGTTTTAGATGCTACATACATTCCATATGCAGCAGTGACACCTATTAGGGGTGCGCCCCTAACTTGCATTTCTTTAATAGCAAAACAAAAATCTTCCAGTGTATTTAATTCTACAATCCTTAATTCAAATGGTAAAAGCCTTTGATCTATTATTTTTACAACTTCTTTAGCTTTATCATACCAAATAGTTGTTAAATGTTTATCATTTACTAGCATTAGAATTTTTTATATCTTTTTAATATATTGGATAAATTATTCTCTAAGTCTTTATCCCAAAATTCTTTTTTTGTAATTATAGATGTATCTAAAATATTTGATGTTTTATCATTTTCAAAAGATACACCTTCATAGTATTTTGAGCTAAAATTTTTAATAAAATTTTTAGAATTATCAACATTATCATTTAAGGTTTTTATAATCATACTTAAATCTACTTTATCATGATCTGGATGCCAGCAATCATAATCTGTAACCATGGAAATAGAACAATATCTAATTTCCGCTTCTCTTGCTAATTTTGCTTCTGGCATATTTGTCATTCCTATAACATCACAACCCCAATCAATATAAAGATTTGACTCAGCATATGTTGAAAACTGAGGTCCTTCCATTGCAAGATATGTTCCACCAAATGAATAATTGATTTTAATATTTTCACATATATTTTTTGATAAATTCATCAAAATCTCACATGTTGGATGAGCCATAGGGACGTGAGCAACAATTCCTTTATCAAAAAAACTTTTTTTTCTGTTTATTGTTCTATCTATAAATTGATCAACAATGACAAATGTACCTGGTTTTAAGTTATCTTTTAAAGAACCTACGGCTGAAAGAGATATCAAATCGGTTACACCAACTTGTTTTAAACAATCAATATTGGCACAATAATTAATTGAAGATGGTGACAAAGTATGACCCTCTCCATGACGTGATAAAAAATATACAGTGTTATTATCTATTTTACCCTCAATAATTGGACCTGAGGGATCGCCAAATGAAGATTTAATTTGATGTTCTT
>CACKQA010000050.1 GCA_902602135.1 uncultured Alphaproteobacteria bacterium
TTTATATTCTAATTTTCTTTATTTATTTAACTTTAATTATTTATCTTAAACACACAGAAAACATTAAAAGACTCATAAACAAAACTGAAAGTAAAATTAAATTATCCAAGTAAAAATATACTTTTTTTTAAAATTTCTTGACGAATTATCTTTAAACTGAAATTTGGGGCCAAAATTTATGAATGTATTAATTGTTGAATCACCATCGAAGGCAAAGTCGATTAATAAATATTTAGGCTCTGACTTCAAAGTTCTGGCAAGTGTTGGTCATGTCCGAGATTTATCAGCAAAAAACGATGCGATAGATACTGAAAATGATTTCCAAATGAAATGGGAAACCAGTGATCGTGGAAAAAAAGTGATAAAGGAAATAACAGATGCTGCAAAAAAATCTGAAAATTTATATCTAGCCACTGACCCCGATCGTGAAGGTGAGGCCATAGCTTGGCATGTAGAAAAACTACTTAGAGATAATTCATCACTTTCAAAATTAAATATTCACCGAGTTACATTCAATGAAATTACAAAAAATGCAGTTCTTGATAGTCTTAAAGAGCCAAGAGAAATAGATGAAAATCTAGTTAATGCTTATCTTGCAAGAAGAGCTTTAGATTTTCTTGTCGGTTTTACACTTTCTCCAGTGCTATGGAGAAAATTACCAGGTTCAAAATCAGCGGGTAGAGTACAATCTGTTGCCTTAAGAATAATTAGTGAAAGAGAACTTGAAATAGAAAAATTTATTCCACAGGAATATTGGTCTTTACAAGGCGAGTTTAGAAATAAAGAAGATAAAATCATTAATTCTAGACTAACATTTTATGATGGGAAAAAAGTAGATAAACTTGATATTAAAAACGAGAGTGAAGCGACAAAAATTTTTAATGATATTAAAAATTCTAATTTCACTGTTGGAAATATCACAAAAAAAGAAGCTAGAAGAAATCCCTACCCTGCTTTTACTACATCTACAATGCAAATTGAGTCTAGTCGTAAACTTGGTCTTAGTGCGAGTCAAACAATGAGAACAGCCCAACGTCTATACGAAGGAACGGATATTAAAGGAGAAACAACTGGATTAATAACTTATATGCGAACAGACAGTGTCGTCATGTCAAAAGAAGCTATTAACCAAGTTAGAGGTTTTGTTACTGATAATTATGGTGCAAACTACTTACCAGAAGCACCGAGAGTTTATAAATCTAAAGCTAAAAATGCCCAAGAAGCACATGAATGCATTAGACCAACAAATATTTATCTAACACCAAAAGATATTAAGCAATACATTACTTTAGAAGAATACAAGTTATATGAAATTATATGGCAAAGAGCAGTAAGTTCACAAATGGCAAGTGCTGTATTAGATCAAGTAGCTGTTGATATTACAAACGAAGATAAAAAAATTATTTTACGAGCAAATGGATCAACAATTAAGTTTCCTGGAATGTACAAAGTTTATCAAGAAGCTAAAGATGATGATAAAGATGAAGAAAAAGAGACAATTCTTCCTGCAATGAGTGAAGGAGAGAGTTTAAATCTCAAAGAAGTTGAAAAGACACAACATTTTACCTCCCCTCCTCCTCGTTACACCGAAGCAAGCTTAGTTAAAAAACTTGAAGAACTTGGTATTGGCAGACCATCTACTTATGCTTCTATTATTAAAGTTCTACAAGATAGAGATTATGTAATTTTAGATAAAAAACGTTTTAATCCTCATGATAGAGGAAGAATAGTATCGATATTTTTAGAGAAATATTTCAATCAATATGTAGAATATGATTTTACTGCTGATCTTGAAAATCAACTTGATGAAATTTCTGATGGTAAGCTTGATTGGAAAGAAGTTCTAAGAAAATTTTGGGAAACATTTAAACAACTTTGCGATGAAACTGTAGGCAAATCAAATAGAGAAGTGATTGATGTGTTAGATGAAGCACTAGGTCCGCATTTCTTTCCACCACACGGATCAGATGAAAAAAGAAAATGCCCAACATGTGATAATGGAAGACTAGGAATTAAAGTTGGAAAGTTTGGAGGATTCATTGGCTGCTCTAATTATCCTGATTGCAAATATACAGTTCAGTTTAATCAATTAAATGATAAAGATGGCGCTGCACTTAGTGGACCAAAAGAAATTGGTATTTATCCAGAAACAGGTGAAATGATTACTCTTCGAAAAGGTCCTTATGGATTTTATATGCAAGTTGGAGAAGGGACTAAAGAAAAAAAACCAAAAAGAGTTTCTATTCCTAAAAATTTTGAGCCAGATGAAATAGGATTAAACACAGCTATTCAATTACTTGGTTTGCCACGTAAATTAGGATTTCATCCTGAAACAAATAAAACAGTTAGTGCCGGAATTGGAATGTATGGACCATATATTCTGCATGATAAAAAATATAAAGCTCTCGAAAAAACAGATAATATTCTTGATATTGAACTTGAAAGAGCCATTGAATTAATTGCTAAACCTACACAGAGAGGTAATGCGACTTTAAAAACATTTGGAGAGCATCCAACAGAAAAGAAAAATATTACCGCTCATGATGGAAAATTTGGACCATATGTAAAATGTGGAAAAATAAATGCATCAATTCTTGGTGATCAAACAATTGATAGCTTAAAACTAGAAGATGCCATTAGGTTAATTGATGAAAGAAAAGCTAAAATGGGTCTCAAAAAAAAGAAAAAAACAGTTAAGAATTGAATTAAGCTAAAATAGTTTTAAATAGAGAATATGGCAAAAAATATTTCTCTATCAACAATTAAAACTTTCAAAAATAAATTTCTAAGAAATAATAAAAATACAGCTTCAAGAAATGCATTAATTAAAAATGATTTAGCCAATGTAGCACTCAATTGGGAAAACTTTAGTCAAATCAATCATAATTTTTCTAATCTAATAAAAAAAGAACTGCCTGCAACAAACCAAATGGCATCAGGTAGATGTTGGGGATTTGCAGGATTAAATCTTATGCGTTTGCAAGTTGTTGATAGCCTTGAATTAAATACATTTGAGTTTTCACAAAATTATTTCATGTTTTGGGATAAGTTAGAGAAAGCAAACTATTTTTTAGAGAATATTATCAAATCAAGAGATGAATCATATGAGAGCAGATTAATTACTCATCTTTTAAAAGCGCCTGTGCAAGATGGCGGACAGTGGGATATGTTTGTAAACTTAATCAACAAGTACGGTGCAGTACCTAAAGATGTAATGCCTGAAACAAATCATAGCAGTAAATCTGGTGCGATGAATTATATTCTTACGCACAAATTAAGAGAGTTTGCTTCTATATTAAGAAAGAAACCAGCTAAAAATTCTTCAGCTCTTAAAAAAGATATGATGGAAACAATCTATAATTTACTGGCAATGTTCCTTGGTCAACCGCCAGATTTTATCAATTGGTCTACTAGAAATAAAGATAATAGACACATTGTCATTTCAGATATGACACCAATTGATTTCTGCAAAAAATATGCTGATATCAATATTAAAGATAAAGTTTGCTTAATTCACGCTCCAATGAGCAATAAAAAATTTAATACAATGTACACAGTTGAATATCTTGGTAACGTTGTTGAGGGACAAATTATTAAATATTTAAATGTAGATATTAAAGAATTAAAAAAATCTGCAATGGACTCAATAAAAAATAATGAAGCTGTATGGTTTGGTTGTGATGTTGGGAAGCGTTTTAGTCGTGATATGGGTGTTCTTGATATGGGTATTTACGATTATGAAAATGTGTTTCAAACATCTTTTAAGATGAATAAACAAACACGTTTAGAGTACGGTGATAGTGAAATGACTCATGCCATGCTTTTAACGGGTGTTGATATAAAAAAAAGAAATTCAACAAAATGGAAAATTGAAAATAGCTGGGGAACAAAAAGTGGTAATCAAGGATATATGATGATGACTGATGAATGGTTTGATGAATATACCTATGAAGTTGTCATTGATAAAAAATACCTTAACAAGAGACTTTTAAAATATTTAGATATGGAACCAGTTGCTTTAGCGCCTTGGGATCCTATGGGGGCACTTGCTAGATAAATTTTATAATTTATTTTTTATAAAGTAGACTTAAATTTTGACATTAAATATGGCCCTGATTGAACTGGTTTATAATTTTCTTTCTTTCCTCTACAACTTTCTAAACATTTTATCTCCGCATCCCAATTAGGTTGATGAAAAAAAGCAAGTGACCTTCTATTATTATTTTTTTTATTAGGTACCACTCTATGCAAAGTAGAAACCCATCTGTTATTTGTCCATTGGGCCATCAGGTCTCCAATATTGCAGACAAAAATATTAGGATCACTAGGTACATCTATCCATTCTCCTGCAAGATTTTTAATTTGAAGTCCACTGGTATTATCCTTTGGTAGTAATATTGTAAGACTACCATAATCAGTATGGGCACCTGCCATCTGTTGTTTTGGTAAAATTTTTTGAACTGGAGGATAATTAAGTGCTCTTAAAGCTGAAATATTTTTGTCTATGTATTGGTCAAAATAAGTTTCATCAAGATTCAATGCCAATGCGAAAGATCTCATTACGCGTGTAGATAATTTTTGCATCGAATTATAGTATTCACTCCAATATTTTTGAAAATTTAATATTTCTGGCCATAATGAAGGAGCATAGCAAAATTCAAGTGCTTCTTTATCAGATATAGAATCAGGAATTAATAATGGTCCAGCATTAAAACTTTCCTTTAAATCAGGAGGTGTTTTTTCTCCCTTAGAATAAGCTAAAGCCTCTAAACCTTTAGCAAGATAGCCGTATGGATACCCCTTATATGGAGGACTAATTTTTTGCTTAAATTCAATCGGTTGTTCAAAAAAAAGATCAACCACTGACCAAATATTATCAATTATTTTTCTATCTATATTATGGCCAGTGATTAATAAAAAACCAGTATCTTTACAGACATTATCTAAATTTATTATTAATTCCTTTTTTTTATCTCCAACTGAAAGCTCAAATTCATTTAAATTAAAGTATTTTATTTTCGAATTAGAATTCATAAAAAATAATATAGATGTTATTTTTTTTACCCTTTAATTGCTCCAACAGTTAATCCACTAATTACATATTTGGAAAGTGTTATTGCCATAATTACTGTTGGAATTATGTATACTGCACCTGCAGCTGCAACATGATGCCATAATATTCCATATCTATTTCCCATACCAGCAAGACCAAGTGGTAGAGTCTTATATTCAGGCATGTAACCAAGAATCAATGCAATATCAAAATTATTCCAGCTACCAATAAATGTAAAAAATGCTACAACTGCTAACCCAGGTTTAATGAGTGGGAAAACTATTAAATAAATTACATTAAATTTATTACATCCATCAATATAAGCAGCATCTAAAAG
>CACKQA010000051.1 GCA_902602135.1 uncultured Alphaproteobacteria bacterium
TTATATTTTTCCATTTTCTGCGTTTTTTAATTAATTATTTGTGTTTCATTCTTTATCATTTAGGATATGAAAATGATACAAATTTAATTTTAAGAAGCATGAGTATTACATTTAATCAGTTAAAAAAACTAATAACAAAAAAAGAAATAGATACAGTTTTAGTTTGTGTATCAGATATGCAAGGTCGACTAAATGGCAAAAGAGTTACTGGAAAAGCTTTTCTCGATTATGTGTATAAGGAAACACATATGTGTGATTATCTCTATACCGTTGATATGGATATGTTTACTGTACCTGGATATAAATCCTCTTCCTGGGAAACTGGCTATGGAGATATGACTGTAATTCCAGATCTCAAAACGATAAAGATCGCTAATTGGTTAAATAAAACAGCTATAGTAATATGTGATTGTTTAGACCATTCAGGTAAAAAACCACTTATTCATTCAACAAGACAAATATTAAAAGATGTTTTAGCTAAGGCTGACAAAATGGGATTTCAGTCTATGGTTGGTTCAGAATTAGAATTTTTTCTTTTCAATCAAACTTATGAAGAAATTCATAATAATAATTATACAAAACTTAAAGAGTCTTCTTGGTATATTGAAGATTACATGATTTTCCAAACTACTAAAGAAGAGGATGTGATGCAGGAATTAAGAAATTCACTTCTAGATAGTGGAATTTATGTAGAATGTTCAAAGGGTGAAGCAGCTCCAGGACAAGAAGAAATTAATGTTGTTTTTTCAGATGCATTAAACATGGCTGACAATCATATTTTAATTAAAAATGCTACAAAAGAAATTGCTTACAAGCATAACAAGGCCGTAACCTTTATGGCTAAATACAACAAAGAAGTTTGTGGAAGTTCATGTCATATTCATAACTCTTTATTCGATAAGAAAACAAAGAAAAATATTTTTTATAACCCTAAGGATAAATATGGAATGTCTGATATTTTTAAAAGTTATCTTGCGGGACAAATAAAATTATTACCAGATATTTCAATTTTTTTAGCACCAAATATTAATTCTTATAAAAGATTCCAAGACGGATCATTTGCTCCTACAAAATCTGTTTGGGGAATTGATAATCGTACTGCTGGGTTTAGATTAGCTGGTCATGGGTCATCGATAAGAATTGAATGTCGAGTCCCAGGAGCAGATGTTAACCCTTATCTTTCTTTTGCTGCTTTAGTTGGTGCTGGGTTATATGGTATTAAAAATAAACTTAAATTAGACAAGCCTTATTCTGGCAATATTTATGAGAAAAAAGTAAATGAAGTTCCTAAAACACTTAACGAAGCAATTCAACTTGCTAAAAAATCTAAATTTTTAAAAGAGATATTTCCACAAGATGTACTAGATCATTACATCCATGCTGCTGAATGGGAACAAAAAGATTATGATGGTTCAGTTAATGATTGGCAGTTACGAAGATACTTCGAACGAGGCTAATATTAATAAATGTTTGAGACTATTACTCCAATAGACAACTCCGTCTTACTCAAAAGAGAATATGCAACAGAAGAAGATATAGAAACAAGTCTCAGCAATTCCTATTCTGTAAGAGAGCATTGGAAAAATATATCTCTAGAAGAGAGAAAAAAGTCAGTTTTAAATTTTGTAGAAATTTTTTTAAAGAATAAGGATGTTTCTAGTAATTTATGTAAGCAAATAGGCAGACCTATAGCACAGTGCCCAGGAGAGATGCGAGGTTTTGAAGAAAGAGCTCGTTATATGATTGATAATGCTGATAGAGCATTATCAAGAGTTGTTTCAGTTAAAAATGATGAATTTGATAATTATATAAAAAAAGAACCACTAGGCACTATATTTGTGATTGCGCCGTGGAATTACCCTTTCAACACTTCTGTTAATTCAATTGTACCAAGTTTACTTGCAGGTAATGCAGTAATATTAAAACATTCTTCTCAAACTCCACTCTGCGCTGAAGAATTATATGAGGCAGCAAAACAATCTTCATTACCAAAAAATATTTTTCAGTATTTACATTTAGATCATGATCAAACATCAAGAATAATTTCAGATTCAAGAATTAATCATGTTTTATTTACAGGTTCTGTAAGTGGCGGAAAACAAATAAAAAAATCTATAGGCACTAGATTTATTGGAGCTGGTTTAGAATTAGGTGGAAAAGATCCAGCTTATGTTAGAGTTGATTGTGATTTAGATCATGCTGTTGAAAATTTAGTCGATGGATCATACTTCAATTCAGGTCAATCTTGTTGTGGTATAGAAAGAATTTATGTTGATAAAACAATATACAATACATTTGTAGAAAAATTTAAAGATGTAACTGAGAAATATATTTTAGGAAATCCATTAGAGATGGAGACAAATTTAGGTCCAGTAGTAAAGCAATCTGCTGCAAATTATATTAGATCTGAAGTTAACAACGCAATTAGTCAAGGTGGAAAGAATATTATAGATAACAAAAAATTTAATTTCGATGATGGTAATAATTGTTATGTAAGTCCAAGTGCACTTATCAATGTTGATCATTCGATGAAATATATGATGGAAGAAATATTTGGCCCTTCAGTGGGAATAATGAAAGTAGAAAATGAAAATGAAGCTTTATCTTTAATGAATGATAGTTCTTATGGATTAACAGCAAGTATTTGGACAAATGATAAGTCTTTTGCAGAAAATTTTGGAAAAAATGTTGAGACAGGAACTTTTTTTATGAATAGATGTGATTACTTAGATCCTGGCTTAGCATGGACTGGGGTAAAAGATACTGGAATTGGTGTTACTTTATCTGTTCTAGGATTTGATCATTTAACAAGAGCAAAAAGTTATCATATAAGAAATATTTAAATTTATGGAAAATATAAATTGGAATTATCCAACTACAATCTGGTTTGGTGTTGATAGAATAGTAGAAATACAAAAAGCCTGTGAAGAATTAAATATTCAAAAACCATTAATAGTTACTGATAATGGAATTTTAAAAACAAACATTATTAATAAGTTAAATGATTGTTTAGATAAACACGCATCTGTTTTTAGTGATGTTAAATCAAATCCTACAGGTAAGAATGTTGAAGATGGTGTTAAAGTTTTTAATGAAAATAAACATGATGGAGTAATAGCCGTTGGTGGAGGCTCGGGTATGGATACAGGAAAGGCAATTGCATTCATGGCCAAGCAAGAAAGACCAATATGGGATTTTGAAGATATTGGTGACTGGTGGACTAGAGCTAATGCAGATTCAATTTTTCCTATAATTGCTCTACCTACTACAGCTGGAACAGGTTCTGAAACTGGAAGAGCGTCAGTTTTTACTAATGAAAAAACACAAGAAAAAAAAATAATTTTCCATCCAAAAATGCTTCCATCAATTGTTATCCTTGATCCAAATTTGACAATTCCACTTCCTGCAAATTTAACAGCCTTTACAGGAATGGATGCACTAGCTCATTGCTTAGAAGCATATTTGTCTAATATTTTCCATCCTTATTCTCAAGGTATTGCATTAGAGGGTATTAGATTAGTAAAAAATAATCTTGTTCATGCTTTTAATAATGGATCAAACTTAGAAGCTAGATCTCATATGCTAGCATCTTCATCTATGGGCTCAATAGCTTTCCAAAAAGGTTTAGGTGCTATCCATTCTTTAAGTCATCCTGTTGGTGCAATTTATAATACACATCATGGATTAACTAATGCAGTATTTATGCCATATGTTTTACAATATAATAAAAAAGGTATTGAAGGAAAAATTATAGATATTTCAAGATATATAAATTTAAAATCAGCAACATTTAACAATTTTATGGATTGGATTTTAGAGCTCAGATCTAATTTAAATATTCCTCATACTTTAAGTGAAATAATTGATAATGACAAAAATTTAGAAAAAATGAGTTTAATGGCTTTTAATGATCCTTCCACAAGTACAAATCCTATACCAGTTAATGCAGAAGATTTTTTAAAAATGTATGTTAACGCCTTTAAAGGTGATTTATAAATTTATAGTGTTGCTCCAATTATCCAAGGATTAAATTCATCATCACCATAATCATTTATTTCACTCTTTGATTTTTCTCCCGATGCAACTGAAATTATTTTATCAAATATTTCTTTGCCAACTTCATTAACGCTTGCAACGTTATCCATAATAGTACCAGCATTGATGTCCATATCTTCACTAAGTTTATTATACATATTTGTATTTGTTGCTATTTTAATACTTGGAGTGGGTTTAAATCCAAAGCACGAACCTCGACCAGTAGTAAAACAAATAACATTAGCGCCAGAAGCAACTTGACCAGTTACAGATACAGGATCATAACCTGGAGAATTCATAAAGTTAAAACCTTTGATTTTTACCTGTTGAGCATAATCGAGAACATCAACCATCTTTCTATTTCCAGCTTTGGATACTGCGCCTAATGATTTTTCCAAAATTGTAGTTAAACCTCCTTTTTTATTACCAGGACTTGGATTATTATCTAATGTGCTATCGTTGCTAGCAACATATTTTTTCCACCATTCAATTTGTTTATTCAGTTTTTCTATATTTTTTTCGTTTGATGATTTTTCAAATAATAAATGTTCTGCTCCATATATTTCTGGAGTCTCTGATAGTAATGTTGTTCCACCATGATCAATAATCTTATCTGAAGCAAAGCCAAGTGCAGGATTTGCAGTTATCCCAGAATACGAATCTGAACCACCACATTGCAAAGCAACTGTTAGTTCTGAAATGGGTATATTTGTTCTAGAAATACTATTAATTTCATTTAGTTGATTAATAATTTTTGAAGTAACTTTCGTTATTATTTCATTTGTTCCACCTTCATCTTGAATATTCAAATATTCAATATTTCTTTTTTCCTGATCATTGTTGTACAAACTTATTTGAGCACATTCGCATCCAAGTCCGATAACAAAAACTTTTCCAAAATTAGGATGAATTTTAAAACCTTCAATAGTTCTGTTGAATACATTCATGGCGTATCCAGAAGTATTCATCCCACAACCTGATGAATGTTTTAAACAAACTGCACCATCAATGTT
>CACKQA010000052.1 GCA_902602135.1 uncultured Alphaproteobacteria bacterium
GATCAAACCCATTCTGACTTTAGAAGAGCGAGGGCAGCAGCTGAGTCAATGATTCCGACTTCTACGGGAGCGGCAAAGGCTTTGAGTCTAGTCTTACCAAAATTAAAAGGTAAACTAGATGGAACAGCTATTCGAGTACCTACTCCTAATGTCTCACTTATAGATCTTACATTTGTAAGTAAGAAAAAAACTAGCCCAGAAAAAATTAATTCTATAGTTCTTCAAGCTTCAAAAGCTAAAAAATTAAATGGAATTCTAACAACAAACTCATTGCCTCTAGTTTCAATTGATTTTAATCATAATTCAAGCAGTTCTGTATTTGATATGAGTCAAACACAAGTTGTCAAAGATAAATTCTGTAGAGTTTTATCTTGGTATGATAATGAATGGGGTTTCTCAAATAGAATGGTAGACACTATGGTTGATCTTAAAAAATTTATTTAGTGCCTAAAAAAATTTGTTTTGCAGTATCGACACTAACACAAATTGACAATTTAATAGAATTTAGAAAATCAAAGTTCAAAACTTCGATCATATTTATAAAATATTTTTTAATTAAAGGTTTTGGGATAGAGTGGCTTAGAACGTTAATAAACCATATTAAAAATAAATATAAGACACACAATATTAAGTTTTTTATAGACTCAGGCTATGATCAAGGTCTTAGTATATTATTAACTCACGAAAATATTGATTATTTAAAATTAAAAAATAATAAAATCATCTTAAATAAAATTAATCAAATTGCTAAAAAAAATAAGGTTTTATTAAATCCAACTTTTGATGTAGTAGATCTTACGAAAATTAAAAATATACAAAAAAAACTTAAGATAAAACTATGAAAATAGATGGTAATGAAATTAAAGTTGGAAATATTTTAGAGATTAATAACAAACTTTGGAAAGTTTTGAAAACCCAGCATACTCAACCAGGAAAGGGTGGTGCCTACTTACAGGCTGAACTTAAAGAAATAAGAGAAGGTACTAAAATGAATAGTAGGTTTAGATCATCAGAAACAGTAGAAAGAGCTATCCTTGATGAAAAAGAATTTAAATATCTTTATGATGATAATAATAATTTTATATTCATGGATCAACAAACTTATGAACAAATAGAACTTGGCTCAGACATATTAACTGAGGATCAATCAAAATTTTTAGTTGAGAATAGTAATGTTATTATTAATTTCTATAATGAAAAACCGGTCGGAATTGACTTGCCTGATACTGTAGAATTAACTGTTTTAGAAACTGAAGGTGTTGTAAAAGGTCAAACAGCTGCTTCATCATATAAACCTGCTACTTTAGAAAAAAATATTAAAACATCTGTACCTCAATTTATTGCAGTTAATGATAAAATAGTAATAAGCACAATTGACGGTAGTTATATCGAAAAATCAAAAAATTAATGCAGCCTGCTGTAATTAATATCTTTGAAAAGTCAGTAAAAAAAGCTGGTAAAATATTATTAAGAGATTTTGGAGAATTAGAAAATTTACAAATACAATCTAAATCAGTTGGAGATTTTGTAACAAATGCAGATATTAAAGTAGAAAAAACACTTTTAGAAACTCTAAAATATTATTATCCAGATTATAGTTACATAACTGAAGAAACTGGTGAAATAAAAGGTGATGAAAACACAATTATTATTGACCCAATTGATGGAACCTCAAATTTTATACATGGAATACCTCATGTTGGAATAATCGTTTCTAAAATGACAAATGGTGAAATCACAGATGGTGTGATTTATAATCCAATTTTAAACGAATTTTTTTGGAGTTCTAAGGGTAAAGGTTCGTGGTGTAATAATAGTAGACTTAGAGTGTCAAACAGGCAAATTTTTTCAGATTGCTTGATAGGCACTGGTCTTCCGTTTGGAGAAAGAATTTATAAAAACTATTTGAGTGAGATTGATGAAATCTTAAAATCATCTGCAGGAATAAGAAGACTCGGTTCTGCAGGCCTTGATCTTGCTTATGTTGCCTCTGGTAAATTAGATGGTTTTTGGGAAAAAGATCTAAATTTATGGGATGTTTCAACGGGCATTCTTTTAGTTAAAGAAGCTGGAGGAAAAATTTCTAGAATAGATGGAAATGCATGGGAGATAAATTCTCGTGATTTAGTTGCTTCAAATAATAAAATTCATAATGAATTAGTTGAAAAACTTACTTTACTTTGAAATCATTATAAATATAAGACAGTAATGAAAAAAGATATACATCCTCAATATCATGAAATAAACGTTGTTATGACTGATGGATCTACTTTTAAAACTAGATCTACTTGGGGTAAAGAAGGTGATACTCTTAAATTAGAAATTGATTCTAAATCTCACCCTGCATGGACCGGTGGTAAAGCTGGTCTTAATGAATCTGAAGGACAGGTAGCTAGATTCCAAAAAAGATTTAAAGGTCTTAAAATTAATAAATAATTATTTAAAAAACTTTTCAGCATTAAGTTTTAAATTTTCCTTCTTTTTTATCTCATCTTGAACTCTTAGTATTTCATTTTGAAGTTCAGAAATATAATTTTGTAAATCCTCAACACTGAAATCATCCAAATTTAATATTTTAACCGTCTTTTGTTTTTCATCAACTTCAAAAAAATCTGTCATAGTCATATTTTGTTATATATTATTTTTTGATTATATTATATGAGCCAATTATGAAATATCCTTTAATGCCTAAAGCAACAGCAATATGGTTAGTTGAAAATACAGCTTTAACGTTTGATCAAATAGCTGAATTCTGTGGATTACATGAATTAGAGGTTCAAGGAATAGCTGATGGAGAAGTTGCTGTCGGTATGAGAGGTTATGATCCAATTGATAATAATCAATTAACAAAAGAAGAAATTGAAAGATGTGAAAAAGATAATGCAGCTCGTTTGAGTCTTATTAAGTCTGATGTAATTGAAGATTTACCACCAAGAAAAAAAGATTCTAAATATACACCTCTTTCTTTAAGACAAGAAAAACCATATGCTATTTTGTGGCTTATAAAAAGATACCCGACTGAATTAAGTAGTTCTCAAATTGCAAAACTTACCGGCTCAACAAAAAATACAGTAGAGGCTATAAGAAATGGTACATACAGAGAAGCAGTTCTTGAGGCAAAGAGTCCAATGGATGTTGGTTTATGTACTTATAAGGATCTCGAAAGAACTTTAAATAGAACTAGGACAAAAAAAGTAGATCAAGAAAATTAATCATTTTTTATAACGTAATTTAGATAATAGAACATCAAGATCATCCAAAATAATACCATTGAAATAATGAAAATCTGAAAGTTATATATTTTTATAACTCCGATAGGCTCGCCAAGATAATAGGTTAAAGGTCCTAAAACTCCACTTAAAATAATTCCTAAAATCTTATAACTTTTAAAAAAAGTAAGAATTTCATCAAAAAGAGTACTAAAACTAAACCATAAAACAATCATCCATAATGGCAGAGTGCCAAGTTTAGCAATAGTTTCAAAATCGTAAATTTGGAAATAAACTAATAAAGTATCAAAAAAATATCCTGGAACTGAAATCAAAAGTGAAATCTTAATAAATTTTTGTTTATTATGATTAAAATAAAAATAAGTTAGTAAGAAAATAATTCCAACCCAAATGCCCAACATAGAATTAGAAAATTTTGTTTCACCAAATACACAGGCTAACCAAGTTAGTTGATAGCCAGTTAAGACTAAAAATACTTTTAGTTTTTGCATTTCTATTTTTGAATTAAGAAATGAGAAACATCGGTTGAACTATTTGCAAAACCTGTTTCACAATAAGATAGATAAAATTCCCACATTCTTTTAAATTTAATATCAAAACCAAACTGAGATAAATCATTCCAAGATTTTTGAAATTGTTTATTCCACATTTTAAGTGTTTTTGCATAAGAACCACCGAAACTTAGATTTTCAATACATTTTAATCCAACGTGTTTTGCCGAATATTCAAATTGTTTTTTAGTTGGAAGCATTCCACCTGGAAAAATATATTGTTGAATAAAATCTGGTCTGTTTTGATAATCTTTAGCCTTTTTTTCATCAATCGTTATGACTTGTAGTGCAGCCATACCGCCATCGTTAAGAGAATTACGAATTGTATCAAAGTAATTATGCCAGTATTTCTTCCCAACTGCTTCAAACATTTCAATTGAAACAATATTTGAATATTTTTTTTTGATATCCCTATAATCTCTGAATATAACTGATACTTTTTCAGACAAACCTTCATTTTGAATTTTTTCAGAAGCATATTCGTATTGTTCTTTAGAAATAGTTATAGCATCAACTGAACAATTGTAATTTTTCGCTACAAATGATGAAAAGCCTCCCCATCCACATCCAATTTCTAAAGTTTTAGAATTTGAGTCTAATGATAAAGTTTCAGCAATTTTTCTATACTTGTTAAATTGTGCATCTGATAAATTGGTATTCTTATTATCAAAAAGAGCAGAAGAATAGGTCATGGTTTTATCTAACCACTTTTCGTAAAAATT
>CACKQA010000053.1 GCA_902602135.1 uncultured Alphaproteobacteria bacterium
ATCCTATTGGTTAGTTGGTGAACTACTAAATGGTATTGTTTTACTTGTTATATTTAATCTTGAAATTTATTTTTTTAATACAGATAGCTCTGTTTCGCAAATACCATTTTTAGATTTTACTAATCTTGCGCTAATTTCAAAAATTTTTATTTTTATTTGGACAATATTTATTTCTATTGGAATTTGGAGAGCTGCAGAAAATTACAAAGGAAGTATTATTTGGATAGTTTTAACATTTATAATTGTTGCTTATCGATGCTATTCTTTACGTTTAATTTTTTTTATTTAATTTTTGTTTTAAAATATCATTTAACATTTTTGGATTAGCTTTTCCTTTAGTTAATTTCATAGCTTGGCCAACAAAGAAACCTAATAACTTATCTTTACCTGCTAGATACTGTTCGACCATTTTTGGATTTTCTTCAATGACCTCATCAATAACTTTTGCTATTTCACCCTGATCTGTAACTTGTTGCAAACCCTTTTCATCTACGATTTGTCTAGCTGTTTTTCCTGAAGAAAACATGTCTTCCAATACATCTTTTGCAATTTTACCAGAAATTTCATTTGTAGAAATTAACTTTATAAGTTGTCCTAAGTTTTCAGGTGATACTGGAGAGTTATTTAAATCTTGATTATTTTTGTTTAATAATGAAAACAATTCAGACGTAATCCAATTTACAACTATTTTTGCATGATTTTTTAATTCTGGATCTGAATTAATTGTTTCATTAAAATAATCAGATGTTTGTTTCTCTGCAGTTAATACTGAGGCATCATAATTTGACAATTTATAAGTCTCAATAAATTTATTCTTAAGCTCATCTGGAAGCTCTGGTATTGATGATTTAATTTTCCCTATTTCTTCTTTAGAAATTTCTAGAGGTAATAAATCTGGATCAGGAAAGTATCTATAGTCATGAGCTTCTTCTTTATTTCTCATGGGTCTAGTTTTGCCAGTAGATGTATTAAAGAGCATTGTATTTTGTTCAATAGAACCACCAGACTCCAATATTTCTATTTGTCTTTTTACTTCATAATTAATAGCCTGCTTTATAAACTTTATAGAGTTTAAGTTTTTAATTTCACATCGAGTTCCATATTCATCACCAGGTTTTCTTACTGAAATATTTACATCTGCTCTTAAAGAACCCTCTTGCATATTTCCATCACATGTATCTAAATACATTAAAATTGATCTGATTTTGGATATATACATTCCAGCTTCGTCAGGTGTTCTAATGTCAGGCTCACTAACAATTTCCATTAAAGCAACACCAGACCTATTAAGATCTACATATGTTTTTGAAGGATTTTGATCGTGTAAACTTTTACCAGCATCTTGTTCTAAATGTAATCTTACAATTCTAATATCTTTTGATGTTCCATCTTTAAAATCAATTGTAACTTTTCCTTCTCCTACAATTGGATATTTGTACTGACTAATTTGATATCCTTGTGGAAGATCAGCATAAAAGTAATTTTTTCTATCAAAGACTGAATAATTATTAATTTTAGCATTTAAACCAACTCCAGTTTTTACTGCTTGCTCTACACAGTACTTATTAATTACTGGTAACATTCCTGGCATAGCAGCATCAACTAAAGATACTTGGCTATTTGGTGATGAACCAAATTTTGTTGATGATGAAGAAAATAATTTGGAATTGGATTTTACCTGAGCATGTATTTCAAGACCTATTACCATTTCCCAATCATACTTTTCACCTTTTATTAAATTATTCATATGATCTTTCTAGAGATACAGCGGCATTAAAAACTTGTTGTTCATCAAAGTGTTTTCCTAATATTTGAATACCTAGTGGTAAATTATTTTTATCTTTCCCAAAGGGAATGGAAATACCAGGTAAGCCTGCTAAAGAAGCAGGGACCGTAAACACATCATTTAAATACATTTTGATAGGGTCATTTTGTTTTTCATTTAAAGGGAATGCAGCACTTGGAGCAGTAGGAGTAACTATAAAATCACACTCTTTAAAAGCTTTATTAAAATCATCGGCTATTAATTTTCTTACTTTTTGTGCCTTCAGATAATATGCATCATAATATCCTGCAGATAATACGTATGTTCCTATTAAAATTCTTCTTTTTACTTCTCTTCCAAAACCTTGAGCTCTTGTATTTTCATACATTTCATCAAGAGAATCAATTTCTTCTGATCTAAAACCATATTTTACTCCATCATAACGAGCTAGATTTGAGGAAGCTTCAGCAGGAGCAATTATATAATAAGTAGGAAGTGCATATTTAGTATGAGGAAGTGAAATATTTTTTATTTTAACACCTTTTTTTTCTAAAACCTTGATAGCATCTTCCCATATCTGACTTATTTCCATTGGTGTACCATCAATAGAATACTCTTTTGGTATACCAACAGTTTTCCCATTTAGATCATCATCTAAATTTTCAAAATAATTTGGAATATCTATTTTAGCACTTGTACTATCTCTTTGATCAAACCCAGCGATTGATTGTAATAATATTGATGCATCTTCAACATTATGAGAAAAAATTCCTGCTTGATCCAAACTAGATGCAAATGCAGCTATACCCCATCGTGAACATAAACCATATGTTGGTTTGATACCAACAACACCACAAAAGCTAGCTGGTTGTCTTATTGATCCACCTGTATCTGTTCCAGTTGCCCCTAAACATAAATCTGCAGCAACTGCGGCTGCGGAACCGCCAGAAGATCCGCCAGGAGCTAAAGGCTCATTCTCTTTTGATAGGGGGTTAATTGTATTTCCAAAAAAACTTGTATTAGTAGCTGAGCCCATAGCAAACTCATCAAGATTTGTTTTACCAACAAAAATAGATCCTTCATCTAATAATTTTTGAGTAACAAATGATTCATAAGTTGGATTAAAATTTTCTAAAATCTTTGAAGCTGCGGTTGTAGGCATACTTTTAGTACAAAATAAATCCTTGATTGCAATCGGAATGCCTTTTAATTTTTTTGCTGAATTATCTTTCTCTAAGTTATCAATCTGCTTTAAAACATTCTCTTCACTAAAATGAATAAATACATTTAAGTTATCTTTTTCCTTAATTCTTTTTAAATTATCCTGATTTAATTCTCTTATTGATATTTTTTTTGAATCTAGATCTTTTAACGTTTGTTTCAAAGATGATTTAGACATTATTCTACCACCTTGGGTACTGCAAAAAAACCTTCGAGTTTATCAGGAGCATTTTCAAGAATTTCCTCACTAGAATTAGTATCATTAGATACATCTTCTCTTTTAGGTAAAATTGATGATGATATGTTACTTAACGGTTCTACATTTTCAGTATTTACTTCATTTAACTGCTCTACCCAGTCTAAAATGGAATTGAGATCCTTAATATAATCTTCAGATTCTTTATCGTCTAACTTTATTCTAGATAGACGAGCAATTTTATTTATTGTATTTTTATCAATCTTCAATTTATGAGCTCCATTATATGAATAATCAAAATAATTTAATCGATGGCCTTAATACATCACAAATACTTGTAGGTCTAGACCTAGGAACTAAAACGATTGGTGTTGCAGTAAGTGATAGATCAAAAATAATCGCTACACCGCTTTCAATTATCCAAAGAAAAGGAACTAATAAAGATTTAATTATCATGAAAGATGTTTTGAAAGAGTATGAAATTGGTGGATTTATTCTTGGTCTGCCGATTAGCCTGGATAATAGTGAAAACAAACAAAGCCAATTAGTAAGAGATTTTAATATTAATCTTCAAACCTTTTTTAAAAAACCTACTGCTCTTTGGGATGAAAGATTTTCATCAGATGTAATCTTTAAAGAAATGAGAAAAGCCGATTTAAGTAAAACAAAGATAAAAAGTAAACTTGATCAACAATCAGCTGCTTATATCTTACAAGGATATTTAGATAGATATAGAAATAATTAATAAATTAGTTTACACATACTTACACATTATTGACACATATGAATTCAAAGCTACTTAAATCAGGGCACATAAAATTATATAAAAGAGAAAATTCAAAATATTGGCAAATGAAAGTGAAAATGCCAAAATTAAAAGCAATCAGGTCATCTACAGGTTCAAAAATTCTTAAAGATGCAGAAAAAATAGCTTTAAAATATTATTCATCAATTTCTTCAAAAACAAAAATCAAATTAAAAAGAAGTAAAAATATTTTTAAAAAAATTCATTTAGTAGAAACAGCTGATTTAACCAAG
>CACKQA010000054.1:2500-4124 GCA_902602135.1 uncultured Alphaproteobacteria bacterium
TAAGACTTGGTTTCCCTTCGCCTACACCTAATGGCTTAAGCTTGCTGCACAGACTAAGTCGCTGACCCATTATACAAAAGGTATGCCATCACTTCACAAGGAAGCTCTGACTGCTTGTAGGCATTCGGTTTCAGATACTATTTCATTCCCCCTATCGGGGTGCTTTTCACCTTTCCCTCACGGTACTAGTTCACTATCGGTCATCAAGGAGTATTTAGGCTTGGGAAGTGGTCTCCCCGTATTCAGACAAAATTTCACGTGTTCCGCCCTACTCGAAAATAAAACTATTTTTTACCTATACGGGACTATCACCCACTATGGTCTAACTTTCCAGATAGTTCTAGTTATTATAGTTTTATTATTGGCCTGATCCGCGTTCGCTCGTCACTACTAACAGAATATATTTCTTTTCCTCTAGCTACTAAGATATTTCAATTCACTAGGTTGACTCTTATTAGCTATGAATTCACTAATAAGTAACTCTAAAGAGTTGGGTTTCCCCATTCGGATATTTAAGGATCAAAGTGTGTTGACAACTCCCCTTAACTTTTCGCAGCCTGCCACGTCCTTCATCGACTCTTGATGCCAAGGCATCCACTAAATGCCCTTTTGCGCTTGATTGCAATTACGTACAGAGAAAAATTTTGTACGTATTTTAATCAAATAAAAAATTTATTTTGATCAGTTATTATTTTTCATATTAACAATTTAAAGAAAAAATAAGATTATATTAGAATATGGTGGAGGATAGCGGGATCGAACCGCTGACCTCCTGAATGCAAATCAGGCGCTCTCCCAGCTGAGCTAATCCCCCTGTTATTGGTGGGCCGAGGAAGACTTGAACTTCCGACCTCACGCTTATCAAGCGCGCGCTCTAACCAACTGAGCTACCAGCCCAATATAATTAAATAAGCACCCAGTACTAGCTAATATTTAAAAGAGATAGATAGACAACAATCCGGATAATTAGCGAACTAACTATCAATATCCTTAGAAAGGAGGTGATCCAACCGCAGGTTCCCCTACGGTTACCTTGTTACGACTTCGCCCCAGTCGCTGACCCTACCGTGGACGGCTGCTTCCTTACGGTTAGCGCACCGGCTTAAGGTAAAACCAACTCCCATGGCGTGACGGGCGGTGTGTACAAGGCCCGAGAACGTATTCACCGTAGCACGCTGATCTACGATTACTAGCGATTCCAACTTCATGGACTCGAGTTGCAGAGTCCAATCCGAACTGAGATGGTTTTTTGGGATTAGCTTTATCTTGCGATATTGCTGCCCTCTGTCACCACCATTGTAGCACGTGTGTAGCCCAGACCGTAAGGGCCATGAGGACTTGACGTCATCCCCGCCTTCCTCCAGCTTATCACCGGCAGTTTTTCTAGAGTGCCCAGCTTAACCTGATGGCAACTAAAAATGAGGGTTGCGCTCGTTGCGGGACTTAACCCAACATCTCACGACACGAGCTGACGACAGCCATGCAGCACCTGTGTGTATGCCAGCCGAACTGAAGAATTACGATTCTGTAATTCAAACATACCATGTCAAGGTCTGGTAAGGTTCTTCGCGTTGCTTCGAATTAAACCACATGCTCCACCGCTTGTGCGGGCCCCCGTCAATTT
>CACKQA010000055.1 GCA_902602135.1 uncultured Alphaproteobacteria bacterium
TTCTAACATTTATATTTGGTTTATCTTCTGAAAATGATTACTATGAAAAGTTAGCTAAATTTAAAATTCCTGAAAGAAAGGTTTTATTTTTTGGATTAAATTTAGCAATATTCATGGGCACTGTTGGTATTATGCTAGAATGGACACCATTATGGTTAAAAAGAGATCTTAATGCATCTTTGTATGTTGCATCATTATCAATACTTTGTTGGGGAGGTGGAGAGTTTATAGGAAGAATTTATGGTGAAAAAATCGTTAATTCTTACGGAGTAAAATTTGCAGCAGGGTATTTTGGTTTAGTCGGTTGTTTGATTTTCTTTATTTCTATTTTAACTGCAAATATTTATATTATTATTTTAGCAGTATTTTTGTTTGCTCTGTCGACATCAAATTTTTATCCAGTAGTTCTAATGCAGGGCTTAAAATATACTAACGAAAGTATATCAATCACTGCAGCAAATATCACAACAATTGCATTTTCTGGATTTCTAATAGGGCCTGCAATAATTGGATTTTCAGCTGAAACATTCGGTTTAACTTTTAATGTTATTGCTCTTTGTTTTATTTGGGCATTTAATGGGATATTATTTATTTACTTTATTAATCAATTAAAAAAATAATTTTATTTTATTGCAAGAATTTACTATTTTTAAGGTCAGGACAATTTTTTTGCTGATGATTGTAATAATCATCATTATTGAAATCTAAATATATTTTTCCAGATTGTTTATGCATAATATCATTTTTGTTATCATTCACATGAAAGGATTTATTATTTTTTGCACAACTAGGAGGAAAACCTAATGAATGTATCATTTCATGCAAGATTGTTGCTTCTGCATCACCAAAAGTTTTATCATTATTACCATTTAAATGATCTTTGTGTGTACAAGAGAATATCCTTTCATTATTTGATAAAATTAACTCATCACCAATATATTTTTTAAATCTAGAGTATGTGTAGTAAATCGCTATGTTGCCATCAAATCGTGATTTACCACATATATCATAATCAATATATTTTCTCTTTTCCCACCCTTCAAAAAAAATAATAAATTTCTTAGAAGAAAAATTATTAAATAGATTACTATTATCATTAATAAGCTTTTCAATTTTATTTGATACTTCAGTAATATTTTTAGTTTTATCTTTGTTATGTAGGTCTCCAAACCAATCCATCGTTTTATTTACTCGTAAAAAAGTTATATCTATTTCACCATCAATATTCCTATCAAATTTAATTTTTTGGTTTAGAGTTTGTTCTTTTAGCCAATAATTGATTGCAACGAGAGAGGATTCAATTTTATTATTAATGTCATATTCTCGATCATCTCTTTCGCATGGAAGTAAATAAATGGGATGGAACTGATTTCCTGCATACAAATCTAGCTTATCTTTAAATGATCTATTTATTTTCTTATCATTTTCATAGATGATAAAGTTTGTTTCAATATCATTATCACAACCCTCTGGTAGAGGGATTTTTGGAGCAATAAATTTCCAATCTTCATTAATAAATTGAAGAAAAAAAACAAAAATAGATACAATGATAAAAAATCCAATAAATGGGATTAAAAAATATCTATGCATTCAATTATTAGATTTATATAATAAAAATATATTCAACCCAAAACAAAATTAAGATACAAATTTATTAATGACAAAAAAATATGATTTTATAATTGCAGGTGGAGGAACATCAGGAATTATTACAGCAGCAAAGTTAATTGATCATGGTGCTTCTGTTTTAATTTTAGAAGAAGGTATTAGAACAAATAATTTACTTTTATCGATGCCTGCTGGTTGGATTAGAGGTTTAGAAAATAGTCCATTCTTAAAATTTTATGAGTCTATTCCGCAAAAACAATTAAATAACCGTCAGCATTTTATAGCACAAGCCAAAACACTTGGAGGAGGTTCTAAAGTAAATGGTATGGTTTACATGCGAGGTAAACCATCTGATTATAATAAATGGGAAGAGGAGAGTGATGATAGTAATTGGAACTGGAACTCTTTACTCAAGCATTTTGTTAAACTTGAAGATAATCAACGTATTCAAAATGAATATCATGGAAATAAAGGTAACTTAAAAGTTTCTGATCCTGGTTATATTGTAGAAGGCACAAACCTATATATCAAAACAATGCAAGCCATGGGCTTGCCTTATAATGATGATTTCAATGATGGTGATCAATATGGTGTAGGAACTATGCAATACACCATTGGCAATGGAAAAAGATGTGATGTCTACAGTGCTTTTTTAAAATCAAAAACTAATAATAAAAATTTAAAAATCAAAACTAGTTCTATTGTAACAAAAGTTATTCTTGATCAAAAAAAAGCAATTGGTGTTGAATGTATATCAAATGGTAAACCAACTAAATATTTTGCGAATGATATTATTTTAACATCAGGAGCATACGTAACACCTAAAATTTTAATGTATTCCGGAATAGGGGAAGAAGAGCAATTACAACAATTTAATATTCCAGTAATTGAAAACTTAAAAGGTGTAGGTAAAAATTTGCAAGATCATCATGAAGTACCAGTTATCTCCAGAGTAAAACCTGGTTATAGTTATTATAAGCAAGATGAAGGATGGCGAATGATAAAAAATGGAATTCAGTATTTATTATTTAATTCAGGTCCTGTTCGATCTCAAGGTGTTGATAGTTGTTCTTTTTTTAATCCAGAAAATTTAGAAGATAAAAAAGATCCTAAAATTAAACTGTATTGCGTGCCCATAATGTATACCGATAGAGATACAAAAGGCATAAAACCTGATCACGGTTTAACTCTTACATCTTGTCTAATGAATCCAAAATCAAGAGGAGAGGTTAGAATTCAATCTTCCAACCCATTAGATTTACCTCTTATTGATCCAAATTTCTTAAGTCATGAAGATGATATAAATGTTATGTTAAATGCGGTAAAGCTTGCAAGAAAGGTTATTCAAACAAAGCCTTTATCTGATATTGTTTTAGAAGAAACAGTTCCTGGTCAATCTATTAATTCAGATGAAGATCTCATTAACTATTCAAAAAAAATGATCAAAACAAATTGGCACCCTGTTGGAACATGTAAAATGGGTAAAGATAATGATGATATGGCGGTGTTAAATACAAAATTGGAAGTTAAGGGAATAAAAAATTTAAGAGTTTTTGATGTGTCGATGATGCCAACAATTGTCGGTGCTAATACTAATGCTCCAGCTATGGCTATAGCAGATAAGGCTACTGATATATTATTACAGTCACTATAATTTGTTTAATCTAATATATTTTAATTTTAGAAAATAAATTTTTTTACATATTATTTAGAGCATTATATAAAGCTATTAATGTATAGAATTATATTTTTTCTATTTTTAATTTCATCAAGTGTTTATGCTAAAGATCCTCCTAAGAAATTTCTTGATGATGAATATATTTTTAAATTTGAGGAAAATATTAAATATCCGTATGATACTGGATTTTGGGGCCCAATAGAAACACATACTAGAATACATCAAAACGCTTGGGCTCTTCGATATGATAATAAAATTACAAAAACAAATGAATATTCTTTGCGTTTTGAAAAAAGACTAGATGATTGTGGTGCTGAAGATTG
Source organism: uncultured Alphaproteobacteria bacterium (assembly GCA_902602135.1). Lineage (GTDB taxonomy): Bacteria > Pseudomonadota > Alphaproteobacteria > HIMB59 > CACPNW01. Next base: position 3,610 of record CACKQA010000055.1, read on the forward strand.
TAATAGAAAAGAAAAAACTTTTATTGGTCGTTCTGAACTTGGTTTCTTTGATCCTATAACTGGTGAAAAAATAAGAGGTCATTTAGGTGAATATTGGTATACTTGGTCTTTCTATATCGATCCTGCATCCGATGGACCAAAAAATATGCAAGATTTTGTTCATATAGGCCAATTTAAAATGGATCTTGAACATGAAAAACTAACAAGGAGTTTGCTTACTACGCAAACAATAGATGAATTTAATGTTGCTTGCCCTGAAATGAGTTTCTTTTTTTCTTGGCGTTATGATGGAATTTATGTGGGCCGATCAGGAGTTTATGTATGTGATGGTAGTGATTATAAAAGAATAATTCCACTTAATAATGTGAAGGGTAAATGGCACACTGTCTTATTAAATATTAATTGGACTGATCAAGAAG
>CACKQA010000056.1 GCA_902602135.1 uncultured Alphaproteobacteria bacterium
TTAGAAATTAAAATAAATTTTAGTTTATTAATTTAATTATTTCATCATGAAGAGAGCTTGTACTGGAGGCAACTAAACTGCCATCTGAGTCTAGCGATATATCTTGTCCAAACTTATCCGTAATTACTCCACCAGCTCCTTCAATTACGTTCACAAGAGCCATATAATCATGCACTTTTAATGTATCTTCTAAAACAATGTCAATTAAACCTGAGGCTAACATCCCATACATGTAACAATCACCACCAAGTCTATAATATCTTGATTTTTCTTTTAGTAATTCTAATCCTTTTCTGATTTGAGGTTCATCAAAATATAATCCAGATGTAAAAAGATAGGCATCTTTAATTTGTTTAATTGGACTAGTTTGAACATCTTTTCCATTACATTTTGTCTTTTTATTTTTTACTCCTATCCATCGCTCATTGTGTGCTGGACAATTAATAATTCCCAAAACTGGTTTTTTGTTATGAAGTAATGCAATTAAATTACCAAAATCTTTATGTCCAGCTATATAACTTCTTGTTCCATCTATAGGATCTAATACCCACAAAAATTCAGAGTCTATTTTTTCATTTTCATACTCTTCACCCAAAATTCCATGATCAGGATATTCTTTTCTTATTCTCTCTCTTAATAGTTGTTCCGTTTCTTTATCTGCTAAAGTTACAGGACTTTCATCATCTTTAATTTCTATTTCAATTTTGTTTCTAAAATAATGCATCGAAGTTTTAGATGCATCATTGGCTAAAGAGTTTGCAAATTTTGAAAACTCTTCTGTATCTAAGATCATTACTTAAGTTTATGGAAGGGGTGCTGGATTATCTGAGTGTTCTCTTAGGAAATAAACTAAGTCTGCTCTTTCTTTTACTTTTTTCAAGCCAGCAAAGTTCATTTTTGTACCTTTTATATATTTTTTTGGTTTATATAAAAATTCTGCTAATTCTTCATATCCCCATTCTCCACCGTATTCAGCTAAAGCTTTAGAGTATGCAAAACCTTCAACATTTGCTTTTGGTCTATTTATAATGTTCCATAGGTGTGGACCTACTTTATTTGCACTACCTTTTTCGTAATTATGGCACGTAGCACATTTTTTGAATAATTTTTCTCCATTATCGACAGAAGCACTAGCTAATAACATTGAAATTGGTTCTATTACCTCTTCTTTTTTTTCCACTACTCCAACGCCAGTAGAATCCTCAGGCACGTCTATTTTATAGGCTGTTTCTTTTTTTTCATCATGATCAATATCAATGACTAAATCTCCAAAATGCCCGATAAGTGTAACAATTAAGACTGCTAATATAATAGATGCTAAAATTTTATTAACTTCAAGCCCAGACATGTATAAGTACATATACAGATTTTTTAGAAGAAAGAATATATTTGTCGTAAGTATGAAATTTAAATTCTCTTGCCTAATTGTCGCATAAATTATGAAAAATGTTGTAATTATACCTTCACGAATGGACTCCACTAGACTGCCAGGCAAACCATTAATGGCTATAGATGGTATTCCAATGATACAACGAGTATGGCAACAAGCAATTGAATCAAATATTGGAGAAGTGTTTGTTGCTTGCTCGGAAATTGAAGTTCATGATTTAATCGTAAGTAATGGTGGCAAAGCTATTATGACAGATCCAAATCTCCCCTCTGGAACTGATAGAGTTCACTCCGCTTTTTTAAAGATAAAAAATAACAAAGACACTGATGTAATAATAAATCTACAAGGTGATATGCCTCTTATAAATCCCGAACATATTCTTAAAGTCATTGACCCAATAAAAAGAAATTTTACCATTGGCACACTTGCAACAAACTTAAATAATAATGAATTAAGAAATCCCAATGTAACAAAAGTTGAAGTTGATTTCAAAAAAAATGAAACAGCGCAGGCGTTAAGTTTTTATAGAGAAGTTACGATAGAAAATAAAAACTTATACCATCATGTTGGTATTTATAGTTATACTCCAGATTCAATAAATACATTTATCAATCTACCTAAATCAAAAAATGAAATAGATCTAAGTTTAGAACAAATGAGAGCTATGGATTCTAATATTCCAATTGGAGTTACGTATGTTCCTGAAGTTCCAATAAGTGTAGATACAAAAGAGGATTTAATAAATATTGAAACTAATATAAGAGAGCAAAATGATAAAAGTTGATAGTTTTTCATTTCAAGGTGTAAATGGTGCTTATAGTGAACAAGCTGGAAAAAATATCTTTCCAAACGCAACAAGTATACCGTGTGCAACTTTTGAAGATATGTTTGAACACGTTAGATCAGGAAAATCTGAAGCATCAATGGTTCCAATAGAAAACTCTCTTGCAGGAAGAGTAGCGGATACTCAAAGATTGATACCTGATTCTGATTTAAAAATAACTCATGAATATTTTCATGAAGTGAATCATAACTTACTTGGAATTAGAGGTGCGAAAATCTCAGATATTAAAAGAATAAGAAGTCATGAACAGGGAATTGCCCAATGTCGAAACAAAATTTTAAAATTAGATAAGCAAATGATTGTTGAAGCTGATACAGCCGGATCTGCTAAATTAATTTCAGAATTAAATAATATTGAAGATGGAGCTATCGCATCTGAACTTGCTGCTAATATATATGATCTTGATATATTGGAAAAAAATTTCCAAGATACTCAAAATAACGTAACTCGATTTCTTGTTATGCAAAAAAACTTATTAGATATAAATCCAGAAACAAAGGATATCCTTACAACATTAGTATTTACGGTTAGAAGTATTCCGGCAGTTTTGTACAAATGTCTTGGTGGATTTGCTAGTAATGGTGTTAATATAACTAAGCTTGAGAGTTACATTCACCCACAGGGTTTTGATGTTGCACAATTTTATATAGATTTTGAGGGGCATCCTGAAAATACATCTGTAAAATTAGCATTAGAAGAAATGAAATTTTTTTGTAAGAAGATAGAAATCCTTGGAGTATATGAGAAATCTTCATTTAGGAAAAAATAAGATTTTTTAAAAAGTCTATTTATATTTTATTTACATTAATGTTATATTGCTACAGGGAGGATTGAGGGCAAATAAATTGCTAATCCAGTCAGATCTGAAAAGAAGCAGCTGTAACAATCTTGTTTGGGTCTCAACTCCTTCCATTAATTATAATGACAGAAGAAAAAAAATATAAAGTTTTAGCTAGAAAATACAGACCACAAAAATTTGAAGATTTAATTGGTCAAGAATTATTAGTAAAAATTCTATCAAACGCTATTAACAATGACAGGCTAGCTCACGCATATATTCTAACAGGTGTCAGAGGTGTTGGAAAAACTACAACCGCTAGACTTATAGCGATGAGTGTTAATTGTAAGAATAGAGATAAAAAAAATTGTGAACCATGTGGAAATTGTGATTCCTGCAAATCAACAACTGCCGACAGTAATCTTGATGTTATTGAGATTGATGCAGCATCGAATACTGGAGTTGATGACATTAGAGAAATAATTGACAATGTAAAATATAAACCAGTTATCAGTGATTATAAAATATTTATAATTGATGAAGTTCATATGCTTTCAAAAAGTGCATTCAATGCTCTGCTAAAAACTTTAGAAGAACCTCCAGAACATGTTAAATTTATTTTTGCCACAACAGAAATAAAAAAAGTACCAATAACTGTTCTATCAAGGTGTCAGAGATTTGATTTACATAGAATAGAAAATAAAATTTTATCAGATCATTTGCTAAAAATTTCCAAATTAGAAAATATTGCTATAGATTTAGATGCTATTTCTTTACTTGTAAGATCAGCAGATGGATCTGTAAGAGATGGTCTTAGTCTATTAGATCAAGCAATAACTAGTCCAAATGAAAAAGTTGATTCGCAAACTGTAATAAGCATGCTGGGATTAGCTGA
>CACKQA010000057.1 GCA_902602135.1 uncultured Alphaproteobacteria bacterium
TATGTGGGTAGGAACATTTCACTCTTTATCACTAAGAATACTAAGACAACATTATGAGGAAGTAGGATTAAGAAAAAATTTTTTAATTATTGATGTAGATGATCAGTTAAAATTGATTAAGAATATTTGTGAGGTAGAAAAAATAGACACAAAAGAAACTTCGCCTAAATATTATTTATCAGCAATAGATAATTTAAAAAACAAAGGAATAAGCCCTAATGAATTGAGTGAAAACAAATATCGGAAAAATGATAAAGAAATTCGAAAAATCTATAGCATTTATCAGTCTGAACTTCTTCGATTAAATAGTGTTGATTTTGGTGACTTAATTTTATTTTGTATAAAAATTTTTCAAAAAAATAATAATGTATTATCAAAATATCAAAACATTTTTAAATATATTCATGTAGATGAATATCAAGATATTAATCCAATACAACAACAATGGATTCATTTTTTATATAATGGAAATAAAAATATATGTTGTGTTGGTGATGATGATCAATCAATATACTCTTGGAGAGGTGCTGATGTTACTAATTTATTAAATTTTGAAAAAAATTTTGAGAATGTAAAAATTGTAAGATTAGAACAAAATTATCGATCTACAAGAAATATATTAAGTTGTGCATCAACTCTTATTTCTAAAAATAAAGGAAGATATGGAAAAGAATTGTGGAGTAAAAATCAGATTGGTGAAAAAATTACAATTAATGGATTTTGGGAAACAAAAGAGGAGTCTGTATTTGTAACAGATAAAATAGAAAATATAATAAAAGACAAAATAAATTTGAGTGAGATCTCAATCTTATTTCGAGTTGCTGCGCATACGAGATCGTTTGAAGAAAGACTAATTAATCTTGGATTACCTTATAAAATTATTGGAGGATTACGATTTTACGAAAGAAAAGAAATCAAAGATATTATTGCGTATTTAAGATTAACAAATAATTTATCTGATGATTTAGCTTTTGAAAGAATTATTAACGTACCTAAAAGGGGAATAGGGAAATCAACAGTTAGTAAAATTAGTAGCTATGCAAGAATGAATAATATTTCTCTATTTGAATCTGCTCAACAATTGACATTTAAAAGTAATTCTAAAGCTAAGGGTGAATTATATAATTTTACTGACAACATTTTAAAATGGCAAAAGGTTAAGAAAAAATTCGACCATATTGAATTAGCTAAAGTAATAATAGAAGACTCGGGTTATTTAGATTATTTAAAAAAAGAGGAAGAGAGCTCAAATAAACCAGACAGTCTATCAAGAATAGACAATTTAAATGAATTTATAGAAAGTTTAAAAGAATTTGAAAACATAGAAGGTTTTTTGGAACATGTATCTTTGGTTATGGAAAATATAACAAATACTTCAGAAGAAGCACTAACTCTCATGACAATGCATGCAGCTAAAGGATTGGAGTTTGATTATGTATTTTTAGCTGGTTGGGAGGAGGGAGTTTTTCCAAGTCAAAGATCAATAGAGGAATCAGGTAATCAGGGATTAGAAGAAGAAAGAAGGTTGGCCTATGTTGCACTAACGAGAGCAAGAAAAAAAATTTATATTACTTACGTAAATCAAAATAGATATTCTTTTGCATCACATGATTATAATCTACCATCTAGATTTATAAGCGAGCTCCCAGAAGATAAAGTAGAGATAAATGATTCAAAATATATTCAAGATAATAACTTTTTAGATAATTTTTTAGAAACTGATTCATTTAGTGAAGAAATAATTACACCGGGAAGAAGAAGACTATTAGAAAACTCAAAAAAAAATAATATCGATTGGGATTTTAATCAAGATTTGGAATATGATGTCGATATATCTAAAGGGAAAAATGTTTATCATCAAAAATTTGGTAACGGAAAAATTATCAAATTAGATGGTGATAAAGCTTTAATTGATTTTGAGAATTTTTCTTTAAAAAAAGTATATTTAAAATTCTTGAAAATTATAGATTAATTTTTTTAAGGAATTCTTTTTCATTTAAAATCTTAACTCCTAATTGTGTTGCTTTATCTATTTTTGAACCTGCTTTTTCTCCAGCAATTAGAAAATCTGTTTTTTTACTAATACTAGATAATATTTTTGCACCTTTAGTTTTTGCTAAGTACTTAGCTTCATCTCTTGATAATTCAGATAAAGTACCAGTAAAAACTAAATGTTTATTTGAAAAAAAATTATCTATTGTTTCATTTTCTATAAATATAATAGTTAAATGTTTTTTCAAATTTTTAATAGTTTCCTTATTTATTACTTTAGAAAAAAAATCTATGATTGAAGATATTGCTTTTGGTCCTAAACCATCAATATTTTCTAACACACTTATGTTGCTTGAAGATGAAATCAATACATCTAGGTCTTTAAACTCGTTTGCCAAAATTTCAGCATTTACTTCTCCAATAAATCTAATTCCAAGAGAATAAATAAATTTATCGAATGATATTTTTTTAGAATTATTAATAGCGTTAATTAAATTAGAAAAAGATAATTCACCCCAGCCATCTAATTCAACTATTTCAGATCTAAATTTTTCAAGATTAAATATATCTTCTACCTTATTTATATATTTTAGATTAAATAATTGTTTAACTTGTTTTTCACCAAATCCATCTATGTTTAAACTTTTCTTACTTACGAAATGAATTATCCTTCCTATTTTTTGAGAATTACAACCATATGTGTTTGAACATCTTAGTATAGCTTCATCTTTTTCTTTTAAAACATTACTCTTACAGATAGGGCAATTCCTGGGAGGTTTTATCTTAATATTTAATTTACTATTTTTTTTTACTAATTTAGTAACATATGGAATAACATCTCCTGCTCTTTCAATTTCAACGAGATCCAAAACATTTATATTTTTTTTATTTATTTCATCAAAATTATGTAATGAAGCATTGGATATAATCACGCCACCTAAATTAACAGGTTGTAATCTAGCCACAGGGGTAATAGCACCAGTTCTCCCAACTTGATAATCAATAGATTGAATTATAGTATTAGCTTTTTCAGCAGAAAACTTCATGGCAATTGCCCATCTTGGGTTTTTTCCTACATAACCTAATCTTTCTTGTAGTTTAAAACTATTTATTTTTACAACTAATCCATCAATATCATAATCAATAACTGAGCGTTTTTGATTTATTTGATTATAAAATTTTATAATTTCTTCAACTGATTGACATTTTTTAATTAAATTATTTGGAACCATGTTCCAATTCTTGAGTTGATCATAATAATTTTCAATTTTATCAAAATTATATGAACATTTACCAATACCGTGAGGTATAAATTTAAGTGGTCTACTATGACTAATAGAAATATCAAGTTGTCTTAGGCTACCAGCTGCGGCATTCCTTGGATTTGCAAATTTAGATTTATTTTCTAATTTAGAATTTAGTTTTTCAAAATCACTTTTATTTAAGAAAACCTCTCCTCTAATTTCAATAAATTCAGGAAATTTTTTTTTTAATTTTGATGGGATATTTTTAATATTTAATATATTTTCAGTAACATCTTCTCCTATAAATCCATCTCCTCTTGTACCAGCTGATTTCAAATTTCCATTTACGTATACGAGATTAAGAGATAATCCATCAATTTTTGGCTCACAAATATATTGAAAAGTATCATCATTTTTTAAATTTAAAAATTTAACTGAACGTTTTATAAATTCTTTAATATCATTATTATCAAAAGCATTAGCAAGTGAGTACATTTGAGAGTCATGTTTTATTTTTTTGAAATTATCTTTAATTTTACTGCCGTAATTTCTGTTAGGACTATTCTTTAAAATTAAA
>CACKQA010000058.1 GCA_902602135.1 uncultured Alphaproteobacteria bacterium
TCAAAGCTTTTGGCCCGTTACCATGTGATACATCATTTATTAGAGCTTATAAAAATAAAGAGTATAATTGTCTTGTCGGTATGTATCATGACGCAATACAATCAGGTCTTAAATCGTTTGGATTTGAAAAAGGTGTTACTGTTCAAGGAGGTCTGCCAATACCTATAACTACACCTGCTCATGGAACAGCTTTTGATATTGTGGGTAAAAACAAAGCTAATGTAAGTCCGATGCTAGAATCTTTAAAGTTATTACTTAAACTCTTATCTTAATATTAAAAAATTCTCTTAAATTGAATTAAATTAGTATAATAATTATTTTGTGAGTAAAATCGTAAGTGTTAAAGCAAAGGTCTATAAATGGACAGGGCCCGTTCAAAAAATTCACGAAAATTTTTGCTCAAATGCTGCAGATATTGTGAATCAAGAAAATATTTCAAATGATAGATGGACAACATATAAATTTCATAGTTGGTTAGTTGTAGAAGTAGAAACAAGTGATGGTTTTAAAGGTCTAGGTAATGCTGCATTATCCCCAGAACCATGTAAATCAGTTGTAGATACTTATTTAGCGCCAGCCATTGTTGGTGAAAGTATATGGGATTATGAGCATATATGGCAAAAGATGTATCGACAAACACTAGCTTGGGGAAGAAAAGGTGTAGGTATGACGGCTATTAGTGCTGTTGATATTGCAATATGGGATGCACTTGGAAAATCTGCTAAACAACCTGTATTCAAATTATTAGGTGGAAAAACTAAATCAAAACTCCCTTGTTATGCAAGTAAGCTTTACAGTCAACCTCTTGATAGTCTTGCAAAAGAAGCTAAAGATTATGTAGATCAAGGTTTTAAAGCAATGAAATTAAGACTTGGTTGGGGGCCGACTGATGGTGCTGAAGGTATGCACAAGAATATTGAGTTAATCAAAACAGTACGATCAGTTGTTGGTGATAATGTTGATCTTATGGCTGATGTATATATGGGATGGACATTTGAATATGCAAAAAGAATGATGAGATTAATTGATAATGAAAATCTTCGTTGGTTAGAAGAACCAGTTATTGCTGATGATATTGATGGATATGCAGATCTAAAAGCTTCATGTAGAACTCCTATATCTGGTGGTGAACATGAATATACACTTTTTGGTTTTAGACAATTACTAGAAAAAAAAGCAATTGATGTTGTGCAATTTGATACTAATAGAGTTGGTGGAATAACACAGGCGCATAAAATTTCTGCTTTAGCTGAAGCATTTCAAATACCCGTTATTCCTCATGCTGGACAAGTCCATAATTTTCATATTTCCATGAGTTCAGTCAACGCTCCTATTGTCGAATATTTTCCATTCTGGCCAGTAGAAATTGGTAATGAATTATTTTGGTATATTTTTGATGGAGAGCCTCAAGCAAAAAATGGTTTTATTGAATTAGATGAAAATAAGCACGGATTAGGAATAGAGTTATCCGAAAAATATTTAGATAACTTTGACATTCATCAATAATATTTAGTGGCTATGTCTTTTGACTTCAGCACCTCTTTTTCCAATTAGAAAATCTAAATCTGCTCCTTTGTCGGCTTGCATCACATGTTCTACATACATTTTTTGATAACCACCTGTTATTTCTGGAACAACGGGTGAATAATTTTCCAGACGATTTTTTATTGTTTCATCATCAACTTTTAAATTCATTGTACCTTGATCAACATCAACTTCTATTTCATCACCATTTTGAACGGCTGCTAAAGGCCCTTTAACAGCAGCTTCTGGAGCTGTATGAAGTATAACTGTACCATAGGCTGTTCCACTCATTCTAGCATCAGATATTCGAATCATATCTCTCACACCTTTCTTAAGTACTTTTTGTGGAAGTCTCATATTTCCAACTTCAGCCATACCAGGATAGCCCTTTGGTCCACAATTTTTTAAAACTAATATTGAATTTTCATCAACTTCTAAATTAGGATCATCAATCTTTTTATGAAATTCTTCTACGCTTTCAAAAACTACCGCTTTTCCCGTATGTTTCATTAATTCTGGTGATGCAGCTGATGGTTTAATAATTGCACCATTTGGAGCGATATTACCCCTAAGAATTTTAATACCTCCATTTTTTGTTAATGGATTTTCGAATTCTTTTATAACGTCATTGTTCCAACATTTAGAATTTATATTATTCTCAGCTATTGTTTTTCCATTAACAGTCATTGAATTTTCATCTAGTAATTTTTTTTCCATTAATCTTTTTATAACTACAGGAACGCCACCTGCATAATAAAAATCTTCCATTAAGTATTTCCCTGAAGGCTGTAGATTTACTAATGTTGGAATACCTTCCCCACATTTATTCCAATCATCTAAATCTAAATCAATTTCCATTCGACCAGCAATTGCAGCTAAATGGATAACTGCATTTGTAGATCCACCTATTGCTCCATTTACTTTAATTGCATTTTCAAATGATTTTTTTGTAACAATTTTTGACATTGTTATATCTTCCTTGACCATTTCAACAATTCTTTTTCCAGACATGTGCGCTAAAGCATATCTTCTTGAATCTACTGCAGGTATTGCAGCATTTCCAGGAAGTGACATTCCTAATGCTTCTACCATTGAACCCATTGTTGATGCAGTTCCCATTGTCATACAGTTTCCTTTTGAACGGCTCATTGAGATTTCAGCATTAATAAAATCTTCTTCAGTTATTATGCCCGCATTTAAATCTGCATCCAGTTTCCAAACTCCTGTTCCAGAACCTATTGTTTCCCCTTGATGATGTCCATTAAGCATTGGGCCACCAGAGACACCAATTGTAGGAAGATCAACACTTGCAGCTCCCATCATCAATGAAGGAGTTGTTTTATCACAACCCATTAGTAGTACTACTCCATCTATAGGATTGCCCCTTATTGCTTCTTCAACGTCCATACTTGCTAAATTTCTAAACAACATAGCTGTTGGTCGTAAATTGGATTCACTTGCTGAAAAAACTGGAAATTCTAAAGGAAAGCCTCCTGCCTCATAAACACCTTTTTTAACAGACTCAGCAATTTCTCTGAAATGTCCATTACATGGTGTTAATTCCGACCAAGTATTACAAATACCAATTACAGGACGCCCATCAAATAAATGGTTTGGATGACCTTGATTTCTCATCCAGCCTCTATGAATAAATGTATCTCTTCGATGTGATTTAGAATTATACCAATTAGAAGATCTATATTTATTTTTTTTATTCATAAAAAAAGTTTTATCTAATTAAAGTAAAAAATCAAATTTTAAATTTATTATCTTCAATACCAGGAGTAGTAACGTTTAATGCAAATAGGTTGCCATCATATTTATTTTTACCTGAATTATTAGCAGTAGTAATAAATAGAGTTTTAAGATCATTGCCGCCAAATACACAATTTGTTACATTTTCAACAGGTAGCTCGTAAATTTGATCAACCCTGCCTTTTGGATCAATTTTCACAACACATGATCCACCCCAACGACAATTCCAAATAAATCCATCACTATCAATAGTTGATCCATCTGGAGCACCTCTATCAAAATTGAAGAAGTTTTTTTTGTCTGACAAACTACCTTCATCTAGGTTAAACTTATATTCTAGTAATGATCCCTCAGTTGTATCGGCAAAATAAAATTTTGTATTATCTGGACTCCAAACAAATGTATTAGGTATACCAAGATTTGTTTCAACAATATTTACCTTATTGTCAGATAGACAATATAAACTACCAGATTTAGCATTTAAAGATTTTGCACTTCCATCTTGATTAAAATTA
>CACKQA010000059.1 GCA_902602135.1 uncultured Alphaproteobacteria bacterium
TTATAATTTACTTCATTAAGTGCTAAACATTCCTCATTTTTATTGGCTAATCGCATTGTTAAATTTCCAGATATTTTTTCAGCATCGTAAACATGTAGTGGTCTTCCTAAATCAAAGGTAATATAGTTTGTAATATCAACGAGTGCCGAAATTGGTCTTAATCCGATTGCAGTTAATCTATCTTGAAGCCATTTAGGGCTTTCTACATTTTTGACATTTTTAAAATATCGACCTGCTACTCCAGGACATAAATTTTTATTTTGAAATTCTTTTTTCCACTTAATAGGGCTTTTAAGTGATTCTTTTGATTTTTTAAAATTTAAGTCTTTTAATTTACCAATTCCTGCTGATGCTAAATCCCTTGCGATACCTCTGACCGATAAACAATCAGATCTGTTTGGTGTTAAATTGATTTCAATAACAGGTTCATCTATTGCAAAAATTTTACTAAATAAATCACCAATTTTATAATTATCTTTTATTTCAATAATACCATCGTGTTCGTCAGAAATACCCATCTCTCTTTCTGATACTAGCATTCCACAAGACTCAACTCCTCTTATTTTGGTTTTTTTTAAATGTAAGTCTGTACCAGGAATATAACTATTTTCTGGTGCAAAAATCCCTAGCATCCCTTGTCTTGCATTTGGAGCACCACACACAACTTGAAAATTTCCATTTATAGTTTCAACCTGACATACTTTAAGTTTATCTGCATCAGGATGTTTTTCAGCTTTTAAAACTTTAGCTACTGTAAAATTCTTGAATATTTCTGATTTATCTTCTACAGTTTCAATCTCTAAACCAATATTGGTTAAAGTATCTGTTATAGTATTTAAATTTTCAGAAGTATCTAAATGATCTTTTAGCCAGTCTAATGTAAATTTCATTTATAGCCCTGATCGTGTTTGATTATCTAAAATACTAAAACCATAATGATCCAACCATCGATAATTTGGATCAAAAAAACTTCTTAAATCTGTAATACCATATTTAAGCATCGACAAACGCTCTATTCCCATACCAAAAGCAAAACCCTGATACTGTTTTGAATCAATATTACAATTATCTAAAACTACAGGATTGACCATTCCACAACCCAATATTTCTAACCATTTATCTCCTTCACCAATTTTTATTTTATTATTTACTTTGGTATAAGCTACATCCATTTCTGCGCTAGGCTCGGTAAAAGGAAAATAACTGGGGCGAAAACGGTATTGTAAGTTTTTTACTTCAAAAAATTCTTCTAAGAACGAAACGAGTGTTGATTTTAAATCAACCATAGTAGAACTTGTATCAACGACTAAACCTTCTACCTGATGAAACATTGGAGCATGTGTAGCATCTGAGTCACTTCTATAAGTTCTGCCAGGCACAATAATTTTAATAGGTGGTTTTGTGTTGAGCATAGTTCTCACTTGAACAGGGCTAGTATGGGTTCGCAGAACATTTTTGTCTCCGTTGTCCTCAATATAAAAAGTATCCTGCATTTCTCTTGCTGGGTGATGTTCTGGTATATTCAAAGCGGTAAAATTATTAAAATCTGTTTCTATATCTGGACCAGTTTCCACTGCATAATTTAAATTTCCAAAAATTTCTATAATATTAAATATTGTTTGACTAATTGGGTGTATTTTTCCTTTTTTAGAAATGTTAGGTGGTAGAGTAACATCAATTGATTCTAAATTAATCCTGTTTGAAATTTCAATATTTTCAATTTCTGTTCTTTGGTTTTTAATACCTTCTTCAATTTCTTTTTTAATAATATTTAATTCCTGTCCTTTCGATTTTTTTTCTTCAATCGACAAAGAACCTAATCCTTTTAAAGCTTCAGGTATTAATCCTTTTTTACCTAAATAATATAATCGAAGTTTTTCTAAATCTTCGAAGGATTTTGAAGCTTTAATTTTTTTTAGAACATCAATTTTATTTTCAGCAAATGCCATCAATATCTATTATATTTTATTAATTAAAATTATCTAGCAGATTGAGCTTTATCAACTAAAGCTTTAAAAGCCTCTGGCTGGTTAACTGCAAGATCCGCTAAAATCTTTCTATCTATTTCAATAGATGATTTTTTAAGACCAGATATAAATTGCGAATATGTTAAACCATGAAGTCGAACACCAGCATTGATTCTTTGAATCCATAAACCCCTAAAATCACTTTTTCTTTTTTTACGATCTCTATAAGCATATTGCATTCCTCTTTCGACTGCCTGCACAGCAACTCGAAAAACATTTTTTCTTCTACCGTAATAACCTTTTGCTCTTTTAATTACTTTTTTGTGTCTAGCTCTTGCTGTAACACCTCGTGATACTCTTGCCATTGATTTCCCCTTACTTGTTGTATGGTAACATATGATCAATCAAAGCAGAGTCACCTGGTGACATAATTGCAGATCTTTTCGTGTTACGAATAAATTTATTGGAACGTTTACTCATTCCATGTCTCTTTCCAGCAGGTTTAAATTTAATTTTACCAGTACCTGTTCTAGAAAATCTTTTTTTTAAACTACTCTTAGTTTTAAGCTTGGGCATTACTATCTCCTATATTATAAGTTTACCCGTTAGGCTGCCCCGAAGGCCATAACAAGTTTGGAAGGCTTATACTGATAATTGAGTATTTTGCAATATGTAGAATTATTTAGCAACTTGAGGTACAAGAATCATCATTATTTGTCTTCCCTCAAACTTAGGAGCTACTTCAACTTTTGCATATTCTTCAACTTCTAAAGTTAGTTTTTTTAAAAGATCAAATCCTAAATTTTGATGCTCCATTTCACGGCCTCTGAAACGCATAGAAACTTTAACTTTATTACCACCACCTATAAACTTTGAGAGTGCTTTAATTTTAACATTATAATCGTGCGTATCAATTCCAGGTCTCATTTTAATCTCTTTGACTTCAATCGTTTTTTGTTTCTTTTTTGCTTCTTTCTTACTTTTTTGCTCTCTATATTTTAATTTACCATAATCTATAATTTTACAAACTGGTGGATTAGCTTCAGGAGACACTTCAACTAAATCAAAACCTTCATCTTCTGCTTGAATTAAAGCTTCACGAATGCTTAATATCCCCATTTGCTTACCACTACTTGATATTAGTCTGACTTCACTTGCAGTAATCTGCTCATTGATTCTAGGACCAGTATCTTTCTTTGTTTTGAAATTTACAGCCAAAATTATATAGAGATTGAGTTAAAGCTATTATTTAATAGCATATTAGGAAATTAAGTCTTTTGTCATATTTTGTTAGGATATAATCTCAAATGAATTTAAATTCAAGGGCTGATTTTAAAAAATATAAACTGTTTTTTAAGTTATTAAATACACTTTATGAAAATTTGTTTAGTTAGAAACGATAAAATGGGAGATATGATCCTTACTCTTCCAGTTGTTCAAGGACTAAAAGAAGCTAATCAGGATTATAAAATTGATATTGTATGTTCTAAAAAAAATCAAAAAATATGTAA
This sequence comes from uncultured Alphaproteobacteria bacterium, assembly GCA_902602135.1. GTDB lineage: Bacteria > Pseudomonadota > Alphaproteobacteria > HIMB59 > CACPNW01. The sequence continues at coordinate 3,479 of CACKQA010000059.1, forward strand.
AAACTATAAATCTATTAACAAAATTTTTTTACTTCAAAATAAATTTTATCAAGTCTTAAAAATAATTTCAAAATTAAGAAATGAAAATTATGATTATATTTTCGCATTTAGTCCAGGTAAAAAGAGTATATTAATATCAATTTTTTCTAAAAGTAAAATAAAGTCATTGTTAATTTTTAAATCTCGATACAAAAATAATTACATAAGTAAGTTTTTTGATAGAATTTTGGG
>CACKQA010000060.1 GCA_902602135.1 uncultured Alphaproteobacteria bacterium
AAAGAAACTGCAAAATATGACAATGTGATATCAAATTGGTTTAATGAAAATTAAGAATAAAAAAGTTAAATTAAGATATGGAGAAAACCCAAATCAAAAGGCATGGATTAAAATTGATTCAAATAAATCTATTTTTGATTTTCAGATAAGCGGTAAGAAAATTAGTTACAACAATATAATTGACCTTGATAGTGGCTTACGATGTTTAAAAGAGTTTATTGAACCTACCTCTTTAATTGTAAAGCATACTAATCCTTGCGGTGTAGCCTCAGCAAATAAAATAGAAAATGCTTTTATCAAATCATTTAAAAGTGACTCTAAAAGTGCTTTTGGTGGAATTATTTTTCTTAACAGAAAAGTAAATCTAAATTTAGCTAAAATCATTTATAAATTTTTTTTTGAAATGGTTGTTGCTCCAGATTATGATCAAGCTTCTTTTAATTTATTAAAGAAAAAGAAAAATTTAATTTTATTAAAAACACCTAAAATAAAAAATGAATCAATTGAATATAGATCTACTCTTTTCGGGAACCTTTACCAAACAAAAGATTTTACTTCAATAAATAAAAAATTTCTAATCTTGGCCTCAGACAAAAAAACCTCTACAAAATTAATTGATGATTTAGTATTTTCGTTAAAAGTAGTTAAGCACTTAAAATCAAATGCAATTGTTTTAACATCCAATAAACAAACTGTTGGACTAGGACTTGGACAAACGAATAGGGTTGATGCATTAAAATTTGCAATCAAAAATAAAAAAACATATTTTAAAAATAAATCTTTTGTTTGTGCATCAGATGGATTTTTTCCTTTTACAGATAGTTTGAAGTTGCTAAATTTAAATGGATGTTATGCTGTAGCTCAACCGAGTGGATCAATAAATGATGATAAAATTATTTCTTTTTCAAACAAAAAAAATATGCCCTTATACTTTATTAAAAATAGACTATTTAAACATTGAAAAACTATATAATTATACCAAAATATATTCAAAAATTAATAAAGAGATATCCAAATATATCATCTGGAAGGAAAAATTTTAAACAGCATCATGAGCGGATTATCAAAACTATAAAATTAATAAAAAAATATTATAATATTAAAAATTAATTTTAAATAATTTTAATATTATAATTATTTGTTGATTTGTTTACTGAAAGAATAAATTAATATAAGAACATTGTATGATTAAACCGAATCTCTTTTTTCCGACCCCTGTGTGGGCTTTACAAATTGAAAATTATAAGAGTGTTAATGAAGAAATGTATGCTTATATAAAAAATCAACAAAAAAAAGACCAGATTGGAATTAGTAAAAGTAATATTAAAGGATGGCACTCTAAAGACTTTAATCTTAATGACAAAGAGCCTCAAAATTTTGCTTCATTTGTTCTCTCATATGTTGAGCAAGTTATGCTTGATATGAATTGGGATAAACTGAAACAAAATGTTAAAATCAATAACATGTGGGCGATTGTTAATACAGGAGGCTCTGCAAACTCAAGACATCAACATGGAAACAGCACTATAAGTGGTGCTTACTATGTTCGTGCTCCAGAAAGTTGTGGGGATATTATTTTTTACGACCCTAGACCAGCACCAGTTTATTCATATCCTAATGCTACTTCACCAAATTCATTAAATGCTCAAGTTAATGGTATTAGCCCTCGAGAGGGTGCTTTAGTATTATTTCCAAGTTATCTTGATCACTCAGTAAATGAAAATCTTTCTAATGATGAAAGAATAGTTATAAGTTTCAATATAGTAATACAAATGAAAACAAAGTGAAAAAATCACTTGTTGTAATGAATTATATTTTCCCAAGCTTCTCCACTCTCAATTTCATTTAAAGTCCATTGTCCATATGCTAAATTATTAAATATTTTATAATTAATTTTTGGATTTTCTATTTCTTGAATCGGGTTAATATTTTTAAGAGTTTCTTCAGTAAAATATGCTGGTATACCATTTATCATAGCTTTAAAACCAGCGGCAGATTGAAGACTAATAAATGCCCATGCATTAACTAATAAGCTATCTAAAGATTGTTTTGAGAATTTATTATGAACAATAATTTCTCTATCGGAAAATTTATTTATAATTTTCTTTGTTTCACTCACCCAATTGTTCTGATTATATATTTTTTTCATCATTTCAGAGGGTTCAGACAAAATTATATATCTTCCATGATTTTTTTGTTTTTTAAATTGAAGATTTAGTTTTTTAAATCTATCATCAGGATAGCTTCCTTCTCCATTATGGACTAAATTATTATATACGATACGGAAATAGCCATCTAAGTTTAAAATACCTGTTCTGTTGTTTTCAAATTTTCTTGTAGATTGATTAAAATAACCATGGTCAATATAATAAAAATTACTTACCTTTTCTATTATTTCATAAGTTCCTCTTAGAACACCATAGGTTGCAATAGTTTTGTGATATTCTTTAAATTGATTTACATGGCATAATAAAGAATTAGAGCCTTTTGCAAAATTATAACAAAGGGTTCTGTTCATTATATGATCGGTGTATAAAACAATAGGTTTATCCATTTTAAAAGTATATTATTAGAAACTATTATTAACCATATTAATTTTTAAGATTATGGAAATTAAAGTGAGTTATTTTATGTATATTTTAGAATTGAAAGTTTGCTTTATGAAAAGCAACATTAGTGTATTATAGATTTTCGATGTCAAACGAAGCTTTGAAATTTAAAAAATTAAACTCACATTTAAATTTTAAGAAAATGTCTCTAATGGATTTGGGGAAACTTCCCGTACATAATGGGATTATAGATTTTAAAATTACAAAAACTTCGTTTCTGATGTTAAATGTACTAAATGATGATTCTTCAATAATTAAGTATTTTTGGCAGGATTCTCATGATTTATTGTCTTTAGATCTTTGGTATGAATTATCTATCAATGAAGGTACATTTATTGATGTGGGCGCTCATACGGGTCTTTATTCTTTAACAACACTCAAAGCAAACAGTGCAAACGAAATAATATGTATTGAGCCACACTTTATGAATTTATCGAGATTAATTACAAACTTAAGACTTAATGGGCTTACCAAAAATACAAAAACAATTTTAGGTGCTGCATCTAATTTTACTGGGAGTACTAAATTTAATGTTTTAACAGAAAAATCTTACTTATCTAAAGGTGGAAAAATTGATGAAGAAGGTTCTGATATTAAAGTTTATACACTAGATGATTTGTATTATGATAAATTAAAAAAGCCTCTTCAAGCTATTAAAATAGATACTGAAGGTGAAGATTATAATGTCCTTCTTGGATCTGAAAAATTAATTAAAGATTACAAGCCTAAAATTATAATAGAAGTAAGAGAGGAAAATAAACTTGAAATACAATCCTTCTTATTAAATTATAATTATAAGATATTTAATATATCAGATTTAAAAAATGATGTTGATTTAAAAAAAATAAAAATTAGTAATATGATCAATTTGTTTGCTAAATAAAATAAAATTTTAATTTAGAAATGTTTTATTTAGCGATCTATATTTAACTAATAACTTTTTGGGACTTAACTTTCTTTTATAAAAATCAATAAACGTTGGAGAAATTAAAGAGACTTTAACCCTTAACCTAAACTTAGACAGTGCTTGGTTTTAAATAAAAATTATATTTTTATAATTGATTTTTATAATTTATTATTT
>CACKQA010000061.1 GCA_902602135.1 uncultured Alphaproteobacteria bacterium
TGAAAAAAATTTTTTCATTTTTTTCCTCCCTCTTTTAAATAAATTGACAATTTAGTAAAACGTTTTACTTGTCAAGCCAAATAGTATTATTTAATTTAATTAATAGATTTTAAGTATTATGAAGAAAAACAAGAAATTAAATATTGTTGGTTTATCTCAAAAATTAGGTTTATCAGTGAGTTCAGTATCAAGAGCACTGAATGGATATGACAATATATCACAGAAAACAAAAGATAAAATTTTTAAAACAGCAAAAAAATATAACTACTTTCCAGATTTAAATGCCAAAAGATTAGCTTCCAAAAAAACGGATACAATTGCTTTTATATCATCCATAGATCCTGAAGCACCAGATCATGTTGTTTTGCAGTTTCTTGCAGGAATTACTCTTGGGATAAAAAATACAAATACTGAATTAATTATAAAATTTTGCTTAAATGAAGATGAAGAAATGAATTATTTCAAAAAACTTATTAGCACAGGTCAAGCAGATAAATTTATTTTTTATAAAATTAAAAAAAATGATGAAAGAGTTCATTTCTTAAACCAAAGAGGAATCAAATTTGTGACTTGGGGTAGAACTAACAAACAAACAGAGCATGCTTGGATTGATCTGGATAATAAAAAAAGTATTGAACTGTTAATGGATAAGCTTTCAAATAATGGTCATAAAAGAATTGCTTTTATCAATGTTCATCGAAGTTTTAATTATGGAGCGCAAAGAAAAGCTGCGTATGAAAGTTCAATAAAAAATTTACAACTACAATATTCAAATGAATATTATCAAGATAGTTTAATTGAAACTGTTGAGTCAGGATCAGCCATAACAAAGTATTTATTGAGTTTAAAAAAACCTCCCACTGCTATAATTTGTTCTCATCTTCGTTTTTTTACAGGTTGTTTGTTAAAATGTCAGGATATGAAATTAGAAATTGGAAAAGATATTTCTGTGGTAGGATTTAATGACCAGGATAGTTATTTAAGCTCTCAAAATCTTACGTATATTTCACACCCATTAATGGAAATGGGAAAACAATCTGTAAAAATTTTACAGAATCTAGAACAAGATATATCAATAAAAAAAGTATCTACTTTGATTGAGCCAATATTAAATGAGGGAACAAGTCACAAAATTAAAAAAATTAAATTAAGATAAATTTAACCAATTAATTTCTTCATTTGTTAATTCTATATCTAAACAAGGTAATGTTGTGTCAAGCTCATCAATTGTTCTTGGTCCAATTAATGCAAATGATGGAAAAGATTGATTGATGGTCCAGCTTGCTGCAATATTATGTGCACTACATCCTTTTTTTTCAGCTAGTTCCATAGCTCTTTTTTTTCTTTCTCTATTATCTTCACTGTCGTAACAGCTAAGAGGACCACTGGAGTGTTCACCAGGTGCTCTCCAGGTTTCATCATTGGTAATTTTTTCTTCAATTTTTTTTGTAATCTCATCATCTAAAAAATATCCTCTTGCTTGGCTAGACCAAGACATATGTGATTTTTTTGTTTGTTTTAGATAATGTAATATATCATCATGATTTGAAGATAAACAGCCACTCCAAAGTGGGTTTATCATTTTTGCTAATGCTAGATTATTATTTAATATGGACATTTCATTTTTATTATTATTTTTTGCCCACTCATTTGCTTTTTTAAAACGATCTAAGGTCCAATTTGATCCTCCAAATACTTTTATTCTTCCTTTGTCCTTTTCTTGATTTAAGACATCAACAAATTCACTCACATTGTAATCATGATTATCTCTATGCATAATGTATATATCAACATAATCAGTGTTCATTCTTTCTAAGGACTCATTTAATTGGGATGTAATAGCTTCAGGATTACAATTAGGGGTATGTGCTCCTTTTCCTAAGATAACAATTTCTTCTCTGATATTATTTTGCTTTAACCATTCACCAAAAACTTTTTCGTGATTTCCTCCTCCATATGTATATGCTGTATCAAAAATATTTCCTCCAACATCAATCCAATGATCCCATAATTTTGATGCTTCATTCAGATCATTTTGATTATCAACACCCATAACGAGTTTTGATATTTTTTTATTTACACCTTCTATTTGTCCATATTTCATATTTCATCCTGTGGAAGTTTATAATCTATTATATCTCTCCATTTATCAAGAGCTTTAAGATTCCCTAAAGTATCTTCCCAAGTCATTGCAGGGTGTGGAGGTTGTATTTTTTCCTTAGCAATACATTGACTTGCTAATTCAGCTTCAAAGAAAAAAAGGTGTTCTGGGCCTTTAAGTTCAATTACTTCTTCCTGGTCATTTTTATTTATAATTATTTTTGCGTGGTAAGGACCACCATTTCTTCCAGGCATCCATGGATCAGGTAATTCAATTGTACCCTCCGAACCTACAATAATAGCATTATTTTTCATACTTTCTCTTATAGCAGTTGAGACTTTTGCTTTAATACCGTTTTTAAATTCTAAATTAGCGTAAGCAACTTCGTCAACCCCGGTATCTCCTATTCTACCTTCAGCATTTATAAAATTTGGTTCTAAAAATTTTTCACCAGTTGCTACGCCTGAGATTAATCTAGAAAAAGAAATTGGATATAAACCAACATCTAGTATAGCTCCACCAGTTAATTCTTTATTAAAAATACGTGATTCAGGAATTGTTTTACCTGTGTCATATCCAAAAGAAGTTTCGATTAATTCAATTTCACCAATTGTTTTATTTTTTATTATTTCTAAAAGTTTTGGAATTTGCGGATGACATCGATACATAAAACCTTCCATATAAAATACTCCAGCTTCTTTTACTGCTTCTATAATTTTTTTTCCTTCATATAAATTTACGGCTCCAGGTTTTTCACAAAGAACGTGTTTTCCTTTACCTGCAGCTTTAATTGTCCATTCAGCATGTAAATTATGTGGAGTAGAAATATATATAGCATCAATATGCTCTGAATTAATAATATCTTCATAAGAATCAAATCTAAAATCAGAATGAATATCATATTTATCACCAAAGTTTTTTCGACGATCTTCACTTTTACTTGCTATGCTTACTAACTGTCCAGAGTAAGAATTTGTTAAGCCATCAGCAAAGTTATTTGCTATATTTCCAGGTCCAATTATGCCCCATTTTATTTTTTCCATTTTAATTATTATTTGGTGTTAACACATTTTGATGAGGCATTACTATTTTTTGTTGAAATTTTGAAAGTCTGGATAAAAGTTGTTTCGATGGTCTATAAGGATGTCTAAAGAAACCCCAAGAAGGGCCATATCTATATACGACTATTCTTCTTTCACCTTTATTAATTCTTTTAGCTGAACCATGACAGAGTGAATCAACAAATACTAGGCCATCACCAGCTTTCAGATAAACTTCTTTTGCTGCTGTCATACCTTCAGCTGAGGAAACCTTACCACCACCTAACATTTTATTATTTTTAAATTCGGGATGTTCAATATTAGATTTATGGGAAGATGGGATTATTACAGTACCTCCATCACCTGGACCAATATCTGAAAGAGCAAGTAGAATATTTACTTGTG
>CACKQA010000062.1 GCA_902602135.1 uncultured Alphaproteobacteria bacterium
ATAACCTTTCTTGTTGTTGAGAAATACAATCAAGACCTCCATTATTATCTATAACAACAACAATAGGTTTTTTTTCTTGAAATGCAGCTTCAATTGACAATCCTCCAGATAAAAATGCACCATCTCCACTTATTAAAACAACATTAGATTTAGGATTAAGATTTTTCGCTGATACTGCAAAAGGAACTCCAACACCTAACATGCTGAAAGTGCCTGGATGTAATATTCCGCCAAGTTTTTTACCTTTTGATCCAGCAATATTAATTGCAATCTCTGACCAGAAATGCGTGTTACCACCATCAATAACTAACCAATCATTTTCAGTTAACACTTCTTGAACATCTAAAGCTAATTGAAGAGGATGAATTTTTCCACCATTTATTTTGGTCTCTTCAGTTTCTTTATTTAAGTCATCTAATGTTTTATTGATCCAATTTTTTTTCTCTTTTTTATTCTTATTAAACCATTCATTGTTTAATTTCCATTTACTGTTTTTCTTTAACTCTATGAGTTTATCCAAAAAAACTCCAGGGTCACAAAGTAAGTTAATATCTGCAGCTCTATTTAATTCTATTTCTTCATGCGATCCATTAATACAAACAAGCTTAGTGCTTTTTGGAAAAAGTGGAGGATTTCCAAAATTCATTTGATTATCAAGACGTGCACCAATCATAAGAACCAAATCTGATTCATGAAGAGCCATTTTTGATGGAGGATATTGATGAATATCTGCCAGACCCATATATGTATCTGCTTCTTCACCTAAAAGCTTCTGATGGTATGGTATATTAAATATTGGAATGTTTAATTCAAAACCAGCTTGCTCTAATTTTTTTTCTGCACTAGACCACCAAACACCATGCCCTCCAATAAAAACAGGTTTTTGTGCACTAATTGCCAGATCAAATATTTCATTTAAACTCTCAGGATCAGGCCAAGCTTTTGCTAAAGGTTTCTTTTGATGAGTAAAAGGTCTTTCCTCTAAACCTGCATCATCTGCAAATGATGAAAACATTATATCTACTGGTACACTTAAATGTACTGCGCCAGGATAGCCATTTGTTGCAATTCTATATGCTTTATCTACAAACTCCCTTATTCTGTTGCCATCTGTTATACTTGCACTGTATTTTGTTAACGGTGCTGCTATAGATACATCATCTATTTCCTTAAAACCGCCTGCTCCTTGTCTTTTTAAGCTACTAGATCCAGTTATAAAAATAACAGGGGATCTTTCACCCCAAGCTTCCATCATTGAGGGTACTGCATTTGCGAAACCTTCTGGTCCAACAATACAAACAGATGGTTTTCTTGATATTCTAGTATGGCCATCAGCTAAATGACCAGCAATTTGTTCATGAGGACAATTAATTACATTAATTTGACACTCCATAAATCCTTCAAGTGCTGGATTACAAAAACCTCCAGAAAGTGTAAAAACATTATCAATACCTTTGTCTCTAAGAGCTCTTGCAACTAATGCCCCACCTCTAATTTTTTTATCCCCCATGTTAATACTTTATATCCTTAAAAAATTTCTCTGCTATAATTTTTTTATCAACTTCATTTATATCGGTTAATCCCACTAAGCCAAGATTTGTACTTAACTCTTCTTTAATAAGGTTAATGATTCTTCTAAGCCCTTTTTCGCCATCCGCACCGATGGCATACATTAGAGGTCTGCCAAACATAACAAAGTCAGCCCCCAGAGCTAACGCGCGTAAAATATCACTACCACTTCTAATTCCACTATCAAAAAGTATTGGAAAATCGTCTCCCAAAGCTTTTCGTATTAATGGTAAAGCATTAATAGAAGCAGTAGCACTATCTAATTGTCTTCCACCATGATTTGATACTTGAATTGCATCAACACCAGCTTCTTTAATTTTCAAAGCATCTTCAGAATTCATTACTCCTTTGATTATTAATTGTCCTTTCCAAGCGTCTCGAACCCTTTTTAGAGTATTCCAATCTGTTGCTCCTCTACTTTCTTTTCGTCTAAAAACTTGATCACCACTTTTGGAGGTTACATAATTCATTGGTTGTGGTGCACCTTTAAACAAAGTTGTTAAACTCCATTGAGGATGTAGAGCAAAATCTAAAAATTGTTTTGGGCCAATTTTAAATGGATAACCAAAGCCATTTCTATCATCTCTAGCTCTTCTTGAAAGAATTGGAACATCAACAGTGAGGATCAAAACCTTGTATCCAATGCTTTCTGCTCTTTTTAATAATTCCATAATAAATTCTTCACTTTGAAAAATATATATTTGCATCCACGAATGACCTTCTGAAAAAGTAAACATATCTTCTAGAGTAGTACTAGAAGCCATTGAAACACATGTTGGAATATTATTATACGCACTTTCTTTTGCTATCATTTTATCTGCATCAGGCCATGAAAGATTTGTCATTCCCATTGGTGCAAATCCAAATGGATAATCAAAATGAAAATCAAATAATTTTTTACTTAAATTTCTATTCTCAACATTTCTAAATACCTTAGGCTCAAGTCTAATTTGATCTAATGCTGTACTATTAATTTCTGCAAGTTTGTCATCTCCTGATGCTCCATCAATAAAGTCAAAGACTAATTTTGGTAATCTTTTTTTAGATAGTCTTATTGCATCATCAATTGTGTGAATTTTTGTGCTAGGTTTAATGAGATCATTCATTTTAATATTTGTATTCTAATATAATTTATAATTCTATTACAAAATATATTAGTTTTTTGAAATACCCTTCCAAGGTATTGGACTAGATGGAATATCTTCTTTTAAACCTCTTTGTATTTCTCCTTTCTCATCATACATTGGTAAAGTACATATTTCACCTTTTTGCACACTACCATCATCACATCTAACATCTACTATTGTGTCTGGCCCAAACTCTGCTTTATCCATATGAACTATAGCAACACCACATACTTGAAATGGCGACCATGTACTTGAAGTTACAATACCAACTTTTTTATTATCAATAGAAATTTCAGAATCAACCAACGCAAAGCTATTTTCCACTCTCATACCCCATGTTAAACAATCTTTGTTTGCATTAAGTAAATAATCTCTTCCAATAAAATCTTCTTTATTAAAATCTATAAACTTTCCTAATCCAACGGAAAATGGAGATCTGTCTCTTGTAAAATCTCTCCCTGCAGATAAGAGACCTGCCTCAATTCTTCTACATCTAAATCCTGGTGAGGCTGTTAGAATCATTCCCATTTCTTCTCCTTTACTGAGTATTAAGTCTCCAATTTTTTTTGAATCATTTTCTGGTCTTAAATAAATTTCCCAGCCAAGTTCATTTGTAAACCCTGTTCTGC
>CACKQA010000063.1 GCA_902602135.1 uncultured Alphaproteobacteria bacterium
GTGAACTTCTTTGTTATGAAAATGGAAAAAATATTGCTTCTGCAATTAAAGAATTCAATGATGTAGCAGATATGTTTGATTACTATGCAGGCTTAACTGATAAACTTGAAGGTAAAACAATACCTGTTGCAAAAAATGTTTTTGACTACACAGTTTTAGAGCCATTTGGTGTATCGGCACATGTTGTACCTTGGAATTTTCCATTATCTATGATTGGAAGATCACTGTCATGTTCTTTTGCTACAGGAAATTCAACAATTATTAAAACTGCAGAATTAACTCCTTTATCTGCAACAATTTTAGCTAAAGCAATACTAAATGCTGATGTTCCAGAAGGATTAATCAACATAATTTGTGGTTATGGAAATGAAGCAGGATCATATCTTGTATCTCATGAAGATGTAAATCACGTAGTATTTACTGGTTCAGTCGCAACTGGAAAAAAGATACTTCATGCTTGTGCTGACAAAGCTATACCTGCTGTTGTTGAATTAGGTGGTAAGTCAGCTGGTATTGTTTACCCTGATGCTGATATAAATGAAGTTCTAGAAAGTGCACGTTCAGGAATATTTAGTGTTGCAGGACAAATTTGTACAGCGATGTCTAGATTGGTAGTTCATAAATCAATCAAAGATGAATTAGTTGATAAGCTTGTTGATATGAGTAAATCTTTAAAAATTGGACCTGGTATAGAAAAAGATACAGACCTAACTCCAGTTATATCAGAAAATCAGCTTCAAAAAGTTGAAGGTTATGCAAGATCAGGAATCCAAGAAGGAGCAGAAGCAGCATATGGTGGAAAAAGATTAGAACGTGAAGGATATTTTATGGAACCAACAGTCCTAAACAATGTTAAACAAAGTATGACTGTAGCTAGAGAAGAAATTTTTGGTCCAGTACTCTCAGTTCTTGAATATGAAGATCAAGAAGAAGCAATTGATATTGCGAATGATACTGAGTATGGTTTAGGTGCAGGTGTTTTTACAAAAGATCTAAAAAAAGCATCTTGGACTGCAAGCAAATTAGAAGCTGGTCAAGTATATGTAAATAAATGGTTCACTGGAAATCATGCAACACCTTTTGGAGGTTATAAACAATCAGGATATAGCCGTGAAAAAGGAGTAGATGGACTGAAATCTTATCTTCAAATCAAAAATGTTGGTATTAGTTTAGGTTAAAATCGGCCAGGAGAATAAGCGCTAATATCTATATTCGGCAGTTGATCTTTTGACAAACTATCAATAATTTTTCCCGTAACAGCTCCTAAAGTCCAACCAATATGTTGATGTCCAAATGCATAAATGACATTATTATTTTTCTGAGACTTTCCAATAACAGGTAATGAGTCTGGTAAGGTAGGCCTTCTACCCATCCATGTTGATCTTACTTCTTTTAATTGGGGCAAAACCTTTCTTGATTGTCTCTCTATCATTTCAAGACGTTTTTTATTGGGTGGTTTATTTAAACCTGCTATTTCAACTGTACCAGCAGCTCTTATACCATCATGAATTTGTATTAAGTAAAATCCAGACTCAGACCAAGCAACGGGACGATTTATTAATTTCTCTTCAGTTTCAAATAAAAGGTGATACCCTCTTTCGGTATCAAGAGGGAATTTATCTCCAAGCTTATTTGCAATTTGATTAGACCAAGCACCAGCACTTACAATTATTTTATCAAATTTAAGTTTTTTATTTTCTAAAAATAATTCTATATTTTTTTCTTTCTGTGTTAAATTTTTTATATTTTCATTTATATAAATACCGCCTAGTTCTAAAAACTTTTTAAAAATCTTAGTACTTATTGCTAATGGATGTGTTGTGTGTCTTGATCCAGTAAAGACTTGCCCAGCATAATAAACATCAGCTAAATTTGGTTCTAATTCTTTAACCTCATCTTTATTTAAAGTTCTTACTTTAACGTTATTATTTTTTCTAATAATGTTTGCGTATTCATAATTTTCATAAGATTTTTTTGAATCAAAAAGATAAAGATTTTCTTCATAACTAATATATTCTTTTACATTTACATCTTGAAAAATTTCATCGTAAGATATTTGTGAGTGTTTTAATAGGTTAGTGAGAGAGTTTGCTATTTCATTAACTTTTTCTTTTTTACAGTTTTTTAAAAAACTTATTGCCCAAGGCAAGTTCTTTAAAATATAAAAAAAATCAACTGCCAAAGGTCCATCTTTTCTTAAAAGCATTGATGGTATATCCCAGATCAATCCAGGATAATTAACAGGAACATTTGCATAGTCTGCAAAAGTACAAGCATGCCCAAAACTTGTCATTGAGCCAGGCTTCTCCCTATCAATTAAAGTTACATTAAATCCAGATTTTTTTAAAAAATATGCGCTACATATACCAACTATGCCAGCACCAATAACAGCAATGTTCTTCACTATTCTATCGAGCTTTAATACCTCTGAGTTTTTCAGACCTTCTTCTAAGTAGCTCAACTGTAGTTAATAAAAATATAGAAAGAAGTACTAAACAAGTAGCCATACATAAAATAACAGGGCTAATTTCTTGACGTATTCCGGCCCACATTTGTTTTGGAATAGTTAACTGATCAATACTTGCCATAAACATAACTATAACAACTTCATCAAAAGATGTAATAAAAGCAAATAAAGCTCCTGATATAATACCTGGTAAAATCAACGGCATAATGACTTTAAAAAATGTTCTCATTGGTTTAGCACCTAAGCTTTGTGCTGCTTTTACCATATTCATGTCGAAACCAACTAATGTTGCCGTTACAGTGATTACTACAAAAGGTGTAGCAAGAGCAACATGTGCAAGAATTACACCTGTGAAAGTATAAACAAGATTTATTCTTGCATAGAAGAAGAACATTCCTGCAGCTGTTATAATTAGTGGAACAATCATTGGTGAAATTAATATTGCCATTATCAAACCTTTATATGGCATATGTGGTCTACTTAAACCAAGAGCTGCCAGTGTTCCTAAAGCTGTAGCAATAACAGTTGCAATAATACCAATATAAAAACTATTTACAGTACCAACCATCCACTTTGTTGAACATGGAACTGTAGATGAGACGACGTCAGCACTACAATCACCAATCATATTTTTATACCATCTTATCGACCAAGCTTCAGGATCAGGGGGCCAAGCCAGCATTCCTTCTGTAAAAACCATAAAAGGTGAAACGCTGAAAGATATTGGAATAATTGCAAATAGTGGTGCTATTAAAAAGAAGAAAACTACAGTGCAAAAAAATAAATAAAAGTAATAGTATGTTCTTTGAA
>CACKQA010000064.1 GCA_902602135.1 uncultured Alphaproteobacteria bacterium
TAATGATTTCAAACTACCGTAAATATTTACAACACTTTTCCAAGATATACCTATTTTCAACTTATCTTTATGATTGTTTAGTTTTTCTTTGAAATTATGAACAATATCTTCTCTTGCAGTTAAATAATGAATATAATCAAAATCACTTTTATTTTTTCTGAAAAATTTGATTAAACTTCCTGCATATATAATTTTATCAAAATCAGATACACTAGAATTTTTTGAGTAATACCCATCTTCTATAAATATTTCTTTTCCAAATGATCGATTAAAAATAGGTACTAATCTTTTATCGGCTTCTATTTTCAGATTTTTAAATTTATTTATAATATCAGGATATACCGAACTAAACAAAACTTCCTCACCTATTCCTTGTTCTCTTAAAACAAGTAATTTATCATCTTGATTAATATTTAAATTTTTAAATAAATTATTTTTAATCAAATCAAAATTGCTTAACTTGTCTTTATTTTTTTCTATTAATAATCGTGAATCAAATAATTCCCAAGAGTCAACAAAATTATTTATTTTTAATTGTAATGTACAATAAGCATACATTAATTTGTAATCAAACGGATTAATTTTTATTGCTCTATCGTAGAATATTTTTGCTTCTTTTTCTTTATTATCTCTGCAGTAGCATATAGCTAAATTTGAAATTATTTCTTGATTATTTGGTTCTAAACTTAAAGCTTCATTATAATGATTCACTGCTCCAATAATATTATCTTGAAGGCTTAGAACATTAGCTAAATTTATCAGGGTTGATACATTTTTTTTATCAAGGTCATAGGCACTATCGAAGATTTTTTTTGCTTCATCAAGTTTTTCTAACTCAAGTAAACAAGCACCTAAATTATTGTAGCTATCTATATATCGATCATTTATTTTTAAAGCTGTATTAAAGAAATTTTTAGCTTCCTCAAAAAAATTATTTTTAAGATATATTAAGCCTTTAATATTGTAACCAAAGTAATCGTCATCTTTTAAGTTTGAAATATTCTCAATGTATTTCTTTGCTTCAATATAATCTTTCTTTAAAAAATAAATATAGGATTTGTCACGTAAAGCGTCATAATTTTTTTTATCTTTTTCAAGTATAGAATTAATTTTTTCTAACGCTTGATCAAGCAAACCTTTTCTTAGAAGTAATTTATATAATTGAGAAAGGTATGAAATGTTATTTTTATCGATGAACAAAATTTTTTTTAAAGCATTAACAGATGTATCTATATCACCAACTTTCATAGATATTTGATACAAAATATTTTGAACGCTTATATTTTTATTAAATTTTTCAGATAATTTTTTAATATCATTGAAAGCAATTTCTTTATTTACATTGTTGAATGTATCAATAATTTTTTTAAGTTTATTTTCTAAGTTAGACATAAAAAAACCCAGTCTTTAAAAGACTGGGTATAATAAAAAGATATTTGGGTTTTAAAAGAATTATCTTCTTTGACCAAATAATTGTAGCAATAAAATGAATAAGTTGATGAAGTCCAAATACAATTTTAATGCACCCATCAAAGCTTTTTTTGATCCTATTTCTTCACTATCACCACCATAATACATATTTTTTATGTTTTGTGTATCGTATGCTGTTAGTCCAACAAAAACTAGCACACCAATAACCGAGATAGCAAACTGTAATGCTGTTGAGCCAACAAAGATATTAACAACGCTTGCAATAATAATACCAATTAGTCCCATAAATAAGAAACCACCAAGTTTTGTTAAGTCTCTTTTTGTTGTGTATCCATACAAGCTCATTGCTCCGAATGTACTTGCTGTAATAAAAAATACTCTAGCAATAGATGTTTGAGTAAATTCAATAAATACTGAGGCAAGAGATAGTCCCATTATACTTGCAAATAACCAGAAAGTTATCTGTGCAGCCGAAACTGACATCCTGTTGATTCTGGCACTTAAATAAAATACAAACCCTAGTGGAGCTAGCATAATAATCCATTTAAGTGGAGATCCAAAAAGTAATGCACCAACTTGAGTTACTCCTACAATTTGACCCATCTCGTTTGTAACTATTGATGCTTTTCCAAAAAAATAAGCAATAAATCCAGTAAGTAACAAGCCAATTGTCATATAATTGTAGACTTTAAGCATATACGCTCTCAAGCCTTCATCAATTGCTGACTGATCTACTGATTTAGTATAAGATCGTTGATTAAAGTCTAAAGCCATAATTTCTCCTTTTAATTATTACTAATATCGCTATAAATCCGACAATTTCAAGGCATTTTGTAAAAATAGTATGAAGTATAGAAAACTAGGGACAACAGATTTAGAAGTGAGTGTTATTTGTCTTGGTACCATGACTTGGGGAGAACAAAATAATCAAGATGATGGTTTTAATCAGATGGATTATGCATTTGAAAGAGGTGTAAATTTTTTTGATACAGCTGAGGTTTATTCTATACCAACTAGAGCAGAAACGTATGGCAAAACAGAAGAAATAATTGGTAATTGGTTTGCTCAAAACAATAAAAGAAATGATGTAATTTTAGCAACTAAAATTTGTGCTAAAAGTGAAGGAAACAGCTGGATAAGAGATGGAGGACCAAATCTAATCTTTGATAAAAAAAATATTAATGCTGCAATTGATGGTAGTCTTAAAAGATTAAAAACTGATTATGTTGATTTATACCAACTTCACGCACCAGAAAGAAAAGTGCCAAAGTTTGGAAAATTAGATTTTGAATATGACCCTGAAGATTCATGGGTTGAGTTAGAAGAAGTCTTATCTTGTCTTCAAGATTTAGTTAAGCAGGGAAAAGTAAGGCACATAGGCGTATCTAATGAAACACCTTGGGGTGTAATGAAATATATGAAATTATCAGAAGAAAAAAATCTTCCCCGTATGATGTCTATTCAAAATGTCTATAGTTTGGTTAATCGTGTATTTGATATCCATAATTCTGAAGTATCAATTAGAGAAAATTGTGGTTTATTAGCTTATTCACCTTTAGCAGGAGGAAGACTAAGTGGAAAATATATTGGTGGAAAAAATCCACCTAATTCAAGATTTACATTATGGGCCAACCGCTTTGATAGACACAACACTATGAGAGGAGAAAATGCTATAGAAAAATATGTTAACCTTGCTAACAAGTATGGCATAGCTCCATCAACATTTGCTAACTCATTTGTGAATGATCGTCCCTTTGTAACAAGTAATATTATTGGGGCTACAACAATGGAACAACTCAAAGAAAATATAGATAGCATTGATGTTACTTTAACTGA
>CACKQA010000065.1 GCA_902602135.1 uncultured Alphaproteobacteria bacterium
TACAAGTAAGGTATTTGATGATTTCCCTCAAAAAATTAATTTAGGAATGAGTGAAAAAGAAATTGCATCAATATTTAAAAAAGAATTAATTGAAAGTGGCGCAGATTATATTCAATACATGGCGTGTGCTTCGGGATTTAATGGTTATAATCAGATTATCTGTAACCCAACAGAAAGGGTAACTAAAGATGGTGATATTCTAATTATTGATACTGGTGCAACTTTAAATGGTTATTTTTCAGATTTTGATAGAAATTTTGGCTTTGGAAAAATTCACAAGCAAGTTCTAGATGCATATAATAAATTGTGGGAAGCAACTGAGAGAACTTTAGAAATTATAAAACCCGGAATTAGTTGTTCAGAAATATATTCTAAATTATCTCATAGTTTAACAAACAACAAAATATCAGTTGGAAGGATGGGTCATGGATTAGGCTTACAACTAACTGAGCCACCAAGTATTATGAAAAATGACAAAACATTACTTGAAGAAAAAATGATTATAACTCTTGAACCATCAATTGAAATGGACGAAAATAGAATATTAGTACAAGAGGAAAATTTATTAATAACTAAAGATTCCTATAAACTTTTGAGTACTAGAACTCCTGAAAATTTACCTATTATTAATTAATTAATTAAATTATTGATTCAATTTTAGGCATAAGTCTAATTAATTCCTTCGTATATTCATGCTCAGGATTATTAAATAATTCCTCTGTATTTTTTGTTTCACAAATAGCACCATTTTTTAGTACAATTATTCGGTTGCACATTTGGCGAATTACAGGGAGATCATGGCTAATAAATAGCATAGTGAGATGAAGTTCATCTTGTATATCTTTTAACAAATTCAATATTTGTGCTTGTATACTGACATCCAATGCAGAAGTTGGTTCATCACATATTAATAATCGTGGTCTTGTTGCCAAGGCACGAGCAATAGATATTCTCTGCCTTTGCCCTCCTGAGAATTCATGTGGGTATCGATCTAGAGATTGTCTGGTCATTCCAACAATATCTATTAAGTCGTAAACATTTTGTAAAAGTTCATGATTACTAATATTTTTTTGAAAAAATTTAATTGGTTCTGCAATAATATCTTTAACTTTGAAACGAGGATTTAGAGATGAGTAAGGATCTTGAAAAATCATTTGAATTTGACCTCTACTATTATGAATTTGATATTTTTTATTTGAATTATATAGAGTCTCATTATTATAAATTAAATCACCTTTGTTCGGACTAATTAATCCAGTAATAATTTTTGCAATGGTTGATTTACCTGAACCAGACTCTCCAACTAATCCAAGTGTCTCACCTTCGAATAATTCAAAAGATATATTGTCAACAGCTTTAACTATTTTATCATTCGAATTTTTATTAGAAATAAATGAAAAACCACTACCTAAAGAATTATCATCAAAAACTTTTGTCACTTCCTCAAGTTTTAATAATTTTGCATTTTTATTTTCCCTTATTCCCCATGTTTTAATAATATTTTTAGTCAAATCCTTGGAACTAGATGTTATTTCCTTACCATCGGGGCTAATCAATTTAAATCTATTAATTTTCTTATTTGTTGGTGGCACTGAAATTACTAAGCTTCTTGCTTCTGTTGATTTTGGATTTGTTAATAATTCTTTAGTTTCACCTTGTTCAACAATATGTCCGTATCTCATGACAATAACTTTATCAGTCGTTTCTGCTATGACTCCCATATCATGTGTAATAATTATAACACCAAGATTTCTTTTCTTTGTAAGATCTTTGAGTAGTTCTAATATTTGATATTGAATACTTACATCTAAAGCTGTTGTTGGTTCATCTGCAATTATTAGGTCAGGTTCACAACTTATCGCTAAAGCTATCACAACTCTTTGACGCATACCACCACTAAATTGGTGTGGATAGTCCTCTATTCTTTTTTCAGCGTTCTCTATTCCAACCTCTTTAAGTAGTTGAATTGATTTTTTAAGTGAATCTTGATAATTTAAATTTAAATGAGCCTGAATAGTTTCAATTAATTGATCTTTTATTTTAAATAGAGGATTTAATGAAGTTTGAGGGTCTTGAAATACAAATCCTATTTTTTTTCCTCTAATATTTTGAATTATTTCTTCATTACTTCTTAATTCAATATTGTCTATTTTTATTGAACCATCTGTGATTTCACCTGGAGGATCAATCAAATTAATTATTGCATTTGCAATTGTAGATTTTCCAGATCCAGACTCACCGACAATTCCTAATATTTCACCTCTTTCTAAAGAAAATTCCACATTTTTACTTGCAACAATAGTTTCCTTGCGTGTTGGATAACTTATGTTTAAGTTTTTAACTTCTAAAAAACTCATCTCTTTTTTAATTTTGGATTTAAAGCATCTCTCATCCAATCCCCTAATAAATTAATTGATAATGCTAAAACAATTAAGAAAATTGCTGGAAAAAAAGTAATCCACCACTCGCCTGAAAATAAAAAATTATTTCCAAACCTTATTAGAGTCCCAAGAGAAGGTGTTGTAGGTGGAACGCCAACACCTAAAAAACTTAAGGTGGACTCTGTAATAATAGCAAGTGCTAATCCGATTGTAGCGATTACTAAGATAGGCCGAAGTATATTTGGTAAAATATGCTTAAACATAATCAATATATTTGATAATCCAATAATTCTTGAAGCTGAGACATACTCTTTATTTTTTTCAACTAAGGTTGATGCTCTTGATACTCTTGCAAACTGAGGCCATTCTGAAATACCAATAGCAAAAATCAAAACATAAATTGCCATTTCGTCATGCATTGATTGTGAGATAATTGCCCTTGCAATACCATCAACAAGTAAAGCCATTAAAATACTTGGAATAGTTAACTGCACATCTGTAAGACGCATTACAATAATCTCATACCTACCACCAATATATCCAGCTGTTATTCCAAGAAAAACCCCAAGTATCATTGCAAAAATTATAGATGCAAAACCAACGATCAGTGAAATTCTTGAACCATAAATCATTGTTGAAAACATATCTCTTCCCTGCTGATCAGTTCCTAATATGAAGCTAA
>CACKQA010000066.1 GCA_902602135.1 uncultured Alphaproteobacteria bacterium
TTTTTGATACAAATAATCGTGTTTTAGACATTTTCATTACAATAGTTTAGAATTATAACATTATATTTATATATGTGGGATAACTTAGTTGTAAAAAAAATATTTAATTACTGCGAGTTAGTTAGACTTAACAAACCTATTGGCTTCCTTCTATTAATGTGGCCTTGCTGGTTTGGTTTAGCGTTATTAAAAACAGAAACTTCTAAACTATTATTTTGGTATATGCTTTTTTTAATTGGTTCTTTTTTAATGAGAAGTGCGGGTTGTATAATTAATGACATTATTGATATTGATTTTGATCAAAAAGTTACACGTACTAAATTTAGACCTTTAGCATCAAAAAAGATTTCTATTACTGAAGCGATATTATTATTAATAATATTATTGGTAATTAGTTTTTTCATTCTTCTCGAGTTTAATTTTAAATCAATTGTATTAGGTTTGTTAAGTGTGCCATTTGTTATTTTATATCCTTTTATGAAAAGAATAACTTTCTTCCCACAATTATTCCTTGGAATTATTTTTAGTTGGGGTGTGCTAATAGTTTCAATGCAATTTAATACACGCATTACATTTGATTTTCTTTTATTGTATTTTGTATGTATTTTTTGGACGTTAGCATATGATACGATTTATGCCTACCAAGATAGGTCAGATGATGTTTTAAATAAAATCAAATCTACTGCAGTTTATTTTGATAAAAATGGTAAAAGATTTGTTCAAACATGCTATCTTATTATCTTAATTATATTGTCTTATTTCGTATGGAATTCCTCAAATTTTTTAGTTAGTTCAATTATTATAGCCACTATCGCAATTTGTACGTATATAGCAATTCAGAAATGGGATATAACATCACCGTTAAGTTCAAATTATTATTTCAGACAAAATAATATTTTTGCAATTATGTTATTTTTACTTTTACATACTTTTTAATGTCTTCAGATAAAAAACAGTCAGTTACTTCAAGAATAGTTTTTAATTATTTAATGAGTCATAAACTCAAAATAATATTAGCTTTATTGATGATGGTTATCTCAGCAGCAGCAACAGGTTTACATGCTTGGTTAGTAAGACCTGCTCTTGATGAAGTCTTAATCAAAGGGAATAAAGAAATGTTATTTTTAATTCCAATTGCAATTATTATAGTGACCCTCTGTAAAGGATTGGCGACATATACTCACTCTTATCAAATGAGTAAAGTTGCACATTCTATTATTGCAAAACTTCAAACTCAGATGTTTGAAAAACTTATGTATTTGAATATGAAATTTTATAATGACTCTAAGTCAGGTAATTTAATTTCAAGACTTATAAATGATACTTACTACTTAAGACTTGCAATAGTTAAATCTGTAACAGGAATTATAAAAGATGTTTTAGTTATTATTTTTTTACTAGGTAATATGTTTTACCAAAGTTGGACTCTAACTCTTTTTGCTTTTTTTGCGTTCCCTTTAGCAATCTGGCCCATAAGAAAAATTGGAAAAAGTATAAGAAAAATTACTTACACTATCCAAAACGAAATTGCAGTTTTTTCTAATGTATTAGCTGAGAGCATTAAAGGTATTAGACAAGTAAAAGCATACTCCAGAGAAAACTATGAAAAACAAAGAGCTTTTGAAACAATTAGTTTCATTCAAAAATATTTTACAAAATCTGCTTTTATTAGCAATCGCTTAAGCCCCTTGATGGAATTCATTGGAAGTTTAGCTGTAGCACTCTCAATTTATGCTGGTGGCGTTTTTGTCTTAAATGAAAGTATGACAACAGGTCAATTTATGAGTTTTTTAGTAAGTCTTCTTCTAGCTTATCAACCGGTAAAGGCACTTGGCAATCTAAACATTAGTGTCCAAGAAGGACTAGCTGGAGCTGAGAGAATTTTTAAACTTTTAGATACAAGCGAAAATAATATGGAAAATATTTCTCCAAAAAAAACCATAGATCTAGATGGAGACATTGTTTTTAAAGACGTTTCATTTGCATATGACGATAATACAGTACTTGATAAAATAAGTTTAAGAATACCAAAAGGAAAAAAAGTTGCATTAGTTGGCTTATCTGGATCTGGTAAATCAACTATAGCAAATATAATTTTGCGATTATATGATAATTATTCAGGCTCTATATTAATTAATTCTAAAGATATAAAAGAACTAGATCTGACAGATGTAAGAAATAGTGTTTCAATAGTTACTCAAGAAACAATTTTATTTAATGAGAGTATATTTAATAATATTAAATATGGAAACATTGAAGCAACTGATGAAGAGATTAATTTAGTTGCCAAAAATGCTGGGGTAAATAGTTTTGCAGAAGAATTGGATCAAAAACTTCACACTGTTATTGGAGAAAACGGCATAAAATTATCAGGTGGACAACGACAAAGAATTGCTATTGCCCGAGCTCTAATTAAAGATGCGCCACTTTTAATTATGGATGAAGCTACATCTTCTCTTGATAATATTACTGAAAATAAGATTCATGAAACAATAAATAATCTTATGAATAATAAAACCAAATTAATAATTGCACATAGATTAAGCACAATAGAAGACGCAGACATTATCTACGTTTTAGATAAAGGCAAAATTGAAAGTCAGGGAAAGCATGAAGAGTTAATTTCAAAATCAACAATTTATAAAAAATTACAACTAAGAGAACAGTTGGAAAATGAGTTTTAAAAAAAAAATTTTTAAATTTTCTATATCTCAAAAAATTTTGGCATTTATAGGTTACCTTTATATCTTATTTGTATGTTACACTTCTAAAATACAGATTATAAACTCTGAGTTACCAGAAAAATTGTGGAGAGAGAATAAGCCTTTTATTTTAGCATTTTGGCATGGTCAATTGATGATGATAGGACATGTATGGAAAAGTAAAGCTGTGTTAAATATGTTAGCATCTAGCCATAGTGATGGTCGATTTGGTGCATATATTGCAGGTCATTTTAATTTAAAAAATGTTTCTATAATGTCAAAAAATAAATCACCATCATTAAGGAAAGTATTTAAAATTTTAAAAGATAGAAATT
>CACKQA010000067.1 GCA_902602135.1 uncultured Alphaproteobacteria bacterium
AACAACTTCAATCCTTTTTCTTTGTACTTTATTTTCTTGGATAATATTCATTCAGTTTATTAATAATAAGGAAACTGAAATAATCTTTATCCTTAACTGGATAAGTTCTGGAAACTTTATTGTTCATTGGTCAATTAGATTAGACACTTTAACTGCTGTGATGTTCATTGTGGTTACAACTGTTTCTGCCTGTGTTCATTTATATTCAATAGGCTATATGGAAGATGATCCATCAAAAATAAGATTTATGGGTTATCTAAGCTTATTTACTTTTTTTATGCTTGTTCTTGTATCAAGTAATAACTTGCTGCAAATGTTTTTTGGTTGGGAAGGTGTTGGGCTAGCCTCATATTTATTAATTGGTTTTTGGCATCATAAAGACTCAGCAAATAAAGCTGCTATAAAAGCATTTGTTGTAAACAGAGTTGGAGATTTTGGATACGCAATAGGAATAGCTGGAATTTTTTATATTTTTGGCACGGTAAGTTTCGACAGTATATTTTTACAAGTGGATCAATTTAGTGATCATCAAATTCAATTTCTTTCATTCAGTTTTCCAACTTTAGATTTTTTATGTTTTCTTTTATTCATAGGCGCAATGGGTAAATCTGCCCAATTAGGTTTACACACCTGGTTGCCAGATGCTATGGAGGGACCTACACCTGTATCTGCACTAATACATGCTGCAACAATGGTAACAGCTGGTGTATTCTTAGTTGCAAGAATGAGTCCTCTTTATGAATTTGCTACATTTACTAATTTATTCATTACTTTTATTGGTGCGGCCACAGCTATTTTTGCTGCCTCTATAGCCTTAACGCAAAATGATATTAAAAGAGTCATTGCATATTCAACATGCAGTCAATTAGGATATATGTTTTTTGCAGCAGGTGTAGGAGCTTATAATGCATCAATATTTCACTTAACAACCCATGCTTTTTTTAAAGCTCTTCTATTTCTTTCTGCAGGTTCTGTAATTCACGCAATGCATCATGAACAGGATATGAGAAAAATGGGGGGACTTTTCAAAAAAATACCTTTTACTGCTACAATGATGTGGATTGGATCTCTTGCAATTATTGGTTTCCCATATCTATCTGGTTACTATTCAAAAGAAAGTATTTTAGAAAATGCTTTCTATACTTCAAATGGAATAGCATATTTTGCATATTTAGTAGGTATTTTAACTGCTTTACTTACTGCTTTTTATTCATGGAGATTATTATTCTTAACATTTCATGGTGAAAATAGATCAAATAATAAAACATATGATCACGCCCATGAATCACCTTTAGTAATGACAGTTCCATTATTTATTCTTGCAATTGGTTCTATTTTTTCTGGAATATTCTTTGCTGATTATTTTATTGGATATTACAAAAAAGAATTTTGGGATAATGCAATATTATTAACAGAAAGCTCTCATAAATATCTTCCTCTTACGCAATCATTAATATCAAAATCGGCTGTTGCAATTGGAATTCTTGTCTGTGTGTTGATATATTCAAATAATTTAAACAGAGCAAAAAATCTTTCCTATAACTTAGATCCTTTATATTCTCTTTCTAAAAATAAATGGTATGTGGATGAGCTATATCATAAAGTATTTGTTTTAACTTTTTTCAAATTGGCAAACTTTTTCTGGAAAAAAGGAGATGAAAAAACTATTGATGGTTTAGGACCAAACGGGGTCTCCTGGATTATTTCAAAATCGTCATCTTATGTAAGTTTGTTTCAATCAGGGTATTTGTTTCATTATGCTTTTGCTATGCTTGGAGGCTTAGTAATAATTTTAACATGGTTTTTATATTATTAAATGATTGACTGGCCATTAGTATCAGTAATAATTTTTTTACCTTTAATTGGTGCTTTAATTATTCTTTTTATTAAAGAAGATGAATTAACATCAATTAATATTAAATGGGCTGCTTTACTAGCGACATTAGGAACATTTATTTTAAGTTTAATACTATGGTTACAATTTGATTATTCCAATCCGTCTTATCAATATGAAGAAAAATTTAGATGGTTTGATGATTTTAATTTCTTCTACCATGTTGGAGTTGACGGTATCTCACTTTTTATGATTTTACTAAGTACATTTTTGACCCCACTTTGTATTTTAGCTAGTTGGAATAATATAAAAAAAAGAGTCAAGGAATACATGCTTTCTTTTTTATTTTTAGAAACTGTAATGATTGGAATGTTTGCTTCTATAGACATACTTTTATTTTATATTTTTTTTGAAGCAGTATTAATACCAATGTATCTAATCATAGGTATATGGGGAGGTAATAGAAGAATCTATGCTTCTTTTAAATTCTTTCTATACACTCT
The DNA here is from genome assembly GCA_902602135.1 of uncultured Alphaproteobacteria bacterium. GTDB lineage: Bacteria > Pseudomonadota > Alphaproteobacteria > HIMB59 > CACPNW01. The sequence continues at coordinate 2,338 of CACKQA010000067.1, forward strand.
TTTGGGGTCAGTACTCATGTTGATTGCTATTATTGTGATGTACAGAAATACAAGTTCAATGAGTATTGAATTCTTACAAGGTAATTATTTTTCCTATAATACTCAATTGTTTCTATGGCTCGCCTTCTTTGCGTCCTTTGCAGTTAAAATTCCTATGTGGCCGTTTCATACATGGTTGCCCGATGCCCATGTTGAAGCTCCAACAGCTGGATCTGTTATTTTAGCCGGAGTACTTTTAAAAATGGGTGGATATGGTTTTATCCGTTTCTCTTTAGGCATGCTTCCAGAAGCAACAGAGTTTTTTATTCCTTTAATTATGACATTAAGTATAGTTGCCATAGTATACACTTCCTTAGTAGCACTAGCACAAACTGATATTAAAAAACTAATTGCATATTCATCTGTTGCTCATATGGGAATTGTAACAATTGGAATTTTCTTAGTGAATCAACAAGGCTTAGAAGGAGCAATGATGCAAATGATTAGTCATGGACTAGTTTCAGCAGCTTTATTTTTATGTGTTGGTGTTATTTATGATCGAATGCATACTAGAGAAATTGAATTTTACGGAGGATTAGTTCAAAGAATGCCACTTTATGCAACAGTATTCATGATTTTTATGCTGGGATCAGTTGGATTGCCTGGAACTAGTGGTTTTATTGGAGAATTTTTAGTTATTGTTGGCGCATTTAAATT
>CACKQA010000068.1 GCA_902602135.1 uncultured Alphaproteobacteria bacterium
TTTAGAATAGATTTTAAATTTAGGCAGTAATCCAACCACCTCCAAGTAATTGGTCATTTTTGTAGAAAACACAAGCTTGTCCAGGGGAAGTTTTATCTAATTCAGTTTCAAATATAAAAGTTCCATGGTCACTATTTATATCAAGAATCCCGGGTAAATCTTCTTGGGTTGATCGAATTTTTGCTGAACAATCAAGTCCTTTAGGAAGAATATTACCTCCTAACCAATTGATATTTTTAAAATTGATAACATTTTTCTTCAATTTAGTTTTTGTACCTAAAGTAATAGAGTTTTGATCTTTATTTATGTCTATTACGTATAAAGCCTCTTTTGAACCGCTGATCCCAATACCTTTTCTTTGACCGATTGTGTAATTACTAATACCGTCATGAGTTCCAAGAATATTATTATTAATATCATATATTATTCCTTTTTTATTTACACTTGGATTTAAATTTTGGACAAGATCTCTATAACTATCAGATGTTACAAAACAAATATCTTGGCTGTCGGGCTTGTCACTAACGTCTAATTTATATTTTTTAGCTAATTGTCTAATTTCAGATTTTTTATAATCACCTAATGGAAATCTAACATAATTTAATTGCTCTTGTAATGTTGCAAAAAGAAAAAAACTTTGATCTTTTGAATAATCTTTTGCTTTATGCAAACTTGCGTTAGTTAAAGATCCTTTTCTAATAGCATAATGACCTGTGGCTAGTGCATCAGCACCAATTTTTTTTGCTTCGTTGAGAAGGTCTGTAAATTTAACAGTTTCATTACATTTAACACAAGGTAGGGGCGTTTCACCATTTGAATAAGAATCAACAAAATTATTTATGACACCATCAAAAAACTTATCTTGATAATCTAAAACTATGTGCTTAAAATTATTTTTATGAGCTACATTTTTGGCATCATTAATATCAATACCTGCGCAACATGATTTATTCTTTGATACATTAGAATTGTTGTATAATTTTAGTGTAATCCCAATTACATCATAACCTTGGTTTTTTAACATTACAGCCGCAACAGAGCTATCTACTCCTCCAGACATAGCAACAACTACTTTTGTATCTTTTTCTGACTTATCAAAACCAAGAGAATTCATATATTTAGAATATCTATATTTACAAAATCATATAACTTCAATATTAGCTTTATCAAATGGTAGACTTATTGATTCCTGGGCCCGAAGGTAAAATAGAGGCAAAATATTCTCATAATAAAAATGATGACTCACCTATAGTTATTTTACTACATCCTGATCCTTCAAAAGGTGGCACAATGCATACCAAAATAATATTTAAAATGTATAAAATTTTTATAAAAGCAGGATTTTCCACGATTAGATTTAATTTTAGAGGAGTTGGAAAAAGCGCAGGTTCTTTTGATGATGGTGAAGGCGAGCTAAGTGATGCTGCTTGTGTTTTAGATTGGCTACAACAATACAATACAAATTCGAAAATTTGTTGGGTAGCAGGCTTTTCATTTGGTGCTTGGATAGCAATGCAACTACTTATGAGAAGACCTGAAATAAATGGATTTGTTAGTATTTCACCGCCAGCAAATTTAAGAGATTTTAGTTTTTTAGCACCTTGTCCGTCATCAGGTTTAATTGTACATGGAGACAAAGATAATATTGCTTCATTTGATTCAACAAAAATATTAGTTGAAAAACTGCAACAACAAAAAAAAGTTAATATAAATTTTAAACCTATAAAAGGTGCAGATCACTTTTATGAAAGTTATTCTGAACAATTTGAAGAAACTATCAATGAATATATTAATCAAACAATATAAACAAAATAATTAATAATGATTTTTAAATCAGAATTTATTAATGAAATAAAAGAAAGGGGTTTTATTTATCAAGACATTGAAATTTCTGAACTTGATAATTTAATGTCAAAAAATAAAATATCTGGATATATAGGTTTTGACATAACTAGTGATAGTTTACATGTAGGTAGTTTAATTCAATTAATGCTTCTTCATTGGCTTGATTTTTATGGCCATCAATCAATTGCATTAGTAGGTGGAGGAACCACATTAATTGGTGATCCCTCTGGAAAGGACAAAACCAGAAAAATATTAACTAAAAATCAAATTGATAAAAATATAAATAACATAGAAAAAACATTTAATAGATTTATTAATCTAAATAATAATTCTTTAATAATTAATAATTATGATTGGCTTTCAAGTCTAAACTATATAGATTTTCTTCGAGAGTTTGGTTCCAAAATAACTTTAAATAAAATGTTAACATTTGAGTCTGTGAAAAGTAGACTGGATCGAGAACAACCTCTAACAATATTGGAATTTAATTATATGCTTTTGCAAGCATATGATTTTTTATATTTAAATAATAATTATAATTGTATTTTACAAATGGGAGGATCAGATCAATGGGGAAATATATTAAGTGGCGTTGATTTAATAAGAAAAATTAATAGCAAAAATGCATTTGGTATTACCTCTCCATTAATTACTAATAATGATGGCTCTAAAATGGGGAAAACAGCTGATGGCGCAGTGTGGCTTAATAGAGAAAAAATATCAAGCTTAGATTTTTTTCAATTTTGGAGAAATGTAAATGATAATGATGTTTCAAAATTCCTATATTTGTTTACTAAACTTCCTTTAAAAGAAATAAAAAAACTATCAACTCTTAAAAACGAAGAAATAAATGAAGCAAAAAAAATATTGGCATATGAAGTTACCAAAATTGTAAGAGGTAAAGAAGATGCTGATGAGGCACTTGAAATCGCTGACAACATATTTAATTCAAATATAATTGATAAGAGATTACCAAATATTT
>CACKQA010000069.1 GCA_902602135.1 uncultured Alphaproteobacteria bacterium
TGATGATATCGCAAAAAATTTAGTTCCAGCAAAAAAAGTTGGTTTTACACCTGTCTGGGTTGATGCTGGTTATGAGAATTTTTCCGATGATATTCAAGCATCTAAAGAATATTTAGATTTTCAAACAAGAGATTTGAGTTTATTTTTAAAAGATGTAAATGAGGGTAAAATATGAGTGATCTCGAAAAAATTATAAATGATGCCTTTGAGGATAGAGATAATATTAATGTCAATACTGCAGGTGATATTAGAAATGCAGTAGATGAAACTTTAAACAAACTTGATAGTGGAAGCTTAAGGGTTTGTGAAAAAATTAATAATGAATGGCAAGTTAATCAATGGATTAAAAAGGCAATTCTTTTAAGTTTCAGATTAAATGATAATGAAATCATTAAAGCATCGCATGCCACTTGGTTTGACAAAGTAGAAAGTAAAACTGCAAATTGGACTAAAGATGATCATCTGAAAGCAGGATTTCGATATGTACCAGACGCTGTTGTAAGAAAATCTGCATTTATTGCTAAAGGTGTTGTTTTAATGCCTTCTTTTGTAAATCTTGGTGCATATGTTGATGAAGGAACAATGATTGATACTTGGGCAACAGTTGGCTCATGTGCGCAAATAGGTAAAAACTGTCATATTTCTGGAGGCGCTGGTATTGGCGGTGTACTTGAGCCTCTTCAAGCAAATCCTGTGATTATTGAAGACAATTGTTTTATTGGAGCTAGAAGTGAAGTGGCTGAAGGTGTTATTGTTGGTGAAGGTGCGGTTTTATCAATGGGTGTATTTATTGGAGTATCTACAAAAATAGTCGATCGATCAACTGGGGAAATTCATATGGGAAAAGTTCCAGCGTATTCAGTTGTAGTACCAGGTACATTACCAGGAAAAAAAGAAGGAGATATTAATCCTTCTTTATACTGTGCAGTTATTGTTAAAAGAGTTGATGAAAAAACTAGAAGCAAAACATCAATCAATGATCTTTTAAGAGATTAATGTCAGAAATTAATTTTGATCCAGTTACTCTTACACAATCTTTAGTTAAATGTGCAAGTGTAACTCCAAAAGATGAGGGAGCTTTAACAGTCGTTGAAAATCATCTAAGTGCTATAGGATGTGACTGTCATCCATTAACTTTCTCTGGAAACAATTCTTATGAAGTAAAAAATTTATTTGCAACAGTAGGAAATGAAGGAAAACATTTTGCTTATGCTGGTCATACAGATGTAGTTCCTGTAGGTAATGAAAGTTCATGGAAATACCATCCTTTTTCTGCACAAATAGATGGAGGCAAACTTTATGGAAGAGGTAGTGAAGATATGAAAAGCAGTGTTGCTTGTTTCATCAGTGCCGCTAAAAGATTTGTAGATAAATATAAAAATTTTCCAGGAAAGATTTCCTTTATTATTACAGGTGATGAAGAAAGAGATTCTGTAAATGGCACACCAAGAATTCTAGAATGGGCAAGTAAACAAAATTATAAATTTGATCATTGTCTTGTTGGTGAACCAACTTCTAAAAATGAGGTCGGTGATAAAGTTAAAATTGGAAGAAGAGGATCAGTTAGTTTCTTTTTTCAGGTAAAAGGTATTCAAGGACATACGGCGAATTCTCATTTAGCTGAAAATTCTTCACATCACTTAGTAAATTTATTAAATAGTATATTAGAAGAGCCGCTAGATGAAGGTAATGAAAATTTTTTACCAACATCAGTTCAAATTGCTACTATTGATATTGGCAATCCTGTTCAAAACGTAATTCCAGAATTAGCTAAAGCAACAGTTAATATTAGATTTAATGATATGCACTCATCTGACTCACTTATTAAATGGATTGATAATAAAATAGAAAAGATTTTCTCTAAACTGGAAAACGCTAGTTGCACTTATACATATGATGCAACAGCTGAGTCATTTTTGAATAAAGCCGGTGATTTATATAATATTGTTTCAAAATCAATTTCTGATGTTACAGGCAGAAATAGCCCGCCTGAACAAGCAACCGATGGTGGTACTTCTGATGCAAGATATATAAAGAACTATTGTGAAGTAGTAGAGTTAGGTCTAAGAAATCAAACTCTTCATAAAGTAGATGAATTTGTTTTTGTTGAAGATATTATGAAACTAGAAAGTATTTATTTTAGAATTTTAGAAAATTATTTTGATGTCAATTAATATCCATTAGATGGATTAACATCTGATTTTACATTTTTATTTTTATTTATTTTTTTATATTTGGAGTACATATATTTAACAGAAGGCTCTATAGCGGTTACACCTGCTACATGTGGTGTAACTGTTACATTTGGCAGTTTCCAAAATTGACTACTTGATTTTAAAGGTTCATTTTTAAAAACATCCAAATATGCATAAAAATTTTTATTTTTCTTTAAATGATTTAAAAGGTCTTTCTCTTCAATTGCATTACCTCTACCTATATTTATTAAGCAAGAATTATTTTTCATATTTTTTAAAAAATTTTTATCTATTATATTATTCGTTTGAGGTGTTGATGGTAAAATAGACACGATAACATCAGAGCT
>CACKQA010000070.1 GCA_902602135.1 uncultured Alphaproteobacteria bacterium
AAATAATCAAGGTTTTGTTATCGATGGAAGAGACATAGGATCGGTAGTTTTTAAAAATGCTGATTTAAAACTATATATAGACGTAAATTCTGAGATTAGAGCAAAAAGAAGATATAAACAGTTGATTGATAGTGGTGAAAAGTCTATATACCCAAAAATTTTGAAGGAAATTGAATTGAGAGATCAAAAAGATAGATATAGAAAAAACTCACCTTTGGTTATCCCTGAGGATGCCTACATTATAAATAATAATGGTACTTTCAAAAATACAGTTAAACAAATTAGAGAAATAATTAAATTAATATGAGCGAACAAATTAACAATAAAATTAGTAATTCTGAATATGAAACTTTGGTTGCAGATTCTTTAAAAAATTCATCAGCCAAAGAAAAAAGTATTGCTACTGGCAAAGTAATTTCTATTGATAATGATATTGTAACCATTGATGTTGGTCTTAAAAGTGAAGGTAGGGTTCCAATCAGCGAATTTTCTAGACCTGGTCATAAGGCAGAGATTGAAGTTGGAGATGAAACAGAAGTATTTATAGAAAATGTGGACAATGCTAACGGAGAAACACTGTTATCAAGAGAAAAGGCAGTTAAGCAAAAATCTTGGCACAACTTACAAAAAAGCTTTGATGAAAATAAAATTGTAACAGGCATACCTTTTAATAGAGTCAAAGGGGGTATGAGTGTTGACTTAGATGGTGTGGTAGCATTTCTTCCTGGTAGCCAGATTGAAACTAGACAAATTATTAAAGATACAAAAGAACTTTTACATAAGCCGCTTGAACTAATGATACTTAAAATGGATAAATATAGAGGCAATATTGTTGTCTCTAGGAAGGCTATAACCGAAAGTGAACTCAAAGAACAAAGAGCTGAATTATTAAATACTATAAAAGAGGGTTCAATTATTGAAGGAAAAGTTAAAAACATTACTGACTACGGAGCTTTTATTGACCTAGGAGGAGTTGATGGTTTGGTGCATGTTACAGATATTTCTTGGACTAAAATAAATAACCCATCTGAAATTCTGGAATTAAATTCTACAATAAAAGTTAAGGTTTTAAAGTTTGATGAAGAGTTATCTAGGTTGAGCTTAGGAATTAAGCAACTCTCAGAAAACCCTTGGGATAAAGTAAATGATAATATTAAAATAAATGAAAAGATTGTTGCAAAAGTTGTAAGCATGAATGACAACAACGTTCATTTAATTTTAAATGATAATTATGATGGAATTATTCCTCTAAATGAACTTAGCTGGTTAAAAAAACCTCCTCATCCATCAAAGATTACTAACCTAAATGACGAAATAGAAGTATTAATCTTAGATATTGATGATGAGAAAAAAAGAATAAATTGTAGTTTGAAAAAAGTTAAAGATAATCCATGGATTAAACTAAACGAAAGCTTTAATATAAATGACACTTTCGAAACAGAAATTGTAAATATTGTAGACTATTAATTTTAATCTATCACTTTCTTTAACTTTAAGTTCTTTTAAGCCTCTAAATATACTTGGTGAATTAGCAAAAGATGCCGCTATTGCAAGAATTGGATATTCATCAATCATAAGATCAGCAAATTCCGGGCCAAGCTCACATCCTTTTAAATCTGAGGAAGAAACCTTAATATCACATATAATCTCATTATTACTGAATCTCTTATTGTAAAATGTCATTTTGGCGCCCATTTTTTTTAGCGCTAAAAATAAACCATTCCTAGTTGGGTTATTATTTATGTCCTTAAGAACAAGATTAGAATTTTTATTTATTAGAGCACATACTATGAAAAAAGCACTGCTTGAAAGATCATTAGGAACAACAATATTTTTAGAATGCAATTCTTTTTTTCCAATAATTTTAATTATTTTCCTATCACCTGTATTTTTAATATCTATATTTGCTCCAAATGCTTCTAACATTATTTCTGTATGATCTCTCGTAACTCTATTTTCTATTATATTTGTTTCATCTTCCGTGTTTAAACTTGCTAGCATTATCCCTGATTTAATTTGTGCAGATGGAATTTTTAAATCTATTTTTGTTGCTTTTAATTCATTACCTTTAATTGTTATTGGCAAAGTTCCATTTGATGTATTAATTTTAGCATTCATATTTTTTAATGGGTCAGCAATTCTTCCCATTGGTCTCTTTGATAAAGAACCATCACCTTTTAGAACTGAATCAAATTTTTGAGAGGATAGCAGACCTGCAAGTAACCTTGCGCTAGTTCCAGAATTACCTAGAAATATTTCATTTGTTGGTTTTTTTAATGAATTTAATCCATTACCATAAATTATTAATTTATCAGAAAATTCCTCTATTTTTACTCCCATTTTTTTGAATGCATTAATGGTATGAAACACATCTTCTGATTTTAAAAT
>CACKQA010000071.1 GCA_902602135.1 uncultured Alphaproteobacteria bacterium
ATCACTGTTAACATTGATGAAGGTGAATTTGAAAAATTTTTAAAGCTTTCAGAAAAATTTTGATTAATGTTTGCGGGCGAAGTTGATTTAAAAACTTGGTATAAACCAAAAATTGATAAGAAAACTTTAAAGGAACTTTCTAAGAGATCTGATATAAAAGGTTTATTAGATATATCCGTATTTATTGTTGCTTTAATATTAAGTGGATATCTGTGTATTCTAAGTTGGGGTAGTTTATGGTCAATACCTGCTCTTTTGCTTTATGGAAATATTTTCTATTGTAAAATCATAAGCATTCAACATGAAACAAATCACGAAACATATTTTAAAACAAGAGCGTTAAATAAATTTCTTTATCATATAACTTCTTTACTCGGTGGTTTTGAAGCAGTTAGATGGAAGTGGAGTCATTTTCATCATCATACTTACACTATATTTACACATGAGGAGGTGTATGATTACGAAAATAATAGTCCGAAACCAACAGAGCCTATTAGATTTCTTTTAAATTTTTTACCTCTTGGTCCAATAATTAATATTCAAAAAATTAGACATTTTACACATTTTGAAATTATTAAACATTCATTTGGGATAATTACTCCTGTTGTAAAAGTTACAGTACCTGAAAAGGAGATAAAAAAAATTATTAATAGTTCAAGATTATATTTAAGTTTTTGGCTACTTGTAATTTTATCCTCAGTTTTGCTTCAATCATGGTTGCCAATTATTATGATAATTTTACCTCCATTTTATGGCAACACTGTATTAATGATTTGTGCCATGACTCAACACGCAGGACTAGCTGATAATATTAAAGATCATAGAAAAAGTACAAGAACCGTTATTATGAACCCTTTTTTTAGTTTTTTGTATTCAAATATGGAATATCATATTGAACACCACATTTTCCCAAAAATCCCATGCCATAATTTAAAAAAATTTCACAAAATAGTTAAAAATCAAATGCCAGAACCTCATAACGGAATAATTTCTGCTTATAGATCAATAATTCCAGCAATATTGAAGCAATCTAAAGATAAAAATTATTTTATTGATGTTAAGGTTCCAGATACGACAATTTAGTCTCTTTTTTTTTATTCAAAATATACTATAAATACATCATGGGAAATCAACTAAATGATAGTGACTTTGGTACAAGAGATAAAAGGGGTCATTGGAAACCTTTTGGTACAATAACTATTAACCCACCTAAAGATATATTTTTTAACCCAATAAAATTTTTAAAATATTTTTTTAAATTTCCGGGAATTTTTTTCCCATGGACCTTTGTCTTTGCAGCAATAACAGTTGCTACATATCTTTTTTTGACTCCTTCTTTAGAGACAATGAAGACTTTTGAAATAGGATGGATATCCTACATATTTTTCAGGAACGCAGTTATTATTTTGCTTTGGACAGGCTTCTTTCATTTAAGACTGAAGACTCAAGGTACTTCATTTAAATATAACCCACGACCTCTAGAAAAAAATAACTCAACTTTTTTATTTAATGATCAGACTAAAGATAACCTATTCTATACTTTTTGTAGTGCTATTCCATTATGGACAGCTTATGAAGTAATTACATTTTGGGCATTTGCAAATCAAATAATTCCATATGTAAGTTGGGAGGCGTATCCAATATATTGTTGTTTTATGTTCTTTCTTGTTCCATTTATAAGAGACGCACATTTTTACTTAACACATAGACTATTGCACTGGGCACCACTTTATAAAATTGCACATAAAGTGCACCACCGTAATACGAATACAGGGGCTTGGTCAGGTATGTCTATGCATCCTATAGAGCATATATTATATTTTTCAGGTATCTTAGTTCATTGGATAATCCCTTCACATCCTCTTGTTGCGATGTATCATGTATTTCATGCTGGTTTAGCACCTACACCTGGACATACAGGATATGAAAAAATGACATTCAAAAATGGTGTATCAATTCCAACAGGTGATTATATGCATTATATTCATCATAAATATTTTGAATGCAATTACTCAGGTGGAAATACTAGTTTCTTAGATAAATTAATGGGCACGTTCCATGATGGATCTGAAGAAGCTACTAAGGAAGTAATGGCTCGTATCAAAGATAAAGCCCATTACCTCTAAACTTATCTTCATTAATATTAATTTTTATTATATTGATCTAAAATATGAGTAAGGTCGAATTATATAAAGATGTAAAAAATAGTTTAGGAGAAGGCATCACTTGGTCTTCCATTGATCAAAGTTTACTTTGGGTAGATATTAAACCAAAATCAGTTTTATTCAGAATTAATTTAGATAACGAAAAATTAGAAACTTTTGAT
>CACKQA010000072.1 GCA_902602135.1 uncultured Alphaproteobacteria bacterium
CCATCTTTCCCCCCAACTAATTCAGGTGTGATAAAATATCCAATAGCAAGAACAAATACTAATAAACCGCCCGCACTTATTCCAGGAATAGTTTGTGGCAAGTAAACACGCCAAAATGCCATTGCAGGTTTAGCACCTAAGTTTTGAGCTGCTCTCATATGACTCTTCGGAATTACTCTCATTACGCTATACAAAGGTAAAATCATAAATGGCAATAAAATTTGCGTCATAGCAATTAATGTACCTGCTTCATTGTAAACCATTTGTATTCTCCCATCATCACTTATGACTCCTAGCCAAACTAAAATTCCATTTATAACACCATTTTGCTGAAGCATTACTATCCATGCAGTTGTTCTCACCAGTAAGGAAGTCCAAAAAGGTAGTAATACAAAAATCATCAAAAGATTACTGTATCTGAGTGGTAAGTTAGCTAATAAATGAGCGACTGGAAAACCAAGAATTAAGCAGAAAATTGTTACATAGATACTTACCTTAAAAGTTCTAAGCCATGTTTTTACATACATTCTTCTTTTTTCATCTTGAAGAACAACTTCTCCATCTTCATCAAATGTTCTATCCAGAGCATTCCAATAATAAATTGATGATCTATCATTTACCATTTGATTAAAAGAGTACCAGTAAGTTGGATCTCCCCATAATTTATTTATTTTGATAAATGTATCTTTATACGAAACAGGTTCTTCACCTTTTTTTATAATTTTTTTAATTTCTCTTGTAGTTTTTTTAATTAAGCTTTTCCAACCAGATTTAGCATAATTCATCCTAGTTAAAGCTTTGCCTATCTGTCTTTTATCACCGTTAGCTAGTTCGAAAAAAAGACTTTTATATACTTCTTCTGGAGGTAGTTCGTCGGCTCCTTTATCCCAGTTTTTGTATTCATCAAAAGTATTAGGAAAAACAGAATTAATTTGGCTATCGTCAACACTCCTAAGAAGCATATCTCCGATTGGCATTACAAAAGTAACTACAATAAAAAGAAGTAAAGGAAAGACTAGAAAAAATGCTCGAAGTTTATTTCTTCTTTCAGCTTTTCGAAGACTTTGCTTAAGTGGGATACCGTCAGTAGTTAATAATTCAGCTGTAGAAATAGTAACCTCCAAATAAAAAGGCGAGATAATTCTCGCCTTTAGATTAAATTACAAATTTTAATTTATCAAGCTTAGTTGCCCATCCATGCAGCATAACGCTCATTAATTTCTGCACCGTAATCTGACCACCATTGTGGATCACTCACGATTGAAACTTTCAAACGTTCTGGTGTGTTAGGCATGTGAGGCATAATATCAACACCTCCTGGTCCCCAAGGCTCATTATTTTGAATGATTGGAATACCAGATGCTCTCATTGGTCCATATGTAATATATTTAGCTTGTTCAGCTTGTGCTTCAGGAGTTGAAGCATGCCACATGAAATCAAGTGCTGCTTCTCTATTAGGAGCACCAGCAGTTAGACATAGATACTCTTGGTCTAGTACTTGACCTTCCCAAATATATTCAAAGTTTTCACCTTCAGCTAAGTTAGCTGCGCCAACACGACCATTATACGCAATTGCCATGATAACTTCACCACTTTTTACTAATTCAAGTGGTTGTGAACCAGCTGACCAGAATACAACATCATCTTTAATTCTGTCCATAACTTCAAACGCTCTATCGATAGCACCTGTTTGGTTAGCTAAAACTGTTGGTACTGCATTTGGTTTTACACCATCTGCTACCATTGCTTTTTCGATTACACCTGTTGCCCAAGTATGAATACCTCTTTTACCAGGGAATTTTTCTGTATCAAAGAAGTCTGCCATACTATCTGGTTTTTCACCAGGGAAAGCATCAGGGTCATAGAATACAACGTATGTCCAAAAGATTTGTGGTACACAACAGTCCCAACCAGAGTGGTATTCAAGACCGTTATTTTCCATATCTTCTAGCATTGACTCGCCGTCTGGTCCAGGAGCTGCATTAGCTGCAATTTCAGATGAAATATCTTCGAAAAGACCTTCATCACAACCTGTGATTGCATCAGATGGTAACACATCAACAATATCCCAAGTAACACTTCCACTTTCTACTTGAGCTCTTACTTCACCTAAACCTCCATTGTAGTTTTCAAAGACAATTGAGCTAGGATCAGAATATGTATCAGCATAAGCTTTCTTTTGACTTTCTGTATAAGCACC
>CACKQA010000073.1 GCA_902602135.1 uncultured Alphaproteobacteria bacterium
CAACAATTGTAATTTTAGTTAATACATTACTAGGTTTGCTAATTATTTTAAAAAAATCAATTACAGAGACATACTTAGATACTTTAAAATCACCATAATGTATGTACTTATTAAATAAAAAATTATTTAAATGATAATAAGTTTTTATAAAAAGAATATCTAGATAAGATACGTGTTCTAAATTTTGTTTAAAAATACTTTCTAATTTTTGCTGTTTTTGAATCGAGAAAATTTCTTTTTTAACTATATTTTTTTTATTAATTGAATAGTAAAAAGTTAAAGAAAAGAAAATTATGAAAATTACAAGAAAAAAATTAAAAATTTTTAAATAATAATGCAGTATTAGTTCCTCCAAATCCAAAAGAATTACTTAGTGCATAATTTATATCCTTGTTAATTGGTGTTTTAGGCAATAAGTTAATATTTGAAGTTTCAATTGGATTTTCTAAGTTTAAAGTAGCTGGTAAAGTTTTATTTTTTATAGCCATTATAGAGAATATAGATTCAACACTGCCGGCAGCACCAAGAAGATGACCTATTGAGGATTTAGTAGAGCTAACAAATAAATTATGTTCAAATAACCTTGAAATAGCACTAATTTCGATTTCATCTCCTTTTACAGTTGATGTTCCATGTGCATTTATATAGTCAATTTTTTCTGTTGGGATGTTTGCCATTTTTAAAGCCTCTTTCATAGCTCTAAAACCTCCATCCCCATCTTCTGCAGGTGCAGTAATATGATGAGCATCACCTGACATTCCGTAACCAACTAATTCAGCATAAATATTTGCCCCTCTTTTTTTTGCAAATTCCATTTCTTCTAAAACAACAATTCCCGCACCTTCACCCATTACAAAACCATCTCTATCTCTATCCCATGGTCTTGAAGCTAAATGTGGATCATCGTTATAAGAGGTACTTAAACTTCTAGCAGCACAAAAGCCAGCTATACCTAATTTACATACGGCTGCTTCTGAGCCTCCAGCAATCATCACATCAGCTGCACCTCTTTTTATCATTTCACCAGAGTCACCAATAGAGTGTGCTCCTGTAGCGCAAGCAGTTACAACTGAATGATTTGGTCCTTTAAAACCATATTTAATAGAAATTTGTCCTGATAATAAGTTTACCAAAGAAGATGGAATAAAAAAAGGTGATAATTTTTTTGGTTCTTTACTATCAATAGTAAGAGAACCTTCATAAATTGTTTCTAATCCTCCAATTCCAGAACCAACAGAAACTCCTACTCTCAATTTTTCTTCGTCATTTAGATTTTCAAGGCCTGAGTCGTCAATTGCCATTTTTGATGCTATCAATCCATATTGAATAAATCTATCGTTTCTTTTTATATCTCTAGTTTCTAAAACTTGAGATTTGTTGAAATAATTTTCATCATTAGGATCATTGCTAATATATCCTGCTATTTTGGCTGGCAATTTAGAAACATCAAAATGATCAATTTTCCTTATACCGGATTTGCAATTAATAAGATTATCCCAAGAAACTTCTTTATTGTTACCTAAGGCTGTTAATAAGCCCATACCTGTAACTACAACCCTTCTCATTGAAATTATAAAGATTTATTTTTTACTTTGAATATAATCTATTGCATTTTGCACAGTTTGAATAGTTTCGGCTGCATCATCAGGTATTTCAATTCCAAATTTTTCTTCAAATGCCATGACTAGTTCTACTGTATCTAAACTATCAGCACCTAAGTCATCTATAAATTTAGCTTCAGGAACTACTTTAGATTCATCAATTCCTAAATGATCTACAACAATTTTTTTTACCTGATCTTGAATTTCACTCATAATTTTCTCCTTATAACTGCTTTTAGATTATTAATTCAATATGTGTCAACAAATTAAACCATTAACATTCCACCATTAACATGAATATTTTGTCCTGTTATATAGGAGGAATCCTCACTAGCTAAAAAATAGACTATATTTGCAATATCATTAGGTTTACCAAATCTATACATAGGTATTTTTGATAAATAAGACTCTCTTTGATCATCGCTTAATTTATCAGTCATTGTAGTTGAAATGAATCCTGGTGATATTACGTTTACATTTATATTTCTTTTTGCTACTTCAAGTGCAATTGATTTATATA
>CACKQA010000074.1 GCA_902602135.1 uncultured Alphaproteobacteria bacterium
ATGAAAATATTTATTATGATAATGAATTTTCCCCATGTGGGGAAATTGGAAAATTATGCAATCATTGTAGTGATGCAAGAAAAACCATAACCGTAGATATTTTTCTTAAACACATAAATAAAGCTTTAAAAAATTAGATTTTATTTTGATTTAAAAAAGCTGTTTTTGTATTTTTTAAAAGACAGGCAATTGTCATTGGCCCAACACCACCTGGCACAGGTGTAATAGCAAAAACTTTACTTTTTACTTCATCAAACATGACATCACCAACAAGCTTAGTTTTATTATTTTCAACATCGTTTATTCTATTAATCCCAACATCTATAATAATAGCACCATCTTTTACCCAATGAGATTTCACTACTTCTGGTTTTCCTATAGCAACAACTAATATATCTGCACTTCTGCATATATTTTCTATATTAATCGTCTTAGAGTGAGCTATTGTAACGGTACAAGACTCTTTGATTAATAATTGTGCCATTGGTTTACCAACAATATTTGATCTCCCAATAATAACTGCATTTTTACCACTCAAATCTATACCCTCATCTTGTAACATAATTAAGCAGCCTAAAGGAGTACATGGAATAAGTAAGTTTTCATTATTAGAATTACTAATTGATAATTTTCCAACATTCAAAGGATGAAATCCATCAGCATCCTTGTTTGGATGAATACTATCCAGAATAATTTGTTCATTAATATTTATAGGAAGAGGTAGTTGTACTAAAATACCATTTACATCTTCATTTTTATTTAATTCATTTATTAAATGTAAAAGATCTGACTGAGTTGTTGAGGCATCAAGATGATGATCAAAAACAATTATACCAACTTCTTTAGCAGCTTTAGTCTTAGCTTTTACGTAAACGCTACTTGCCGCAACATCCCCAACTTGAACAACAGCTAGTCCAGGAACACGCTTAAAAGTATTCTTAATTTCATCAATTTCAATTTTTAAATTATCTTTTAGTCTTTGAGATATTTTTTTTCCATCTATAATTTTAGTCATTAGTACCTAGGCCAATATTCAATAAGTAAACTTTTTAAAAACAATAAACCAAGATAAACAACAATAGGAGATAAATCAATTGCACCAAAAGTAGGAAGGTATCTTCTTACAAAAGTTAAACTTGGCTCACACAATCTGTATAAAGCATCAAGAATACTATAAACAAACCTATTCCCGGTATTAATTATATTAAAATTTACTAACCAAGTTAATATAATGTAAACGACTAATACAAACTGGAAAAGGTTTATAATTTGAATAAGCAAATATAAAAGAGAGTTCATTTTATAAAAATTATATTAATATCTTCTTATGCATGAAGGTTATAAATTAATCAAAAAAAAAGCGGCCTAAAGGCCGCTATTATTAAAAAAAAATAAAAAATTACATTGAAATATCCCTACCAAACCATTCCTTTGTTATTTCAGCAGTAGTTCCATCTTTTGACATTTCAGCAATTGCAGCATTCCACATTTCTAAGATTTCAGTGTCTTCTTTTCTAACAGCTCCACCAACACCATCACCAAAGACACCGCCAGAGAATGTTGGGCCTGTGAATGCAACATCAACGCCTCCATCTGATTCCATAAAATCAATGATTGATCCTACATCAGCAAGAACAGCATCACATCTTCCAGCAGCTAAATCTAAATTATGATCATCAACTGCTTGATATAGTTTAACATCTACGGCACCAGACATGTGTTTTTCTAAAAAATTTTGATGAATTGTAGAAGATTGAACACATACAGTTTTGCCATCCATTGCAGCAATTAGCTGGCCAATTGCAGCCTGTTCTTTTCCACCAGCATTATTAAGATTAACTTTAGCCATACCTGCAATATTTAAGTTTGCTAAACCACTATTTTTTAAAACAGCAAATCTTGCGCCATCAGTCATATAACCAGTTGTAAAATTAACTTTTTCTTTTCTTTCTTCGGTAATAGACATTCCAGCAATAATAATATCATATTTACCTTGAAGAAGAGCTGGAATAATACCATCCCAATCTTGAGTTACCCACTCACAAGTAA
>CACKQA010000075.1 GCA_902602135.1 uncultured Alphaproteobacteria bacterium
TTTGTATTTTATTTAATATTAATTATCTATATCGCTATTATAATTGAGGTTTTATATTTTTTTAAAAATTATAAATTAGTACCTTTAGTTTACATATTTTTATCATTTATTTTTTTTTTTATAATTGAATTTGATGATAAAATTAAATTTAGTTTTCATTTATATATATTCACCGTAGTTTTTTTTGATACTTTCTCTTATATAATTGGTAAATCTATTGGCACAAAAAAATTAATTTATATAAGTCCAAATAAAACAGTAGAAGGTTTAATTGGAGGCTTTATTTGCTCTTTGATATTGAGCATGATATTTGCTTCTATTTTAAAATTTAATCTATCATTAGAGCTTCTTTTTTTTATTATCACAATTATCCTTTGTGCTTTGTTAGGTGACTTAATAGAGTCATATTTTAAAAGAAGGAATAGTTTAAAGGATTCTAGTGAGATAATTCCAGGACATGGCGGAGTATTTGATAGGTTTGATAGTTTTTTATTTTCAATTATGTTTTATTCTATATCTATAAATTTTTAATATGATTATTAATATATATGGAAGTACAGGTGTAATAGGTAGAAAAACATTAGAATTAATTGATCAAAGTTTTTCTAACATAAATATTAATTTATTATGTGCAAAATCAAACTTTAAATTATTAAAAAAACAAATACAAAAATACCAACCTAAATATGCTTTTCTTTATGATATTAACAAAATTTCAAAATCTGAATTAAAAATTGGTAAAACAAAATTAATAGATTTTAATGAATTAATAAATTACTTACTGATTAGTAAATCAAATTTGAGTGTTTTAGCAGTATCTGGATATAAATCATTATATTTTTTAGAGCATATAATTAAAAATACAGATAATCTTGGAATTGCAAGCAAGGAAGCGATTGTTTCAGCAGGGCATATTTTTAATAAGAATAAATATTTTAATAAAACTAAAATTTTTCCTTTAGACTCAGAACATTTTTCATTATTTGATTATTTCAATAAATTCCAAAATAATAAAACAATAAAGAAAATAATCTTAACCGCTTCTGGCGGACCATTTTATAAAAAAAAATTTAATACTTTAAAAAATATAAAATTCTCGCAAGCTATTAATCACCCTAAATGGAAAATGGGATATAAAAATAGCATAGACTCTGCAACACTTGTAAATAAATGTCTTGAACTTATTGAAGCACATTATCTATTTAACATACCATTTGATAAAATGAAAATTCTTATACATCCAGAAGCTATTGTACATTCTGCAATAGAACATGAAAATTTTGTTACTAATTTTAACTTATTCAAAAATGACATGAAAATACCGATATATAACTTTTTGTTACTTTCTAAAAAAAAACCAAACTTAATAAATACAAATTATTATTTTAAAGATTACAAAACTCTCAATTTTGAAAATGTTAAATATGAAATTTTTCCTACTTATAAACTGTTTGAAAAAATTGATAAAAAAAGACCACAAAATCTTATAAAATTTAATGTTGGAAATGAATTTGCTGTGAATCAATTTAAAAATAAAATTATAAATTATACAGATATTTACAGGATTATTGATAAAGTAATATCTTTAAATTTGTATTCTCCTGTAAACACCATTAAAGATATCATAAAATATCATGAGAAACTTGAAAATAAATTACAAAAATTTAAATTTTAAGATTTTAATTTCCCTATTTATTTTATTTGTTTCAAAATCTATTTATTCAAATGAAATCAAGTATGAAATTAAAGGTAATGATTATACTGATCCTAATGTCATTCTTTCGTTACTCAATGATATTCCTAAAAATGCAGATAAAGATAATAGCAATGAAATTTTAAAAGCTTTGAATGAATCAAGATTATTTTCTGATGTACGTATAAATTTTGTTGATAACAACTATGTAATTACAATTATAGAATATCCCAATATAAATAAATTAATTTTTAAAAATAATGACAGATTGAAAGATGAAGATTTAGAATTAATTGCATCAGAAATAAATTTTACT